>CAZHQA010000413.1:0-3425 GCA_964533955.1 uncultured Reyranella sp. | reverse complement strand
ATCTCGACCGAGGAGCTGGCGCGCAAGCTCGGCGCGCCCGGCCTGCGCCTGTTCGACTGCACGACCTACCTGCGTCCGCGCACCGACGGACAGGCGGGCTACATTTCCGAGAGCGGACGCGCCAACTACGACAAGGGCCATATACCCGGTGCGGCCTTTCTCGACCTGGCCGGCGAACTGTCCGACTCCTCGTCGAAGCTGCGCTACACCCTGCCGCCCCTCGGCGAGCTGACCAAGGCTTTCGCCGCCAAGGGCATCGGGCACGGCACCTTCGTCGTGCTCTACAGCCACGCCACGCCGACCTGGGCGACGCGCATCTGGTGGATGCTGCGCGCGGTGGGCTTCGACGACGCGTCGATCCTCGATGGCGGGCTCGACAAGTGGAAGGCGGAGAACCGCCCGCTCTCGACCGAAGCGCACAATTACCTGCCCGCCACTCTCACCTTGCGCGGCCGCCCCGAGATCTTCGTCGACAAGAACGACATCAAGGCAGCCATCGGCAGGAACGATACGCTGACCCTCAATGCGCTCAGCCTCGACCAGCACAAGGGCAGCGGCGGCGTGGTCTATGGCCGGCCGGGCAGGATCGCGGGCTCGTCCTGCGTGCCGGCGGCGAGCCTGTTCGGCGCCGACAGGACCCTGAAGCCGATCGCCGAATTGCGCGCCGCGTTCGAGGGCGTCGGCGCCGCGCCGGACAAGCGGGTGATGGTCTATTGCGGCGGCGGCATCGCCGCGACGTTGGACGCATTTGTGCTGACCGCCATTCTCGGCCACAAGAACGTGTCGGTGTACGACAACTCCATGCAGGAATGGTCGAACGACCCCGCCCTGCCGATGGAAGTGGGATGAGGGAGGGAGACGCCAAATGGCTGCCTATATCATCGTCGAGGTCGAGACGACCGACGAAGCGCTGATGACCGAGTATCGCCGGCACACGCCGGGCGCGGTCGCGAAGTTCGGCGGCAAGTTCATCGTGCGCGGCGGCAAGACCAAGACGCTGGAAGGCGGCTGGACCCCGCCGCGTATCGTCGTGCTGGAGTTCCCGACCTATGAAAAGGCCGAGGAGTTCTACCACTCCGAGCACTACAAGCCGATCCTCGCGATGCGTCTGAAGGCCGGCAAGTCGAAGGCCATTCTGGTCGATGGCTACGGCGGCTGAGCTGGCCGCCTACCGGGCCGTCGGCACGCTCTACAACGCGTTGATGACCGCACTTGTGCTCGGGCTCGTCACCCGACGCGGCGAGGAAACGGCGCGCGACTATCTGTTCCGCCACTTTCGCCGCCAGCACCTGGAAAAGTTCCTGCCCGGCCTGCGCAAGCTCGGCCTGGCCGACCAGCCGCCGGCGGTGGCGTGCGCGCTCTATCACTATCATTCGAACGCGCTCGGCGGCGTGAAGACGGGCTACCTGCGCGAAAGCGACCGCAAGGCCTGGGTGCGCTATCCGCCGCCGCGCTGGATCTGGAAAGGCACGGCGATCGCCGCGGTGCCGCACGCGGTGTCGGCCGCCATGCTGCACGGCTGGCACGGCCACAACGGCCAGTCGCTCGGCAGGCCCGAGCTCGGCTTCGTCTGCACCGGCATGACGGTCGACGGCCTGCCCGGACTGGAAGGCTACTACTACGAGTACGACCATCCGCTGAAGGAAGAGGAACGCGTGCGCTTCGCCTACGGCGAGGAGGAGATGCCGCGCGTCGACTGGGCCAACCAACCCAGGCTCGAGACGGCGAACTGGCCCGAGGAGCGCCGGGTCAGGACATTCCGCGCCTACGCCGTCGAATATCTGCGCACCATGCTGCCGACATTGCAGGAGCTGCTCGGTCCCGACCGAGCCCAGGCCGAGCTCGGCCGCGTGGCGCGGCTGGTCGGCCTGCAGTTCCACGAAGAGACGGCGCGCGACATGGATCTGCCGACCGACGTGGAGCGCGGCGATGAGCAGAGCGCCGGCGATTTCGCGCGCTGGCTCGCCAACGTGCTCCGCGCGCAAGGCGAGGAGATCGAGGTCGCCGACGGCGAGGTGCGCATGCGGGGCTGGCGCGCCGTGCGCGAACTCAAGCTCGCCGATCCAATAAAGGCGTTCGATGCCTGGAACGAGCTGTGGCTCGGCGCCGCCGCCGCACATGACCGCTTCCTCAAGCTCGAAACCCGGCGCTCGCTCGGCGAACAGGGCTGGCAGGCAAGCTGGCGGATCAGCGGCCGCTGAGCCCTGCCCGCGCTACGCGCGTGTGGGGTCATGAGCTGCAAGCCCGGATCGCGGCGAGATAGCCGGCGGGCAGCGGGCGGCCGGCGATGACCTCGGCCAATGTCGCAAGCGGCTGCCAGCGCAACTCGACGTGCTCGGGGCTCAGCGCGGCGTCGGCCCTTCCCGCCAGGCGGCAGGCGAAGGGCAGGATGCGCACGAAACGGCCGGGCAGGACTTCGAACAGATGCCCGTCGAGCGGCTCGCCGACCTCGACCTCGAGCGCGGTCTCCTCGCGCACCTCGCGCCGCAGCGCCGCACGATGATCCTCGCCGGGATCGGGCCGGCCCCCCGGCAGGTCCCATTCGCCGCGTTCGTTCAGCAGCAGCAGGACCGAGCCATCGTGGATCACGACGCCCTTGATGGAAACGGGATGGCTGCTCATTCGTCTCACGGCCCTCGGCGGCATGATGCGCCAGGCAGCGGCGCGCCCCAAAGAAAAAGGCCGGGGATCGCTCCCCGGCCTTCGCATTTCTCGATGACGTCGGCAGGACTAGAAGTCCATGCCGCCCATGCCACCGTCGCCGCCCGGCGGCATGCCCATCGGCGGCTTCTTCTCGGGCTTCTCGGCGACCATGGCTTCGGTCGTCACCAGCAAGCCCGCCACCGAAGCGGCGTCCTGCAGTGCGGTGCGCACGACCTTGACCGGGTCGATGATGCCCGACTTCACCATGTCGACGTAGTCGCCCTTCTGGGCGTCGAAGCCGAAGTTGGTGTCCTTCTGGTCGAGCATCTTGCCCGCGACCACCGCGCCGTCGAAGCCGGCGTTCTCGGCGATCTGGCGAACCGGCGACTGCAGCGCGCGGCGCACGATCTCGACGCCGACCTTCTGGTCGTCGTTGGCCGTGCGGATCTTGTCGAGCGCGCGGATCGCGTAGAGCAGAGCGGCACCGCCGCCGGCAACCACGCCTTCTTCCACCGCCGCCTTGGTGGCGTGCATGGCGTCGTCAACGCGATCCTTCTTTTCCTTGACCTCGACCTCGGTCGCGCCGCCCACCTTGATGATGGCGACACCGCCGGCGAGCTTGGCCAGGCGCTCCTGGAGCTTCTCGCGGTCGTAGTCCGAGGTGGTCTCCTCGATCTGGGCGCGGATCTGGGTGATGCGGCCCTCGAGGTCGGCCTTCTTGCCCGAACCGTCGACGATCGTGGTGTTCTCCTTCTCGACGATGACCTTCTTGGCCTTGCCGA
>CAZHQA010000412.1:0-3427 GCA_964533955.1 uncultured Reyranella sp. | reverse complement strand
GGGTGTAAGCCACGGTTCGTTTTCTTGAGGCCTTAGCCAACTTTCCTCGTCCTCGTAGTTTGATAATTGCGGTAGGCGCTCATCGGGCGGGTCTTCAGATGCCTGTTCAACGCTTCGTCCTCACAGAGGAACGCCGCGCGCAGTTGGAGAATGGTTTCGGCTTGGCTGGGGTTCCAGAATTTCTCGGTCCCCTTCACGCGGCGGTTGAACTGTTTCACCAGCGACTCCACCAGACCTGAGCAGGTCGGCAGACCGGCACGACGGTAGCGCGGATAATCCATCCGGGATTCGTTGTTGGTCAGGTAGCCAATCGCCAAGCGGATCACCTCGTAGGGATCGGTTGGCTTGAGGTCCTCCGGGTTCTCCGGCGGCGGCATCTCCTCATGAATCGCATGCAACTCTTTGAGCACGGTGGCAACACGCCCCTGCCAGCACGCCGTCGCCCAGTTGAGGTAGCGGGTCCAGACCGCAGCGGCCGAGCCGCCGACCGCCTTCGCGGCCAAATATACATGAGTCAATACGTGAACAAAATCGACGATCGGCTCGAACGTGGGGAAGTAGGTCCGATGGAGCGTCCAGATCCAGGCGCCGCCGTCGCCCACGAAGGCGCGGGACTGCGCCGCGAAGAAGTTCCGCCGGTGGGACTCGGCCGCCGTCATCGGGCCGAACGCGTCGCTGGATTCCAGCGTGCCCAGACAGGTCCGTACCAGCGGTTCGGGCGGCCATTTCGGTCTCGGTGGATCGTCGGCCGGTTCGAAGACGGCCAACACCGGAGAGCCTTCACCGCCCTCCTCCATCACATCGGCCAGCGCCCCTTGCCCGGAAATGCCTTGGACGAGTTCGACGACTTCCCTCTTCTTGGTGAAGCATGCAGGGAGATCAGGATGGGGATCGGTGTTGTGGCTCTGGGTACTCATCGTCACAAAGTCGGCGACCTTGTCCTCGCGCCACGCCGGCTCGTGAACGCCAGGGCCTTGGCCCGGCGCTTCAGAGCGGGTGTGCAACCGGCCGCCATCGACGGACACCACCGCGAGCCGGGGGGCGACCGGCGCCTCGGGCTTCGCTTCCTTGTTCTGGAACGCGTTCACCCGCTGATTGCGTGCCTCGAGCAATTGCCCGCCGACTTCGTGGGCGATCCGACCCACTTGCCGGCTACTGATCCGAATTTCGGCCTCGTCGGTGAGCGATTCCGCGGCCGCGTCGAATGATGTGGATCGAGCGGCGGCGCGAACGATCTTACCAGCGATCGTCGGCGAAAAGCCGTGCGAGTCGAGCCGCAAGGTCGGGCGGAGAGGGGAAAAAATCCCGGCGACAGGCCGGGCAATGACCAACGGGTTCGTCGTAGGAGATTGTCCCGCCGCGAACCTGAATGGATCGCGCCTCCTTGCCCACGGGACAGGCCCGCGAACACTCAGGACAAGGCTGGTGATCGCCGAGGAGTTTCAACTGTGTTTTCAGAGCCTCCTCGATGGCCCCCCTGACAACGGCTTGGCCCACATCTACGGCCATGGTTTCGATGGAATCGAAGTCGATGTCGAGCCCCGGCCCTTCGTCGCCGTACGCGCGACGGGAGGCAATTTTTCCCCATCCGTAAGCCATGTCGTGAAGCTTGGACGATTCGTCGGGTTGAGCCTTGGTGAACGGCATGGTGTATTCTTCCTTGAACTTGCGGCGCGTGGGAATCTGGGAAATTCCTGTTGACATCTTAACAAGCCGGCGAGGTCGCGCGAAGTGTGTCTTACACCCGCTCGACCAGTTGGAGCGCGACCGAGGTTGACCCCCAGCCGGACAAGTCCTATGATCTCGGCAGCCCGCCCTGAATGTTCTCGCATCGAGTCGCGTCCCGTCGTCGAATCTCCGACACTCGATGGAGGTGGTCCATGCATCTCGCGCCGGGTCTGTTGGCGCTGGTCCTACCCGCGAGGACCGATTCACCGACAGGGTCGCGCGACCGTCGCGCCGTTCGACTTCGTCGCTGCGCCTCGGTCAGTCCGCGATCCAAAGGCGTGGGCGAGGCTCGCGCGTTGCGGGTCTATCTCGCAGCGGGCCTGGGAGGTGCTGTCAGCGCGTCCGCATGGTTGGTGCCGGGTACCGCTTTCAGCGCGGCGCTCGGGTGGATCGCCGCGCTGCTCTTAATCTACACGGTTCGTGCGCGGCGCGCGTATCTGCCGGCGTTCGGCGCCGGAGTTGCCGGGCACATCATCGGGTTCTACTGGGTCTTCGGCACGGTCTCCGTCTTTGGCGGTTTCGGGCCGCTGGTCTCGGCGCTCATCTTCGCCCTTTTTGTGACCCTCGGCGCGCTCCTCTTCCTGGTCTTCGCCTTGGTCCATAACCACCTCCCCGCGGCTTTCGACGCCCTGGCCTTGCGCTCGGCGACCGCGGTCGTTATGGCCGAGCTGCTGACGGTTCGGCTCTTCCCCTGGCACTTCGGGCACACGCAAATTGCCTTCACTCCGTTCGTTCAGATTGCCGGCATCGGCGGCGCCATGGCCGTGTCGTTCCTGATGTTCTGGCTGGCGGAAGTCAGCATCCGAATTGTCGTCTTCCGCGAGCGGCGAAGGACGTTTCTCGCACCCCTACTCGTCTTCACGCTAGCGATTGGCTATGGGGTCGCGATGATGGTTACTTTCACCACGCCGCGGGGTCCATCGCAGGAAGTCATCGTAGTGCAGGGCAACGCCTCCCTTGCCGAGAAGCGCGACCTCGACTCGGCCCGGAAGAACGCTGCGCGGATCTACGAGCTGAGCAGCGAGGCCGCTCATCCCGGCTCCCTGGTTATCTGGCCCGAGGGCTCGGTGCCGGCCTACATCCCCGCCAGCATCGGCTCGGTGGGTCGCCCACCCGTCCTGCCGTGGATTGGAGACGGCACGGCCCTCCTCGTCGGTGCCTATTCCTTCTTGCCGGATCACCGGCGCTACAATGCCGCCTTCGCGATCTACCCGGATGGCAGCGTGCCGCGGCCCTACTTCAAGCAAGTCTTGATCCCGTTCGGCGAATTCATGCCCTTGTCGTCGTACATCCCGTGGCTCAAGGAGTTGAACGCCAAGGCCGGTACCTTCAGTGCCGGAACCGAGACCCGGGTCTTCTCCTACCCGATGCGTCGGCCGGACGGGACGGCATCGACCCTGAAGGTCTCGCCCTTGATCTGCTATGAGGACACAGTCCCCTCCCTGGCTCGCGAGGCGTCTCGGAAGGGGGCGGAGCTTCTCGTCAATATCACGTCCGACTCCTGGTTCGGCCGCACGCTGGCTCTCCACCAGCACCACTTGATCGCGGCCTTTCGGGCGATCGAGAATCGTCGGTTCCTGATCCGAGCGACGCACACCGGCCTGACCGGCGTCGTGGACCCGCTCGGCCGGACCATCGTCTCCATCCCTCCCTTCGCCGAGGGAACCGCTACGGCACTGGTGACCCCACTCACGTATCG
>CAZHQA010000411.1:0-3448 GCA_964533955.1 uncultured Reyranella sp. | reverse complement strand
CTAGAAGAAGGGGCTGACCCGGGTTTTCCGCGCCCCTCGTCGAGCGCTGCGCTCGGCTTGCGGCTTCGGTTCGCCATGGTGTGTGCCATTGGGTGGCGAGCTCACCGGCCGGCGAAGGGCTTCCTGACCGGCTGGCGTGATCGTCCAGCCCGCCGGAGTTTCGGCGATCAATTCGTAGAGGGCGAGCCGCCCCGACATCGGTGGCGAAATCGCGCGCGAGGCGCCGCGTTCGGCCAGGTTCAGCAGAACAGCGCGCTCTTGCTGGGTGAGGGGTGGAATGTTCATGGCTTGCGTCGGGCAATCGCGGGGCGCCGCAGCGCCTTGAGCTCGAGGCGCGTCCTTGCATCGGTTTTCGGCGCACGCATCGGCATCACAACGCCCGGTCATGTCCAATGGTTGCGCCAGTCGGCTCCGCTGCCGCATCGCTGGACAGCTCGCTAGAACGCCACTCCGGTGCAGGTGACGTTGAAGGTCTGCTGCACGCTGCCGGCCTGGTCGAACATCAGGAGTGTCGTGCCGTTGCTGTCGCCTTTGGTGAAGGCAATGGCCATCTTGTTGGTCGGCTCGATGCGCGAGACCAGGACGGTGCCGGTGCCGAGGTCGCTGACGCGAGCCTGCACCTTCGGGCCTTTGTCGTAGGAGACCTTGGCGACGTCGTTCTCGCGGGTCAGCACGATGTTGGTGCCGCGACCGACGCATTCCACGCGTGCCATCCGCATGGTCGGCGGCGTGCTCGGCGAGACGCCATTGGACGATGGCTTGCGCGCGTCGAGCTCGGCGAGTTGCGCCGCCATGCGCTTGCGGGCCGCTTCGACCCTCTCGACCTGCGCCTGAACGGCGCGGTCGGCTTCCTTGCTGAGGCTGCCGGGGTCGGACGCTTCCTTCGAGGCCGATCCACCGCCGCGTGCCGGGCGGCCGGGATTGTCGGGCTCGACCTCGACGCTGCTGATCGCCGGTGGCTCGGGCCGGGAGAGCAGCCGCCAGGTGAGGATGCCTGCCGTCACGAACACGACCAGCGCGATCGCCGCCACGAAGACACCCAGCCCCGGGAGGCGCGACGGCCGCGGCGGCCGGCCGGGCACGGGCCTGGGCACAGCGGTGGCATTGGGCACCGTGGTCGGCGCGGCCCCGGGCTCGATCGGTCGGCGCGCCGCCTCGCGTGCGGCGTGGTCGAGCGCCGCCCGGCGATCGAGCTCCTGGTCGTACAGCGCGCGGCGCTGCGGGTCGCGCAGCACGTCGTAGGCTTCCTGCAGGCGGAGGAACGCCTCCGTCGATTCGCTCCTGCTGTCCTCCGAGAGGTCGGGGTGAAGCTGCTTGGCGAGCGCGCGATAGGCCGTCCGAATCCGCTCGGCGTCGGCATGGCGTGCAACGCCGAGCTCTTCGTAATGATCGGGACGGTAGGCGTGCATGGCCCTCAGGCGCTCACCCGGCCATCATTGGTAGCGTGGGAGCGCGTTGGTTGTCGATGGCGCCCTACCGTTCGGGCTTGGGCTTCCATTCCCGGGCCAGCTTCTGCGCCTCCGCGACCTGCGCCGGCGCCATTTCCCGAACGAGGCTGTCACGGGATTTCGCGGCGACGACGGCCATTTTGGCGTCCGTCGCGGCAAGGCTGAGCCACTTGTGCGCCTGAACGACGTCGCGAGCCACGCCTTCTCCCAGAATGTATTTCTGGGCGAGAGTGTATTGGGAAACACTGTCACCCTGGTCGGCGGCTCGCCTGAACCACGACACCGCCGCCTCATGGTCCTGCGGCACGCCCATGCCGTCGTCGTAGATGAACCCCATGAGCTGCTGGGCGTCGGCTCTTCCCTGTTCGGCGGCCTTGCGGTACCAGGCCCGTGCCGTCGCTGCGTTCTTCGGCACGCCTTCGCCGCTTTCGTACATCCTCGCGAGCCGGTACTGGGCATCGGCGTTGCCCTCGTCGGCAAGCAAGCGAAGTCCGCGAAGGGCCGTCGCATAGTCGCCCTTCTTGTAGGCGGCATCGGCATCCTTGTACGTCATCCGATCCTGGGCCGTTTCGACCTTCTCGGCCTGCACCTGGACAGGCCGATCTATGTTCCTGGTGACGGTGGCGCGATCGGGCGTCGGTTCCGGTCCGCCAGATCCGGCGCCGCGGGCAGGACGGCCGCGATCGACGGGCTCGGCCTTGACGATGATGGTCGGTTGCGGTTGGGGCCGGGAGAGCTGCCAGGTCGCGATGCCCGCCGTCACGATCACGACCAGCCCGATGGCCGCCAGGAAGCCGCCCAGACCCGAGATGCGCGGTGCCGGGCGCGCCCGTCGGGGTGGCAGTTCGGCGGCGGCTTGCGCTCTTGCCGCGCGGCGGGCGAGTTCATTGTCGTAGTCGGCGCGGCGTCCCGGGTCGCGCAGCACGTCGTAGGCTTCCTGCAGGCGCAGGAAGGCCTGTTGCGATTCGCGACTGCCATCGTCCGACAGGTCGGGATGGAGTTGCTTGGCGAGCCCGCGATAGGCGGTTCGAATCGCCTCGGCGTCGGCGTGGCGTGGGACGCCGAGTGCCTCGTAGTGATCGGGGCGATAAGCGTGCATGACCCTCAGGCGCTCGCCCCGCGGCCAGGGCGGCGTCGGCAAGCCGACACATTGCAACGATCGCGCGCGTGCCGCCCGCGCGAGATGAACAGCATACCAATCATTCTTGTCGGCGGCCGCTAAATGGGGCCGAAATTCCACAACGACAAAGATCCTTCCGAGAACGACCACGCTCAGCGTTGCGGCGGCTACGGCCCCCTCGGGGTTCATCGTGCGACCAGCGGCGGGGACGAAGGCCGGCTGCCTGCTCTTTCGCTCCCGCCGGTCGCTGCGTTGCAACCCTCGAGATAATCGGGCGTTAGGCCTTCACCTTTCGGAGGAAAACCATGAACGGTGTGATTTATCTCGTCGGCCTGATCGTCGTGGTCATGTTCATTCTGTCCGTGCTCGGACTGCGTTGAGGAGAGAACCCATGGCTGTCTCTCCCGATTCCCTCGCCGCCCCCAGGACCGTCGTGGCCTCCGTGCCGGTCGAGCCCGCCGGCACATTCCGCTCGGTTCAGTGGGGAGCCGTCATTCTGGGCGCCTTGGCGGCCAGCGCCATCTCCGCCGTTCTTCTGGCGTTCGGCGCCGGCATTGGTCTTTCCGCTGCCTCGGCGCAGCCTTGGGCCGGAGCGTCGGCCAAGGCGCTGGCCGTCATCTCGGCGCTTTATACCGCCATCGTGCTGGTCGCGAGCTTCGGCGGCGGCGGCTATATCGCCGGTCGCATGCGGCTGCCGCCCACCGCCGAGGAACTGGCGGAGGCCGATTTTCGCGATGGCGCCCATGGCTTCGCCGTCTGGGCACTGGGCATTTTCGTCGGTGGGCTGATTGCACTGTCAGGTGTCGGCGGAGCGGTGAAAGCCGTCGGGCAGGCGGCCGACGTAGTCGGTGGGGGCGCCGCGGCAGGAGCAGCGTCGAAC
>CAZHQA010000410.1:0-3450 GCA_964533955.1 uncultured Reyranella sp. | reverse complement strand
GCCGCCGCCTTGTCCGGATCCACCGCCCGCACCACGAAGTCCTCCGCCGCCGGCTGATAGATCTCCCACAGGAACCTGAGCTCGCTGAGCGGCGTCGGGCTGAGGTCGACGCGCAGGTCGACATAGGGGAAGCTCTCGCGGTGGGCGACCATCAGGGCAGCGGACTTGATCTGCTTCCACTCGCTGCCGGCCTGGTGGCCGGCCTCGATGGCGCGCAGCAGGCGCTCGGCCAGCGGCTCCTTTTCGTTGGCTTCGAAGCTCTCGACCATGGCGTCGACCACCTCGGGGCGGCGGATGATGTTGCCGACGGCCACGCAGTCGCGGCCGACCCGACCCTTGTGCGTCGAGGCGATGTTGGCGCCGTTGAAAAAGGCGCCGCGGCCGTCGGCCGACAGGACGGCGAGCTGGCGCCAGCCGAGATTGTGGTCGCGCTCCCAGAGGTCCTGCATGATCGCCTCGGGCGAGCGGCCGCGCTTGAGCTCGGCGAGCATGATCGGCCCCAGCCGCGGATCGGTGCGGTGCTGGGTGAGCGCGGCGCCGACGCCCGCCTCGGCCCAGGCGCAGCGGCTGCCGACCGCGATGCCCGAGGTCGTGACCACGCAGCCGAGCATGCCGGTGCGGGCGCAGCGCCCCGCGATGGAAAAAGTCATGGTGTTTCCGCCTCCCTCGCCCCGAGCGTAGTCGAGGGACCTGCTCTCAACAATCAGCGGCAGTTCGCGGAAGCGAGGTCCCGCCACTCCGCTTCGCTCCGGTCGGGACGACGGGGTGGCACTCGGCTTCGCTCGGCGGCGTGACCGCGCGCACAACGCACAGGAAATCCCCTGCGACGCGATGATGCCTTGATGTAGCCCGTATCGTGGCCGACGCTTGCCGCAACGAACCAAGGCTACAGGAGGCTATACGATGAGGCGGCGCGATTTCACCGCGGGGATGGCTCTTGGTCTCTTGGCACCGGCGATCGCCCGCGCCAAGCCGATGGTAAAGCTGCTGGAGACGCCGGCATTGGCCGAGCAGGTCAAGGTGGGCGGCCTGCCGCCGGTCGACAAGCGCATCCCCGACGTGCCGTCGATCGTGGAGCATTTCGCCGGTGCCGACGGTGCGGGAAAGCCGGGCGGCGAGGTCAACATGCTGGTGACGAGCGCGCGCGACACCCGACTGATGACGCTTTACTCCAATTCGCGGCTGATCGTGTACGATGACCAGTTCAAGCTGCAGCCCGACATTCTCGAGAGCTACGAGGCCAAGGATGGCCGCGAATTCACCCTGAAGCTGCGCGCCGGTCACCGGTGGTCGGACGGCAAGCCATTCACCACCGACGACTTCCGCTTCTTCTGGGAGGATGTCGCCAACGACAGCGAATTGTCGCCTAACGGACCGTCCGTCGAACTCCTCGTCGACGGCAAGCCGCCCAAGGTCGAGATCATCGACCCGCTGACCATCAAGTATACCTGGGAGAAGCCCAACGCCTATTTCATCGAAAGCCAGGCGCGCGCCGCGCCGCTCTGGCTGTTCCGCCCGGCGCACTACCTCAAGACGGTCCACGGCAAGTACACGCCCGAGGAGGAGATCCTGAAGGTTCACAAGGGCAGCCGTTGGGCCAATGTCTTCAAGCGCCAGGACGCGATGTACGGCAACAGCAACATCGACATGCCGACGCTCAATGCCTGGAAACTGATGACCGCGCCGCCCGCGCAACGCTTCGTGTTCGAGCGTAATCCTTACTACTATCGGATCGACCAGAAGGGCGTGCAGCTGCCCTATATCGATCGGGTGATCTTCACCGTGGTCGCGGCCAATCTGATCCCGGCCAAGGCGGGGCTTGGCGAATCGGACCTGCAGCCGCGCTATCTCGGATTGCGCGACTACACCTTCCTGCGCGACGCTGCCAAGACTTCCGGCATCAAGGTGCTGCTGTGGGAGAAGGGTTCGGGCTCGGAGGTCGCCTTCTATCCCAACCTCAACGCCAGCGACGAGACCTGGAAGAAGCTCAATCGCGACGTCCGCTTTCGGCGCGCGCTGTCGCTGGCGATCGATCGCGAGGAGCTGAACGAAGTCGTCTATGGCGGGATGGCCAAGGCGTCGGCCAACACCATCATGCCGCGCTCGCCGTTGTTCAAGCCGGAATACGCCACCAAGTGGGCCACGCACGACACCAAGGCGGCCGAGAAGCTGCTCGACGAGGCCGGCCTCAACAAGAAAGGCGCCGACGGCATCCGCCTGCTGCCCAACGGCGAGCCGGCAGTGCTCGTGATCGAGCACGCCAGCGAGAAGTCCGACGAGGTCGATAACATGACCCTGGTCGTCGACCAGTGGAAGAAAGTCGGCATCAAGGCGCTGCTGAGACCGCAGACCGCCGAGAATTTCCGCCTGCGCACCTTCTCCGGCGAGGCGATGATGACCGCCTATGGCGGCATCACCACCGCGGCGCCGACGGTCGACACCAGCCCCAAGGAGTTCGGGCCGGTGATGCTGGGCGGGCTGCAATGGCCGAAATGGGGCCTGTTCATCGAGTCGCACGGCAAGCAAGGCGAGCCCTGTGACATGGACGAGGGCAAGAAGCTGCTCGAACTCCTGCATACCTGGGAGGGCTCGACCGACGACGCCGCGCGCCGCAAGGCATGGGACGAGATCCTGGCGATCAACGCCGAGCAGGTCTTCTCGATCGGCACGGTGAACGCAGTGCGCCAGCCGCTGACGGTCGGCAAGAAGCTGCGCAACGTGCCGGAGAAAGGCTACTGGGCGTGGGATCCAGGCGGCTATATCGGGCTCTACAAGCCCGACACGTTCTGGGTCAGTCGGTAGGGCCGATCCGGACGCTTACTTCTTGGTGAGCTTGCCCTCGAAGAGGCAGTAGCCGTCGAGCATGATCGTCGAGGCGCCCTCCTTGAGGGAGCCCACGACATCCATCTTGTTGCCGCCGCCCACGACGGCCGTCGTCTTGAACTTCATGTCGGCGCCCAACGTCGCCTTGAAGTTCCGCTCCGGACGGCCTTCCTGCTGGAAGCGTCCCTGCACATCCGTGCCGACGACCGTGACGTCGATGGTCATCTTGTAGGTCGGGCACTTGCCGCTTCCGGGGACGTTCAGGCCATATCCAGTCCAGGTGTAAATGGGCGGCTCGGCCGACGCGGGTCCGGCGAGAACAATCGAAGCCAGGGCCGCTAGAGCTATTCTTTTCAGCATCGACATTCCCTCACCAGATGGACGCGACAATTTCTCACCCGAAATCGCGCCGTTTTGAAGGCACGGGCCGGTTATTTTCGGTTTAGAGCAGGTAAGTCGTGCCTGATCGCCGGCGAGCGGCGTGTAACTCGGATGCCGCCATGAGGCAGGGCGCGTCGGTGTCGGACCCGACGTACCTGCCTGGGTTCTCAATCGGGCAATCGGGCGGCAGTCAATTCGGCGGCGAAAGGCTCGAACGTCCCGTGCGCCAGAAAATGCGTGAGACGC
>CAZHQA010000409.1:0-3478 GCA_964533955.1 uncultured Reyranella sp. | reverse complement strand
GCGAGGGCGGCAAGAACCGCGACATCACGGGCGGCCTGCCGCGCGTGGCCGAGCTCTTCGAGGCTCGCAAGCCCAAGGACTTCGCGATCATCTGCGACGTCCCCGGCCGCATCGAGTTCGGCAAGGACTACAAAAACAAGCGTCGTGTCCTGATCGTGCCGGAAGGCGAGGGCGCGGAGCCGGTCGAGTACCTGATCCCCAAGACCAAGCGCATTGCCGTCCAGGAAGGCGACTTCGTGGAACGCGGCGACCTGCTGATCGACGGCAACCCGGTGCCGCACGACATCCTGCGCGTGCTGGGCATCGAGAAGCTGGCCGAATATCTCGTCAACGAGATCCAGGAGGTCTATCGACTGCAAGGCGTGAAGATCAACGACAAGCACATCGAGACGATTGCGCGTCAGATGCTGCAGAAGGTCGAGATCACCGATGCCGGCGAGTCCACGTTCTTGATCGGCGAGCAGGTCGACAAGGGCGAGTTCGAGGCCGAGAACGCCAAGCTGATCTCCGAGAAGCTGAAGCCCGCCAAGGCCGATCCGGTCCTGCTCGGCATCACCAAGGCGAGCTTGCAGACCAAGTCGTTCATCTCGGCGGCTTCCTTCCAGGAGACCACCCGCGTGCTGACCGAGGCTGCCGTGTCTGGCCGCATCGACAACCTGCAGGGCCTCAAGGAGAACGTGATCGTCGGCCGTCTGATCCCGGCGGGCACCGGCGGAGTCGTGAACCGGTTGAAGGCGATCGCCGCCCAGCGCGACCGGGCCATCCTGGCCGCCGGCGCCGACGGCGAGGACCAGCCGGTCCCGACGCTGGAAGAGGAACACGCAGCGGACGAGTGAGAGGCCGCGAGCCGCACGGTCCTGAGCCGCTGTCCGCGGGGCCGAACACGAAAGACGAGGCCGTCATCCGAGGATGACGGCCTTTTCTTTGGCGACCTGGATCACATCGTCCGAGCCAGGCGATCCGCGCCCGCCGGCTGGACGGGAGCGTCGGCCCACGGCCGGCGCACGAGCCAGTCCTCGCGCGTCAGCAGCCAGAGCATCTGCGAGACCTGGCCGCTCACGGACTGCGCGATCAGCAGATCGATCAGTCGCGCTCCCTGCTTCTCCTTGATGCGGCGCGATGCATGGTTTTCCTGCGCGTTGCTGAGCCACAGGCACGGCCAGCCGAGCTTGCGGAAGGCGTAATCGGTCACGCGGTCCGCCGCCTCGGTCATCAGGCCCTTGCCGTGGAACTCCGGGTCGAGCCAGAAGCCGCGCTGGCCGTGGCCCGAGCCGTCGTCGGGCCACAGGTTGATCATGCCGATCAGGTCGGCCGGGCCGGTCCTCGGAACGATCGCCCAGTGCGACTTCTCGCCCCGGGCCATTTCCTCGACGGAACGGGCCACGAAAGTGGCGGCACCGTCGGCGGGATAGGGCCAGGGAACCTTGGCATCCAGCCAGCGCACGATCTCCCATTTGGGGAAGCGACGCTGGATGACCGGCGCGTCCTTGGTGCGCACCGGACGCAGCACGAGGCGCGGTGTGTGGAGCACCGGGGTCGCAGGCATCTTGGGCGTGGGCATCTCGGATCTCGCTTCCGTTGGCCGGAGGGCGGGACCCGTTGCTGAACCCCGACCGTCGCGGCGGGGTCAGGGTGGTGTCGGCTAGCTGGTCACAACATGTCAGCGCGCACGAATTCCCCTGCCCCAAAGGTACCTTTGGTAGCCGACATAACTCGGAGATTCGGGCGCAACATAAGAACCCAGATAACTCAGGCAGCGCGCAAAGTAAACGTGGGGCAGACCAACCGCGTGGCCACAAGATGTAGTTGGCAGAATCTTGCGTGCGCCCCATCGACCGGGACAGCTTCGAGTCGTCTGGGACAGCCCCGGAATAACCAACGAAATCAAAGAGAAAAGCACCGAGCGCGCTTGACGCTGCGAATATGCGGCCATATAAGCGCGCCACCTCGGGGAAGGGCTGGTAGTAGGCGATGAGCCTAGACGCAGCCTGACGTCGAGGACCGCTACAAGTAAGGCCTTCTGGCCGCAAAGTTATCTCCCGCGCGGGGCTGCGCTCTTGCCGCCATGCCCGCGCATTCGCTTTGCGCCGATGCCTTGCTCGGGCGGACCCGACACGGCGAGTAGGAAACACCAAGTCGATGCCGACTATTAACCAGCTGATTGCCAAGGGCCGCCGCCCGCTCATCGCCCGCAACAAGGTGCCGGCGCTGCAGCATTGCCCGCAGAAGCGTGGCGTGTGCACTCGCGTCTACACCGTGACCCCGAAGAAGCCCAACTCGGCGCTGCGCAAGGTGGCCAAGGTGCGCCTGACCAATGCCTACGAGGTGGTGAGCTACATCCCGGGCGAAGGCCACAATCTGCAGGAGCATTCTGTGGTCATGATCCGCGGCGGTCGCGTCAAGGACCTGCCGGGCGTGCGCTACCACATCATTCGCGGCACCCTCGATACGCAGGGTGTCAAGGACCGCAAACAGCGCCGTTCGAAGTACGGCGCCAAGCGTCCGAAGTAAGGCGGGGAGGGAAAAATGTCTCGCCGTCGCGCTGCCGAAAAACGCGAAGTCCTGCCGGACGCCAAGTTCGGTGACATCGTCCTCTCGAAGTTCATGAACACGCTCATGGAGCGTGGCAAGAAGTCGGTCGCCGAACGTGTCGTTTACGGCGCGCTCGACGAGATCCAGGGCAAGCTCAAGGCCGATCCGATCCCGGCCTTCCACGAGGCGCTGGAGAACGTGAAGCCGGCCGTCGAGGTCCGCTCACGCCGCGTCGGCGGCGCCACCTACCAGGTCCCCGTCGAGGTCCGTCCGGAGCGCCGACAGGCGCTCGCCATTCGCTGGATCATCCAGGCCGCGCGCGACCGCTCGGGCCACAGCATGACCGAGAAGCTCTCGGCCGAGCTGATGGATGCCTTCAATCGCCGCGGCAATGCCGTGAAGAAGCGCGAAGACACCCACAAGATGGCCGACGCCAACAAGGCGTTCGCCCATTACCGCTGGTAAGCGCGCCGAACCCCCTCCACGCAGAAAGCCCTAACCATGGCTCGCACCACTCCCATCGCGCACTATCGCAACATCGGCATCATGGCGCACATCGATGCCGGCAAGACCACCACGACCGAGCGCATCCTCTACTACACGGGCAAGTCGCATAAGATCGGCGAAGTCCACGACGGTGCCGCCACGATGGATTGGATGGAGCAGGAGCAGGAGCGCGGCATCACCATCACGTCCGCCGCGACGACGTGCTTCTGGAAGGTCGAGAGCGGCCCGTACAAGGACGTGAGCTATCGCGTCAACATCATCGACACGCCGGGTCACGTCGACTTTACGATCGAAGTCGAGCGCTCGCTGCGCGTGCTCGACGGCGCGGTCTGCGTGTTCGATTCGGTGGCGGGCGTCGAGCCGCAATCGGAGACGGTGTGGCGTCAGGCCGACAAGTACGGCGTGCCGCGCATCTGCTTCGTCAACAAGATGGACCGCA
>CAZHQA010000408.1:0-3485 GCA_964533955.1 uncultured Reyranella sp. | reverse complement strand
AGCGATGCGGTGATCCAGTCGCCGTCGCGGGCGAGGTCATGGGTCAGGCCGAGAAAGGTCCAGACGTGCGCCAGCCGCGCCTGCTCCTGTGCGAAGGCGGCGGGATCGACGAGGGTACGGGCCCAGTCCGCGGGCAATGCCTTGCCGGTCATCGGATGCTAGGGTCCGATGGCACAGCGGGCGATGGCAAGGGAGGAATGAATGCCGGCGCGGACGGGCGAGCAGTTTTTGAATGGTTTGCGCGGGCGGCGTGAGATCTGGGTCGACGGCGAGCGGGTCACCGACGTGGTCAGCCATCCCAAGCTGCGCGGCGCGGCCCATGCGCTGGCCGAGATTTACGACCTGCAACACGTCGAGAAGGCAAGCTGCCTGATGCCGGATCCGGAGACCGGCGAGGCGATCCCGGTCAGCCACATGATCCCGCGCTCACGCGAGGACCTGAAGCGGCGTGGTCAGGCCCTGCGCACCGTGGCCGAATATTCCGTCGGCCTGATGGGCCGCACGCCCGACTACATGAACGTGACCTATGCAGGCTTCGCCGGCCGGGCCGACGAATGGGGCGCGCACGGCAACGAGGCAGGGGCGGAGCGGCTGGTCGCCTACCAGAAGTTCCTGCGGCGGGGCGACATCTCGCTCACCCACACCATCGTCCAGCCGACCGTCGACAAGGCGACGGGCGACGCGCCCGGCCCGGGCAACGAGCACGCCCTGCGCAAGGTCGGCGAGACCGAGCACGGCATCGTGGTCCGCGGGGCGCGCGTGCTGGCCACGCTGGCACCCTTTGCCGATGAGCTCGCGGTCTATCCTGCCGCACCGCTGCCGCAGGGCGCCGATGCCTACGCGCTGTCGTTCTGCATCCCGATGAGCACGCCGGGACTGAAGTTCCTCTGCCGCGACAGCGTGGCAAGCGGCGCCAACCGCTTCGACCATCCGCTCTCCAGCCGGTTCGACGAACAGGACGCCTTCGTGATCTTCGACGACGTCGAGGTGCCGCGAGACCGCGTGTTCATCGACTGCAACCTGAAATCCTACAACACGGTGATGACCACCAGCTGGCCGCCCAACATCCAGCAGCAGACCATGATTCGCGCCTCGGTGAAGCTCGACTTCGCCTGGGGCCTGGCGCTGCGCATGGCGGCGGCGATCAATGCCGCCGACCCCGAGACCATGCGCATGATCGGCGAGATCTGGACCTATTCCGAGTTCACGCGGGCCGCCGTCCTCGCCGCGGAAACCGAGGCGCGCGAATGGCCGGGCGGGATGTGGACGCCGGCCGGGCCGCCGTTGCATGCATTGCGCGCCACGCTGCCTCTGTGGTTTCCGCGGGTGAACGAGATCCTGCGGCTGATCGGCTCGCACAATCTCTTCGCCACGCCGACCGCGGCCCAGATGGCCGACTCCGAGCTGAGGCCGCTGATCGATCGCTATCTGCCGGGCGCCAAGGGCATGCCGGCCGAGGACCGCATCCGCATCTTCCGGCTGGCCTGGGATTTCGCGGGCTCCGGCCTGGCCAGCCGCAACGAGCAGTACGAGCGCTTCTATCTCGCCTCGTCGGCGCGCAACCTGTCGCGCCATCTGGCCTTCACCGACCGCAGCCGCACCGATCGGCTGGTCGAGCGGTTCCTGAAGGAGCCGTACTAGGCACCAAGTACCAGACGCACGGCGGGCACGCGGCACGCTTCTTGCTGCACGCTCGTGCGTACGGAGGAGCCTGGTGCCCGATCTGTCTGGCTTCGTCGCGGCCCTTGGCGACGTCCCCACAATCGCCGATCCTGCATTGGTCAAGCGCAAGAGCCGCGACATGACCGGGGCCTTCAGCCCCGTGATGAAGCGCGAGCTGGCCGACAAGTTCGCCGACGTGATCGTCAGTCCCCGGACCAGGCAGGACGTGTTGCGGATCGCGTCGGCCGCCGCGCGTCACCGCATGCCGCTGATCGCCCGCGGCGGCGGCACGGCGAATTTCGGGCAGGGCATTCCCTTGCAGGGCGGCGCTATCGTCGACATGACCGGCCTAAAGGAAATCGTCTGGATCAAGGACAGCAAGGTCCGGGCGCAGAGCGGCGCCATCCTGTCCGACATCGATTCCGCCACCCGGCCGCTCGGCTGGGAGCTGCGCATGCATTCCTCGACCAAGCGCGCGGCGACCTTGGGCGGCTATGTCGGAGGCGGCCACGCGGGCGTGGGGAGCTGCGTCTACGGCATCCTGCGCGACCGCGGCAACATCCTCGGGCTGGAGGTCGTGAGCATCGAGGAAGATCCGAAAATCGTCGAGCTGCGCGGCGACGAGGTGAATCTCGTCCACCATGCCTACGGCACCAACGGCCTGATCATGGAGCTCGAGATGCCGCTCGCGCCGGCCTGGCCGTGGATGGAAGCGATCGTGCTGTTCGACGAGTTCATGCCGTCGATCCGGTTTGCCCAGTCTCTGGCCACGTCCGACGGGATCGTCAAGAAACTGATCTCGATCTCCGGCTGGCCGATCCCCGGCATGATCAAGCCATTGCAACCCCATGTTCAGGCCGGCAAGAGCATGGTGCTGTGCCTGATCGCGGCGCCGTTCTTCGAGACCTTCGAAGTCCTGGTGGGCGAGCACGGCGGCATCATCAGCTACCGATGCCCGGAGGGCGAGGGCGCCTACGGCTGCCCGCTCTATGAATTCTCGTGGGGCCATACGCGCTTCCACGTCAACAAGTCCGATCCGGCGATCGTGAGCGTGATCGGCCTGTTCTGCTCGGACGATCCGGTGGCGGATATCGCCAGGAGTCATCGCCGGTTCGCGCACCTGCCGGGCATGCATTTCGAGGTGAAGCGCTTCGACCATCGGCTCGGCTTCCAAGGTTCGCCGTATTTCCGCTACGAGAGCGACGATCAGCTCGCCGAGGTGATGCGCGGGCTGTCCGACGATGGCGCGATGATCGCCAACAGCCACACCTTCCTGGTGAAGGAAGGCGGCATGAAATCGGTCGGCGATGCCGACCTCGCCTTCAAACGGCGCATGGATCCGCACGGTCTGATGAACCCCGGCAAGATGAGCCTCGAGGGCGCTGACAAGAGCGAGAGCTCGGGCGCCGCCCTGACGGGCGAGGGCTGGAAGTACCGCCCGACCAAGGCAGCCTGAGGAGAGACGACGATGACGACGTTCAATCTCGGCCGGCGTCGGGCGACCCGTGCGCTGCTGGCGAGCGTGGCCACGCTGCCGTTCGGCCTGCGCGCCGCCCGCGCCCAGAAGCTCGACAAGTTCATCTATCAGACCGGCTGGCGCGCGCAGGCCGAGCACGGCGGCTTCTACCAGGCGCTTGGCGCGGGCATCTACAAGGCACACGGTCTTGACGTCGAGATCCGCCAGGGCGGCCCGCAGCTCGATGCCAACACGTTGCTGCTCGCCGGGCGGGTCGACTTCATCGAAGGCAATACCTTCGGGGCAATCAACCATGCGCGGGAGAACCTGCCGGGGTTGGCGCTCGCCGCCTTCTTCCAGAAGGACA
>CAZHQA010000407.1:0-3497 GCA_964533955.1 uncultured Reyranella sp. | reverse complement strand
GGTGACGCCTCGCGTTCCATCGTCCGCCAATCGGTTTGATCTGGCATGATCCGTAGTTCGCCCCCTCACAGTCCGTTCTAGCAGAGGGCTTTTGGCAGGGCAAAAGCGATTCGGATTTTGACGCTAAATTTCGATCGCGTGGTCGACAGCGAACAATCGCAAGGTCTCGCGCAGAGGTCGGTCAGGTTGTTTCAACGCCGAAGCCATGAATCCGGTTGCTTCGCTGAGATCGAGCGAACGAATCATGGCTTTGACCGGCCCGATCGCGCCGGGCGTCATCGAGAGTGTGCGCACTCCTATTGCAAGGAGAGCGAGGGCATCGACCGGCTGGCCTGCCATCTCGCCGCACACCGCCAGATCGACACCGCTCGGCCGCACCTTCTCCACTACAAAATGTAGCAGGCGAAGCAGCGCCGGAGACAAGCTGTCGTAGCGACCGGCCAATCGGCTGTTACCGCGATCGGCGGCGAAAAGAAATTGCAACAGATCGTTGGTGCCGATCGAGATGAAATCGACCTGCTTCAGCAAGCTGTCGAGCTGCCAGACCAGTGCCGGCACTTCGAACATTACACCGACACGCAAACGCTCGGGAACGGGCTGGCCGCGGCGCTTGGCGCGTTCGAGCTCGAGGTCGAGCAGCCGGCGCGCGCTCGTCAATTCGCCGACCTCGGCGATCATCGGGAACATCACCGACATCGGCCGCCCATTCGAGGCCTGGATCAGGGCGCGCAACTGCCGTCGCAGCATGGCGGGGCGATCGAGGCCGATGCGGATCGCGCGCCAGCCCATTGCCGGGTTGTCGTCGCCAAACTCGCCGACATAGGGCAGCACCTTGTCGCCGCCGACGTCCAGTGTCCGAAAAGTGACAGGACGACCGTCGGCCAGGTCGAGCACACGGCCATAGAGCCAGGCCTGGGCATCGACATCGGGGAATTCCGACCGCACCATGAAGGGAATCTCGGTGCGGTAGAGACCGATGCCGTCAGCGCCAGTCTCGTCGAGATGCTGCATGTCGATCAGCAGGCCTGCATTCATGTGCAGGCCAATCTTGGCCTGATCGCGTGTCGCCGACGGCAGGTCGCGCAGCGCGGCGTATTTGCGACGACGCTCGGCGCGAGCGTCGATCGCGCCGTAGATCGACTGAAGGATGTCCTCGCCCGGCCGCACCAGCACCTGAGCGTGATCGCCGTCGACCACGATCGGGTCGCCAGGCTCGACGCGCGCCAGCACGTTGGGTGCGCGGCCGACAACCGGGATGTCGAGCGCGCGGGCCACGATCGCGACATGGCTCATCGCCGAGCCTTCCTCGAGCACCAGCGCGCGCAAGCGCGCCCGGTCGTAGTCGAGCAGCTCGGCCGGCCCCATGTCGCGGGCTATCACCACCATGTCGTCGGGCATGGTGCTCGCATCCATCGCGCCGCGGCCGGTGAGGCGCAGCAGCAGCCGGTTGGAGAGATCCTGCAGATCGCTCAACCGCTCGCGGATGTAGGGATCGGTCGACTGGCCGAGCCGAGTGCTGACGTCGTCCAGGGCGCGCTGAACCCCCGCCTCGGCGGTGAGGCCCGACGCGATCGCCTCGCGCACGCGCTCGATCCAGCCGCGGTCGTCGGCGAACATGCGGAATGTCTCCAGGATCTCGCGGTGCTCGCCCGACTGCATGTCTTCGGCTTCGAGCAGGCGATCGACGTCCTCGCGCACGGCGTGCAGCGTCTCGTCGAAGCGGATCTGCTCGGCCGCGACATCCTCTGCAACGACACGCTGGATGACGATGCGCGGCTCGTGCAGGACGGCACGACCGCTCGCCACGCCGGGCGTGAGCTGCACGCCGTCGATGCGCAGCGGCAGCAGGCCGAGGCCGTCGACCTGCTGGACCTCGTTGGGGCTGACGATGGTGCCGGCCGCGACCAATTCAGCCAGCACCATGGCGATGGTCTGCAGCGTCTCGATCTCTTCCTCGTCGTAGAGGCGGCGCGTGCGATTCTGGACCACCAACACGCCGAGCACGCGGCCCGCGCGCACGATCGGCACGCCCGCCAGCGAATGATAGACCTCCTCGCCGGTCTCCGGGCGATAGGCGAACTGCGGATGGCTCTGGGCGTCGTCGAGCGCCAGCGGCCGCGCATGGGCCGCGATGTCGCCGACCAGGCCCTCGCCCACCCTGAGCCGGGTCCGATGCACGGCCGACGGGTTGAGGCCCTGGGTGGCGAACAACTCCAGCACCTCGCCGGCGCGCAACAGGTAGATCGAGCAGACTTCGGCCACCATCTCGTTGGCGACCAGGCGCACGACCTCGCCCAGCGTTTCCTCCGGGGAACCGCCACGCGCCATCGTGTCCCGGAGCCGCTTGAGGAGCATTCGCGGTCCGGCCAGGGGAGTCCCTCTCTCCATGGTCAGACCGCTAGATGCTTGAGTCGGATGACGACAAAGCTACGGTCGATGATGCAGGCGCATACGCGCCGCGCCGACAAGGCCGGACGGGCGTCCGACCGGGTCGCCCGGGCGTCTTGGCAGGCCATTTGGGTGCGCGCGCCGTGCATATGGGCCTTATAGCAAGACCCACGCCGAAATGGCCAAGGCATATTCTGTCCGGCTGCTTCAGCCGGACGGAAACGCTCATGTGGTCACAGCACCCGATTCGACGCATTTCCAATCAGGGAAACCTCGCGGCTCCCGCGATCAGAAGCTGCGCAAGCACCTTGTTGCGGCTCGCATGAGCCGGACTTATGCGGCGTCCAACTCGTAAGCAGTATGTAAGGCGCGCACGGCGAGCTCGGTGTATTCCGCGGCGACCAACACGCTCACCTTGATCTCCGAGGTCGAGATCACCTGGATATTTATGCCTTTGGCGGCCAGCGTCTCGAACATCTTCAGCGCCACGCCGGCGTGGCTGCGCATGCCGACGCCGATCACCGAGATCTTGGCCATGTTGGTGTCCGACTTGACCTCGGCAAACTTGAGATCGGCCTTGGCCTTCTGCAGGCGCTCGACGGCGCGCGCCAGGTCGGCGCGCGGCACGGTGAAGGTAATGTCGGTCGAGCTGCCGTCGAGCGAGACGTTTTGCACGATCATGTCGACGTTGATGTTGGCCTCGGCCAGCGGCCCGAAGATCGCCGCCGCCACACCCGGCCGGTCGGGCACGTGCGTCACCGTGATCTTGGCCTCGTCCTTGGCGAAGGCGATGCCGCTTACCACCGACTTCTCAATTCCCTGCGCCATGATTTCGTCCTCGTCCACTACCAGCGTGCCGGGCAGGTCGCTGCCGAGCGCCTCGTCGAACGACGACAGCACCTGCACCCGCACATGATGATTCATTGCCAGCTCGACCGAGCGGGTCTGCAGGACCTTGGAGCCCTGCGAGGCCATCTCGAGCATCTCTTCGTAGGTCACGCGGTCGATCTTGCGCGCCTTTTCGACGATCCGCGGATCGGTCGTGTAGACGCCGTCGACATCGGTGTAGATGTCGCAGCGGTCTGCCTTCAGCGCGGCCGCCAGCGCCA
>CAZHQA010000406.1:0-3498 GCA_964533955.1 uncultured Reyranella sp. | reverse complement strand
GTTGTCCGCGCTCGAAGAGATTGTGCCAGACGGTGAAGTAGTTCTCCGGCAGCGCCGCTGCGTGCAGCATGTCGAAGCCCTTGGGGGGCGGCAGGCATTGCGCTGCAGGCGCGGTGCAATACTCGGCATAGGAGCCGCCGGGCGTGAGCGCGCATACCGCGTCGCCTTCCCTCCAGCCGCTCACTCCGCTGCCGATCGCGGCGACCGTGCCGGCCGCCTCGAGACCCGGCAGGTCCGACGCCCCCGGCGGTGGCGGATAGTGGCCGGCGCGCTGGGCAATGTCAGGACGATTCACGCCCGTGGCCGCCACCTTGATCAGGAGCTCACCGGCCTTTGGTTGCGGCACCGGGCGTGTTGCCGCGACCAGCGCCTCCGGTCCGCCGGGAGTCTTGATTTCGACACAGGTCATGGTGGCGGGAAGTGCGCTCATGCGTGGCCTTTCGGAGGGGGGGAAGCGATGCTAGGTGTCACTTAGCCGCTTCCGTGGAGCCGCGCCATGGCCTTCGAACTCGACGATCTCGACCCCCGCCAGAAGAAGCCCAAGCCCCTGAACCTCGACGACATGAACATCGAGGACCTCCAGGAGTATGTCGCTGTCCTCAGGGCCGAGATCGAGAGGGTCGAGGCCAAGATCAAGGCCAAGCAGAGCCACGCTTCGGTTGCCGCGTCGCTTTTCAAGAGGTGAGTCATGTCGCTCAAGGGTAAATCCGCCATCGTCACCGGCTCGACCAGCGGGATCGGGCAAGCTGTCGCCGAAGCTTTCGCCGCCGAGGGCTGCAACGTCATGCTGAACGGCTTCGGCGATGCCGCCGCGATCGAGAAGCTCAGAGCCGATACGGCCAGGAAATGCGGCGTCAACGTCGCCTATCACGGCGCCGACATGAGCAAGCCGGCCCAGATTGCCGACATGGTCGCCAAGACCAACGCCGCCTTCGGCGGCGTCGACATCCTGGTCAACAATGCCGGCATCCAGTTCACCGCCCCGGTCGAGAAGTTCCCGCCGGAGAAGTGGGACGCCATCATTGCCATCAACATGAGCGCCACCTTCCACGCCATCCAGGCGGCGTTGCCGTTGATGAAGGCCAAGAAGTGGGGCCGCATCATCAATATCGCCAGCACGCACGGCCTGGTCGCCTCCGAGCACAAGGTAGCCTATGTAACGGCCAAGCATGGCATCATCGGCCTCACCAAGGTGGTGGGCCTGGAATGCTCCGACACCGGCGTCACCTGCAACGCGATCTGCCCCGGCTGGGTGCTGACGCCGCTGGTCCAGAAGCAGATCGAGGATCGCGCCAAGGCCGAGGGCATTACCGTCGAGAAGGCGAACTTCGATCTCCTGGCCGAGAAGCAGCCGCAGCGTCAGTTCACCAAGCCCGAGCAGATCGCCGGCCTCGCCGTGTTCCTGGCGTCAGACACCGCCTCGAACATGCAGGGCACGCAGCTCGTTTCCGACGGTGGCTGGGTCGCCCAATAAGGAGGCCGCGTGGCCGACGCCAAGTTCCTCAAGCCGGACACGCTGGCCCTGCATGCGGGCCAGCATCCCGACCCGGTCACCGGGGCGCGGGCGGTACCGATCTACCAGACGACGTCCTTCGTGTTCCGCGACGTCGACCACGCCGCGAGCCTGTTCAACCTCGAGGTCGGCGGCCACATCTACAGTCGCATTTCCAACCCCACGGTGGCGGTGTTCGAGGAGCGCGTGGCGGCGCTCGAGGAGGGCTCGGGCGCGCTCGGCACGTCGAGCGGGCAAGCGGCGCTGCACATCGCCATTGCCACGCTGATGGGTGCGGGCGGCCACATCGTCGCCTCGACCTCGCTCTATGGCGGCACGCGCAACATGCTGGGCCTCACCTTGCCGCGCTTCGGCATCGAGACGACGTTCGTCAATCCGCGCGACCATGGCGGTTTCAGCAAGGCGATTACCGACAAGACGCGACTGGTGTTGGGGGAGACCATCGGCAATCCGGGCGGCGAAGTGCTGGATATCCCGGCAATCTCGGAAATCGCTCACGCGGCGAAGATCCCGCTGATGATCGACAACACCTTCGCTTCGCCGGTTCTGTGCCGGCCGCTGACACTCGGCGCCGATATCGTCTTTCACTCGGCAACCAAATTCATCGGCGGCCACGGCGTGGCGATCGGTGGAGTGATCGTCGACAGCGGCCGCTTCGACTGGGAAGCGTCGGGCAAGTTTCCGACCCTGACCGAGCCCTACGCCGGCTATCACGGCATCGATTACACCGAGGAGTTTGGCCCGCAGGCCTTCATCATGCGCGCCCGCACCGAAGGCGTGCGCGACTTTGGCTGCTGCATGGCGCCGCAGACGGCTTTCTACCTGCTGCAGGGTCTGGAGACGCTGCCCCTGCGCATCGCCCGCCATGTCGAGAATGCCCGCAAGGTCATTGCCTTTCTCAAGAACAATCTCGCGGTCGAGAGCATCGCCTCGCCTGAGCTGGCCGATCATGCTGACCACGAGCTCGCCAAGAAGCTGCTGCCCAAGGGCACCGGCTCGATTTTCAGCTTCGATATCAAGGGCGGCCGCGAAGCCGGCCGGCGTTTCATCGAGCGGCTGAAGCTCTTCTCGCATCTCGCCAACGTGGGCGACGCCAAGTCGCTGGTCATCCATCCGGCCTCGACCACCCACGCGCAGCTCGACGCCGCGGCGTTGAAGGCCGCAGGCATCGGCGAGGGCATGATCCGCCTCTCGGTCGGCCTGGAGGATCCCGAGGACCTGCTCGACGATCTTGGCCAGGCGTTGCGCGCCTCGCAGAGGGCCTGACCATGAAGCTCGAGGTCGACGGTCGCGAGGTATTCGCGACTACGGGCGGAAGCGATTTCGACGTGACGAAGCCGGCCGTCATTTTCCTTCATGGTGCGGGCTTCGACCGCACTGTCTGGCGCCTGCAGACGCGCTGGTTCGCCCATCATGGCCGCAGCGTGCTCGCTGTCGATTTCCCGGGTCATGGCTGGTCGGCCGGGCCGGTGCTTCCCAGTGTCGCGGCAATGGCCGACTGGACGGCCCGGCTGGTGGACGCTGTCGGGCTGACAAGCGCCGCGCTGGTCGGCCATTCGATGGGCGCCCTGGTCGCGCTCGATTGCGCCGCGCGCCATCCCGACAAGGTGCGGGCGCTCGGGCTGTGCGGCGTGGCCGTCGAGATGCCGGTCCATCCCGAGATGCTGGAATCGGCCAAGGCCAATACGCTCAAGGTTCAGGAGTTGATGACTTTCTGGGGTATCGGCAACGCGCTGCACAAGGGAGGCATGGTCTCGCCCGGGTTATGGTTGCGCTGCGAGTCGCTGGCTGTGCTGGGGCACAACAAGCCCGGCGTGATCCATGCCGATCTCGCGGCCTGCAACGCCTACAAGGACGCGACTCAACGCGCCGCGTCGGTGAAATGCCCGGCGGTGCTGGTGCTGGGCGACGGCGACCTCATGACGCCGGCGGCCAAGGCCAAGCCGCTCGTCGCGGCTATCGCCGGCGCCAAGGCCGTCACCCTC
>CAZHQA010000405.1:0-3540 GCA_964533955.1 uncultured Reyranella sp. | reverse complement strand
GAGGGCAAGAGGCTCGATTCCATCCGTGCGGAAAATGGTCTAGGACTACCGCCGAAAGTTCCCCTTTGGTTCAGGAGCGTGCCCTTGCTGCGTCGTGCCTTGCTGACCGTCGCCTGCGTGCTGTCGGCCGTCCCGTCCCTTGCTGCCGACGGCCCCGCCGCCTCGCTGATCGAGAAGACCGCCGCCCAGGTCATCGACCTGATCAAGGCCAATCCGCCCGGTCCGACGCGCGAGGCCGGCATCCGCCAGGTCCTGCTCACCGCCTTCGACCTCAATTACATGGGCCAGCAGGCGCTCGGCAAATACTGGGCGACCGCCACGCCCGACCAGCAGCAGCGCTACCTCAAGGCCGCGGTCGGCGCCGAGGCGCATGCCTATGCCGAACGGTTCGGGCAGTACGGCGGCCAGACCCTGACGCTGGGCAAGGTCACGCCGCGGGCCAACGGGGTGAGCGTGGTCGACAGCAAGCTCAGCCAGACCAGCGGCCAGCCGATCAAGATCGAATGGGAAGTCCGCGACACCGGCGGAAGCCCCCGCATCACCGATGTCAAAATCGAGGGCATCAGCATGGTGATCACTAGACGAACCGATTTTACGTCCTACATTCAGAACAACGGGGGCAAGGTCGACGCGCTGATTCAGGAGCTGGAATCGCGCGCCCAACGCTAAATTGAGGAGAGCGCCCATGGACAGCGCAGCCAAGTCCAGTCCCGGTCCGGGACGTTCCGATCCGATGGGGAGACGCTCCGTCGACCCGGTGTGGAGCACGATCAAGGAGGCGGCGCAGGCCGCCGCAGCCAGCGAACCGGTGCTGGCGGGCATGCTGCACGCCACCATCACCAGCCAGAGCCGCTTCGAGGGCGCGTTGAGCTACCACCTGGCCCGCCTGGTCGGCACCACCGAGGTGCCCGCCGCGTTGATCCGCCAGATCTTCGAGGAAGCCTTCACCGCCGATCCCAACATCGGCCTGGCCGCGCGCTTCGACATCGTCGCGGTCAGCGACCGCGACCCCGCCTGCACCTCCTATCTCGACCCGCTGCTCTGGTTCAAGGGCTACCACGCGCTGCAGACCTACCGCGCGGCGCACTGGCTGTGGGGCCAGGGCCGCCTCACGCTCGCCCACTACCTGCAGAGCCGCGCCAGCGCGCTGTTCGGCCTCGACATCCATCCCGGCGCCGTCATCGGCAAGGGCATCTTCATCGACCACGGCACCGGCGTGGTGATCGGCGAGACTGCCGTCGTCGAGGATGGCGTCTCGATGCTGCACGGCGTGACGCTCGGCGGCACGGGCAAGGAACGCGGCGACCGCCATCCCAAGGTGCGGCGCGGCGTGCTGCTCGGTGCCGGCGCCAAGGTGCTGGGCAACATCGAGATCGGCGCCTGCGCCAAGATCGCCTCCGGCAGCGTGGTGCTCGAGCCCGTGCCCGCCGGCTGCACCGCGGCCGGCGTGCCCGCCCGCATCATCGGCTGCGTCGACGTGCCGGAACCGGCACTGGAGATGGATCAGCGCATTTGAAGGTCTGCATCGTCGGCGCCGGCGCGGTCGGAGGATTGATCGGCGCGCGCCTGGCGGCCAAGACCGACGCCGAGGTGAGCGCGCTCGCCCGCGGTGAAACGCTGCAAGCCCTCAACGCGAAAGGCTGGCGCCTCAAGCAGGGCGGCACGTTCCTCACCAAGCCGACGCGGGCGGCCTCCGACGCCCGCGATCTCGGCGTGCAGGATCTCGTAGTCGTGGCCGTCAAGGCACCGGCAATGGCCAGTGTGGCGGCCGCGATCGGTCCTCTGCTCGGCCCCGGGACCGTCGTGCTGCCGGCAATGAATGGCGTGCCGTGGTGGTTCTCCGAGGGGCTACAGGCCGTGGGCGCCGAGCCGCTGCAGAGCGTCGACCCCGGCGGCGCGATTGCGCGGGCCATCCCGCTGCGCCACGTCGTGGGCTGCGTCGTCCATGTGAGCGCCGCGACCGCCGAGCCGGGGCTGGTCGTGCACCGCAACGGCATGGGCCTGATCATCGGCGAGCCGGGCGGCACGAGTTCGGCGCGGCTCAAGGCCGTGGGCGATCTCCTGACCAAGGCTGGCTTCGCGGTGACGGCCTCGCCCACGATCCGTCACGACATCTGGTACAAGCTGTGGGGCAACATGACGATGAACCCGGTGTCGGCGCTGACCGGCGCGACGGGCGATCGCATGCTTGACGATCCGCTCGTGCGCGCCTTCTGCTCGGCGGCGATGCTGGAGGCGGCCGCCATCGGCGCCCGGATCGGCTGCGCCATCGACCAGGACCCGGAGGCCCGCCATGCCCTGACGCGCGAACTCGGCGCGTTCAAGACCTCGATGCTGGTCGATGCCGAACGCGGCAAGCCGATCGAGCTCGACGCGCTCGTGACCGCCGTGCACGAGCTTGGCCAGCGGACCGGTGTTCCCACGCCTCACATCGATGCCTTGCTCGGGCTGACCCGGCTGTTCGCGCGCTCGCGCGGGCTGTACACCTAGGGAGAGCCACGGCAAACGTGATAGACTCGAGGGGTGTGACAACCGCCCGTCTCGAGCTGCGACCCGCCACGATCGTTCTGTGCGCGATCGCGACCGTTGGCGCGACGGGCATCGCGCGAGCCGATGAATCGGGGGCGAGCTTCTGGCTCTCCGGGAGCTACGCCAGCTTTGCGGCGGTGCCGGCCACACCGGGATGGTCGGTCGATACGACGTTCTATCATGCGGCGGCGGATGCCGGACGGACGGCCAACTTCACGCGCGGAGGGCGCATCGAGGCGGGCCTCGACACGGCCTCGAATTACTTCCTCGTCACGCCGAGCTACGCCCTCGAGACGCCGGTGCTCGGCGGCCAATTCGGGCTTGCTCTGACGTTCCTCGCCGGCAACTACGCCTCGACCGCTTCGGCGACGCTCGTCGCCCCGTCCGGCGCCAGCCTTTCAGGGTCGAGCAGCGATTCGATGACGGAGCTGGGCGACCTCTATCCGCTGGCGTCGCTGAAGTGGAGCCGCGGCGTCCACAATTTCCTGACCTACTTCACCGCCGGCGTCCCCACCGGCGCCTACGATCCGAACCGGCAGGCAAGCCTCGGCCTTGGCCACTGGGCGATCGATAGCGGCGTCGGCTACACCTATTTCGACGAGGACAAGGGGCACGAGTTCTCGGCTGTTGTGGGCTTCACCTACAATTTCATGAACCCGAGCACCCAGTACCAGAGCGGCATCGATATGCATCTCGAACTGTCGGCCTCCCAATACGTGACCGAGCGGCTGTCGCTCGGCGTGGTCGGCTATCTCTACAACCAGATCACCGGGGACAGCGGCGCCGGCGCCCGACTCGGCGCCTTCATGTCCCGGGTCGCCGGCGTCGGCCCGCAGGCGTCGTATGACCTGGCCCTGGGCAAGCGGGAAGCCACGCTCGGCGTCAGGGGCTACTACGAGTTTGCCGGCGAGAACCGGCCGGCGGGCTGGGACGTCTGGCTGACGTTCGTGGTCTCGCTGGGCGCGTCCGGCAAGTCTGCCCGGCCGGCGGCGCTGCCCCTGTGATCTCGTT
>CAZHQA010000404.1:0-3566 GCA_964533955.1 uncultured Reyranella sp. | reverse complement strand
CCCGGCTTCTGTCCTCTGGAAAGCGTCATGGCTCACATCAGACTGAATACCCACCCCTCGCAGGGCGGCGTCCAAGCGCCTCCGGTGGTATGGGGTGCGCGCGACCCCAAGATTCGTGGCCCCGTCGTGGGTACGGTGGGCGATGCGGCGCGGCGCAACGCGATCGGCGTGCATTCCGGCAGCTATGGCATCTACCGCGCCCTTGCGATCGCCGCGCACGAGCTCAAGGCCGGCCATCGCGCCGACCTCACCAACACCTCGCCGGCCGAGAAGATCGGCCCGTTCGAGAGCTGGTTCGACCCGAAGAAGATTGTGTCGCTCGATCCGTGGGGCCATCTGGTCTCCGAGGTGTTTGCCGACAAGCTCGCCGCCGGCTGGGACATCCGCCCGACCATCGCCGTCACCAAGGCGCATGTGCAGATGCCGGAGATCAAGGACGCCATCGCCGCCGGGCGACTGAAGCCCGACAACGACATCCTGAGCGGCTCCGGCGACGTCAAGGTCACCAAGGCCGCGGTCGAGCCGGTGTGGTGGCTGCCGGGCATTGCCGAGCGCTTCGCCGTCAAGGAGGTCGATCTCCGCCGCACCCTGTTCGAGCAGACCGGCGGCATGTACACCGAGCTGGTGACGCGGCCCGATCTCGAGCTGTTCCTGCCGCCGATCGGCGGCGCCACGATCTATTTCTTCGGCGACGTTTCCAAGCTCGGCAAGCCGGAGACCAGGATCGCCTGCCGCCTCCACGACGAGTGCAACGGTTCGGACGTGTTCGGCTCCGACATCTGCACCTGCCGGCCCTATCTCGCGCACGGCATCGAGATCTGCATCGAGCAGGCGCAGAAGGGCGGCGTCGGCGTGGTGATCTACAATCGCAAGGAAGGCCGCGCGCTCGGCGAGGTCACCAAGTTCCTGGTCTACAACGCGCGCAAGCGCCAGCCCGGCGGCGATTCGGCGGCGCAGTACTTCAACCGCACGGAGTGCGTGGCGGGCGTGCAGGACATGCGCTTCCAGGAGCTGATGCCCGACCTGTTCCATTGGCTGGGCATCGCCCGCATCGACCGCTTCGCCTCGATGAGCAATATGAAGTCCGATGCGCTACGCGAGCAGGGCATCGAGGTGGTCGAGCAGGTGCCGATCCCCGACGAGCTCATTCCGGCCGATGCCCAGGTCGAGATGGATGCCAAGAAGGCCGCCGGCTACTTCACGCCCAAGAAGCCGCTCGAGACCGACCTCGCCAAGCCCAAGGGGCGGGGTTTGAATGAGTAGGTATCTGTGAAGAAAAAGGTGTCATCCCGAGCATAGCGAGGGACCTTTGATCTTCTGTCGCGAAAGGTCCCTCGCTTTCCTCGGGATGACACGGTTGTTGGATGGCTGCTCCCCACGTTGACCTGCAATACCTTCGCTCCCCCGCCGCGATCCGCGAGCGGGCGGGGCAGGTGCTGAAATATGTCGAGGACGGCCGATCGGCCTGGTGGGCTATCGATGCGAACGGGCTCGAGAGCGCGGTGCAGGCGACGCTCGAGGTGACGCGCCAGCGCTTTCCCAATCCGGCGGCGATCCCCTTCCATTCGCGCTGGCGGCACTTCGAGGCCGGCGGGCACGACCGCTGGGCAGCGTTGGCGCCCAGGCTCGCGCACTTGCCCAGGGAGGAAGTGGCGCGCCGGCGCATCGACCTTGCCGTGGTGTCGGTGCTGCTCGATGCCGGCGCCGGGTCCGACTGGTCCTATCGCGAGCCCGATACCGGCGAGACCTACGCCCGCTCCGAAGGGCTGGGCGTGGCGAGCTTCCACATGTTTGCAAGCGGTGCGTTCAGCCGCGACGCAAAAGCCGATCCGCTGCGGGTCGACGCCGGGCGGTTGGCGGCGCTTACGCCAATGGACATCGCGCTCGGCTTCCAGGTCAAGGCGCACAACCCGTTGCTCGGCCTCGAAGGTCGCGCCGGCCTGCTGCGCAAGCTGGGCGGCGTCGGTCTCGCGCGGCCGGGCGAGTTGTTCGACGTGGTCAGGAAGGACGGCGGCACGGTGAAGGCTGCGGCGATCCTCGAGGCGGTGCTCGAAAAACTCTCGCCGATCTGGCCCTCGCCGATGGGCGACGTGTGGCGCCACCCGGCGATCGGCTGGGTGCCGTTCCACAAACTGTCCCAGTGGCTCTCCTACTCGCTGGTCGAGCCGATCGAAGGCGCGGGCCTGAAGGTCGTCGGCCTCGACGAACTGACCGGCCTGCCGGAATACCGCAATGGCGGGCTGCTGGTCGATGCAGGCGCGCTGCGCCCCAAGCAATCGAGGCTGCTGGCCGAGAGCTTCAAGCCGGGCGACGAGGCGATCGTCGAATGGCGCGCCTTGACCGTGGCGCTGCTCGACCGGATCGGCGAGCATGTGCGGCTGCATCTGGGGATGGATGCCGAGCGCCTGCCGCTGGTGAAGGTGCTCGAGGCCGGCACGTGGTTCGCCGGCCGCCGGCTCGCCGCCGAACGCCGGCCGGGCGGCGGGCCGCCGATCAGCGTCGAGAGTGACGGAACGGTCTTCTGAGCTGGGGGAGAACAATATGTCGTTACCGCATTCGATCCATGTCAGCAGTCATCCGCTGGTGCTGCACAAGCTCACCAAGATGCGTGACAAGGAGACGTCGAGCGCCAACTTCCGCCGACTGCTGCGTGAGATCGGCCTGCTGCTGGGCTACGACGCCACGCGCGACCTGCCATTGGTGCACGGTCAGATCGAGACGCCGATCACGTCGATGGAGGCGCCGCTGCTCGACGGCAAGAAGCTGGTCATCGTGCCCATCCTGCGCGCCGGCCTCGGTCTCGCCGAAGGGCTGCTCGACCTGATGCCGCTGGCGCGCATGGGCCATGTCGGCCTCTATCGCGATCCGCGCACGTTGCAGGCGGTCGAATACTACTTCAAGATTCCGGGCGACATCTCCGATCGCGACGTGCTGGTGTGCGATCCCATGCTGGCGACCGCGCATTCGGCGATTGCGGCTGTGGATCGTTTGAAGGAGTCGGGTGCCAAGCGGCTGAAGTTCATCTGCATCCTGGGCTCAGAGCAGGGCGCGCGGGCCTTCGCCGAGGTGCATCCCGACGTGCCGGTGTTTGCGGCAGCGATCGATGCGAAACTCAACGATCACGGGTATATTGTCCCCGGACTTGGCGATGCAGGCGACCGCCTGTTCGGCACCAAGTAAGGGGAGAGAAACGCAATGAGCCCGGATCTCAAATATCTGCTGTTCTCGGTCGTCCTGATGTTCGTGCAGGTGCTGGTCGCCGCTGCCGCGGCCAACCAGGCCGTGGGTCTGACGGCGCTCGCCGGCAACCGCGAAGATGTCGGCGAGCTGACCGGCTTCGCCGGCCGTGCGCGCCGCGCGCATCTCAACATGCTCGAGAACATGGTGCTGTTCTCTGCGCTGGTGCTGATCGCGGCTGTCGCCAACAAGGCCAACGCCACGACCGCGCTCGGTGCGCTGATCTTCTTCTGGAGCAGGCTCGCCTACGCCGTGATCTACTGGATCGGCATTCCCTGGCTGCGCACGCTCGCCTGGGCCGTGTCGGTGATCGGCATGGTGATGATCGC
>CAZHQA010000403.1:0-3636 GCA_964533955.1 uncultured Reyranella sp. | reverse complement strand
GCCGCATAGAAGGCGGCCAGCCGATCTATCTTCGCCCGCTCGACCAGCGTCACGGCAGGCGTGCCAAGCCGTCCCGAGGGATCCACCACCGTCATGCCACGCGTGATGCCGGGCGCAAGGGCGACGTCGACCGACGCCTGCAGCGAGGCGGTCACGATACCTGGTTCGATCACGACGGCCGCCGCCAGCGGATCGATGAAGCGAAAGCGGTCGCCATGGCCGCGGGCGATGTCGGTCTTGCGCGCGTGCTGAACCAGGGCCCAGGAAAAGTCCTTCGGCGGACCTTCGGCAACGGCGTCGAACAGCCGATCGATCTCGGAGCCCGGGAGGAAATGCGTCAGGCAGGGCTCCCAAGGAACCATCACGATGTCGATTGCGGCGCGCAAGACGATCGCCGCCGCCTCCGGGTCGGCGAAGACATTGAACTCGGCCGCCGGCGTGACGTTGCCGCGGCCATAGACCGTGCCGCCCATGATGGTCAGTCGGCCGATGCCGTCGATGATGCCGGGCGCACCCTCCAGCGCCAGGGCAAGATTGGTGAGAGGACCGATGGTCAGCAGATCGACACGTTCGCCCGCCGCGGCCGCTTCGCCGAAGGCGGACACGAGAAAGCCGACGGCGTCGGAGCCGGCGAGGTCGGCCGTCGTGGCCGGACGCGGCGCGCCGCCCAGCCCGTCCTCGCCGTGCACGTGCTTGGCATGGACGAGAGCCTGGGCCAGCGGCTCCGCCGTTCCGGCATGCACCGGAATATCGGCGCCGACGACGGCCAACGTGGCAAGCACATTGCGGGTTGCCGCCTCGAGCTCGACATTGCCGAACACCGTGGTGATGGCGTCGGGCGGGCGACCATTGGCGATCAGCAGCAGCAGCGCCTGGGCATCGTCGATCCCGCCATCGGTGTCGAGGATCAGCCGATTGGTCATTCCTGCGGATAGCGCCACGGCTTGTCCGGCTGCGTGGCGGCCTCGTCGATCGTCCAATGCGGAATCGCGAGGCCGGGGCCGGCATCGGCAAACACCATGCGCACGCGCGTGCCGATGCCGACCTTGCGAACCATGTCGGGCGGCGCGAGCTTGCCGTCGGGCGTGGTGAGATTGCCCATGACGCGCAGCGCCTCGTCCTTCGTGGGCTTGCCCTTCTGGGTGTCGAGATCGACCAGCAGCACCAGATAGGGCGTCGCGGCCTTGAAGGCAGGCTGAATGGCGTGATGAACCTCGGTGTAGGAATGCACCGCGCCCTTGGCCTCGACCGGCACCCAGTCGGACTTCGGGTTCATGCACCACGGGCAGGCCGTGGTCGGCGGGTAGCGCAGCAGATTGCAGGCCGTGCAGCGCTGCAGGTGGAAATTGTGCGCCGCGCAGTGCTTGAAGTAGGCGAGGTTCTCGACGTCGAGATCGTCGATGGCGAGCGGCATCCCGAGATAGGTGGCCTGGACAGACATTGTCGTTCCCTCCCCTAACCGCGCCGCATGACCATGGCCGAGCCCGTGCCGGGATTGGCCCAGCCCAGGTTGGCCGACAGCTCGGCGTCCTTGACCTGCCGGCAGCCGCCCTCGCGATAGTCGTAGGTGTGCTGACGCTTGCCGTCGGGCCCGACGGGGCACGAATCGTCGGCATCGTGGCGCAGCTGGCGCACGTTCTCGATCACCATGTTGAGGCCGTGAGTGTAGCCCTCGCACAGATGGCCGCCGCTGGTGTTGTTCGGCCGCTTGCCGCCCAGACGGATCGTGCCATTGCTCACGTAGTCGCCGCCCTCGCCCTTCTTGCAGAAGCCGTAGTCCTCGAGCTGCAGCATGGTGGTGAAGGTGAAGGCGTCGTAGGAGCCGGTGAGATCGATATCCTCCGGTCCGACGCCGGCATTCGGCCACAGGATTTCCTTGGCGTAGTGCCCGGCCACGGTCGAGATCGGCCCGTGCTGGTAGTGCATGTCGGTGCGCGGCTTGCTGCACCGGCCGACCACGCCGCGGATCAGCACCAGGTGCCGGCGGCAATTGCGCGCCCGCTCGGCGCTGGTGACGATGATGGCGGTGCCGTTGTCGGTCTCCACGCAACAGTCGAGCAGATGCAGCGGCTTGCAGATGAAACGGCTCCTCAGCACGTCGTCGACCGTGTAGCGCCGCTTGTAGAACGCCTTCGGATTGTTCGAGGCGTGGCAGGAATGGAAGTGCTTGACGTGCGCCACCTGCTCGGGCCGCGTGCCGTAGTCGTGCATGTGGCGCATGAAGGTCGGTGCGAACATCTGGCCGGCGCTCTGCCAGCCATAGGTCCGGCCATGCAGCGCATCGCCCATCACCGGCGCCGCGGCGCGCGCGCCGGTGCCGCCGATGCGGACCTGGGAGAAGCCGTTCATGGCGCGGAAGATCACCACGGCCTTGCACATGCCGGCTTCCATCAACCCCATCGCCATGCCGACCAGCGCCTCGGTCGACGAACCGCCGCCGAACACGTCCATGTAGAAGTTGAGGCGCAGTCCGAGATCGCCGGCGATGAAGGTCGAGAAGGTCGAATCGCCGGACTGATAGGACAGCATGCCGTCGACGTCCGACGCCTTCAGTCCCGCATCCTCGATGGCGTTGCGCACCGCCCAGGTGCCGAGCGCGCGGGTGGTGACGCCCGACCCGCGGGTATACGTCGTCTCGCCGACGCCGACGATGGCGTACTTGTCACGAAGATATTTGGGGCTGGTTGCATCCACGTCCGGCATTGCCATGGCGTCCTCCTGATCTGCTTTTGGCGGCAGCATACGACGGCCCGGGGTCCGCGTCTGGCCCACTGCGGAAAGATGTGGCAAGCCGTTTGCAGAGCAAATCCTGAAGGCAAGCGGGAGGACAGCGATGGCCGGCCAGCTGAGACGGCAATGGGTCGAGATGACCACCCTGGATTTCCAGCAGACCGACATGTCGACGGTCATTGCCATCCTGCCGGTGGCGGCGATCGAACAGCACGGCCCGCACCTGCCGGTCGAGGTCGATACCGCCATCAATCGTGGCGTGCTCGCGCGGGCGATGGAGCTGCTGCCTGCCGAGCTGCCGGTGACGGTGCTGCCCGCCATGCCGATCGGCAAGTCGAACGAGCACATCGCCTATCCCGGGACGCTCACGCTGTCGGCCGAGACGCTCATCCGCCTATGGACCGAGATCGGCGAGAGCGTGGCACGTGCCGGCGTTCGCAAGATCGTGCTGTTCAACAGCCACGGCGGCCAGCCGCAGATTGCCGACATCGTCGCCCGCGAGCTGCGCGTGCGCTGCGACATGCTCGCGGTGACCTGCAGCACCTATGCGTTCGGCCGGCCGCCCGGCCTGTTTCCCGACTCCGAGCTCAAGCACGGCATTCATGGCGGCTCGGTCGAGACCTCGATCATGATGCATCTCTGCCCCGACCTGGTGCGCCATGAGCACCTCGCCGACTTCCGCCCGAGCTCGCTCGACATGGAAAGCGAGTACGAGATCCTGACCCCCGAAGGGCGGGTGGGTTTCGGCTGGGAAACGCAGGATCTCAGCATGCCGGGTGCCTGCGGCAATGCCCTGGATGCCGATGCCGAGCGCGGCCGGCAACTGGTCGAGCACAGCGCCAGTCGCTTCGTGAAGCTCCTGGACGAGGTGCACCGCTATCCCCTGTCGGCCCTCAAGCGGGGTCC
>CAZHQA010000402.1:0-3667 GCA_964533955.1 uncultured Reyranella sp. | reverse complement strand
CCTGCCGAGCTGGCCCAAGGAGCCGGCCGATCAGGTGCGCGCCATCCAGCAGGCCTTGGTCGATCTCAGGCTCCTGCGCGACAAGCCCGACGGGCTGCTCGGACCGCTGACGCGTACTGCCATTCGCGACTTCCAGCGCAGTATCGGTGTGGCGGAGACCGGCGAGCCGAGCAAGGAAGTCTACGTCGCGCTCCGCCAGGTGCAGGCCAAGCGCGAGGTCGAAGCGAGCTCGCCGCTGCCTCCGCCCGCCAAGACGGGGGATTAGGCCGCAACGACGCGTTTCCTATCGGTTGGAAGCCCGCGCCAGCATGGACCAGCTCAGGGTTTTTCTCGCAGCGTCAGGCAACCAGCTGGCCGGCATGATGCCACCACGCGGCGGGTACTGCCGCTGCGGCCCGCCGGGCCGAGGCCGGCGTGTCATAGAGCGCAAAGCAGGTTGCACCGCTGCCGCTCATGGCGGCATACCGCACGGCGACCGTCTTGCGCAGGAAGGCCAGGACCTCGCCGATCGGCGGGCAAAGGTTCGTTGCCGCGGCGGCGAGATCGTTGCCTCGCGCGGCCAGCACCTCCACGAAGCCAGCGAGGTCCGACCATGAACCCGGCAACGGCTGCGGCGGCGAGAAGTCGCCATGCCGGGCGGCGAACACCGGAGCCGTCGCGAGCGCCACGCCGGGATTGACGAGCAGCAGTCCGCAATCGGGCAGCGGCGGCGCCGGCGCGAGCTTCTCGCCGATTCCGGAGACCAGCGCCGGCCGACCCGCCAGACACATCGGGACATCGGCGCCGAGCCGTGCCGCCAGGTCGAAGAGCTCGTCGATCGGAGTCGCCAGGCGCCACAGATCGGCCAGCGCGTGAAGGGTCGCCGCCGCGTCGGCCGAGCCGCCCCCCAGGCCGGCGGCGACGGGGATGTGCTTGGCAAGATGGAGCGCCGCGCGCGGCGCCACGCCGGCATGGCCGGCGAGCAGGCGCGCCGCTTTGAGCACCAGATTGTCGGCCTCGTCCGCCAGCGCCGCCGACCACGGACCATCGACGGCAAGCGACAGGCGTTCGGCGGGCGCCGCCTCCAGCCGATCGGCCAGGTCGGCAAACGCCACCAGCGACTCGAGCAGGTGGTAGCCATCGGCACGGCGACCGACCACCTTGAGCCAGAGATTGACCTTGGCGCGGGCCAGCGGCATGGGCGCGACGCGCGCGCTCAGCCGCCCTGCTTCTTGTCGGCCGCCCGCTCGTAGACCGTCGGCTTGTCGGTCGCCGAGGTCAGCCCGTTGGCGATTTTCTCGCGGATGATCGCGACGCGATCCTTGTCGGGCTTCTGGTTGAGGGCGCGCTCCCACTGGAAGCGTGCTTCGCGGAAGCGGCCGACATGCCAGTAGGCGTCACCCAGATGCTCGACGATCGTCGCGTCGTCGCCCTTCTGTTCGCTGGCGCGCTCCAGCCACTCGACCGACTTGTCGAACTGGCCGAGCCGGTAATAGGCCCAGCCGACCGAGTCGGTGATGGCGCCGTCGTCGGGCCTGAGCTCGGTGGCCCGCTTCAGCATCTTCATGCCGTCGTCGAGGTTGAGGCCCTGGTCGATCCAGCTGTAACCGAGATAGTTCAGCACGTACGGCTGCTCGGGCGAGAGCTCGAGCGCCTTCTTCATGTCGGCCTCGGCCCGCGGCCATTGCTTGACGCGCTCGAGCACGATGCCGCGGCCGAAATAGACCGGCCAGTGCCGCTCCTCGATCGTCTTGACCCGCGACAGCGCGGTGTCATAGGCCGACACCGCATCGCTGTAGCGCTCCTTGCTGCGCAGCAGGTCGGCCAGCGTGAGCGCTGCGTCGATGCGCTCGGGCTTCTCCGACACCAGCACCCGGAGCTTGCGCACCGCCTGGTCGAAGCGATCGTCCTGTGCATCGAGCGCCGCCATGCGCAGCCTGGCCTGCCAATACAAGGGAGAGGCCGGCCCGATCTTGCCGAGCGCGGCCATGGCCTTCGGCGTGTTCTGCCACTGCTCGTAGAGGCCGGCGATCATCAGCCAGGCAAAATCGTGGTCGGGCTTCAGCTCGACCGCGAACTGCTCGAAGATCAGCGCGAGGTCGGTGCTCTGGTTGCGCGGATTGGAGCTCAGGATGCCGCCGATATCGAACATGATCTCGGCAATGCCCGACGCCGGAGACGGCGGCTTGGGCATCGGCGCGGCGAGCAGTCCGTCCATCACCACGCTGTCGCTGTACTTGTCGCCATAGGCCTTCAGGATCGCCCGCGCGTCGTCGGCCTTGCCGAGCCGGCGCAGGCCGTCGGCGGCGCCGGTGACGACGCGCAGCCCGCTGGGGTCGAGCTCCACGGCCTTGCGGTACTTGGTTTCGGCGGCGGCCTTGTCGCCCGCCAGTTCGTCGATCTGCGCGTCGATCAAGAGCGCCGGCGCCTCGCCGCGGTCGTTGGCGCCCTTGACCAGCTTGGCCAGCACGGCGCGCGCGGCGGCGTAGTCCTTCTGGCCGGCCTTCAGCCAGACGACCACGTAGTCGCGCAGTGGTCCGAGCTGGTTGTCCGCGCTGATGCGGCCGAGCTGCTGCTCGGCGGCGCGATACTCGCCCTTCTTGATGTCCTGGATCGTGAGCACCAGGTTGCCGAAGCCATCGCCCGGCTTGGATGTCAGCACGAGCGGCGCGAGTTGCGCGGCGGCATCTAGTCGGCCGGCGTAAACCCGCAGCCGGAAGGTGTCATAGAGCAGCGCCGCATCGCCCGGCGCCTGGGCAAGAGCCAGGTCGAGCTGATCGGAGCCCGCTTCGTAGTCGTGATCCTGCTCGGCGACGCGAGCCGCCAGATAGCGTCCGCTCAGCGAGATCAGGGACTGCTGCCGGGCGCGGGCCGCTTGCGGCGCCTGTTGCGGGCCGACCTTGGATGACGGCACGCTGCCGGTCTGGGCATGCCCGGCCAGGGGAACGGGGAGAAGAAGCGCCGCCGACAGCAGCGCGAGGGGAATGGGTCGCATAAGACCATCACATGTTGGGGTAATTGGGACCGCCGCCGCCTTCCGGCACCGTCCAGTCGATATTCTGCGCCGGATCCTTGATGTCGCAAGTCTTGCAATGGACGCAGTTCTGGGCGTTGATCTGGAAGCGCGGCTGGCCGTTGTCGGCCGTGACCACCTCGTAGACGCCCGCCGGACAGTAGCGCTGCGCCGGCTCGGCGTAGAGCGGAAGATTGACCGCAATGGGTATCGAGGGGTCTTTCAACCGCAAGTGGACCGGCTGGTCTTCCTCGTGGTTGGTGTTCGACAGGAAGACCGACGAGGGCTTGTCGAACGACAGCACGCCGTCAGGCCGGGGATACTGGATGGGCTGGAACTCGGCGGCCGGTCGCAGGCATTCGTGGTCGGCCTTCCTGTGGTGCAGCGTCCACGGCAGGCGCAGCCCGAGATCGTGCATCCACATGTCGAAGCCGCCGTAGATCGTGCCCAGCACGGCGCCCCAACTGAGCGCCGGCTTCACGTTGCGCACCTTGTCGAGGTCCTTCCAGATCCACGATGCCTTGAGCTTCACCGGATAGGCGATCAGCTCGTCGCCGCCCGTCTTGCCCGCGGCCAGCGCTTCGAAGGCGGCCTCGGCGCCGAGCATGCCGCTCTTGATCGCGTTGTGGCTGCCCTTGATGCGCGGCACGTTGACGAAGCCGGCCGAGCAGCCGA
>CAZHQA010000401.1:0-3674 GCA_964533955.1 uncultured Reyranella sp. | reverse complement strand
ACGGGCCGGCCAGCATCTGCGTGAGATCGATGATCCTCACGCCATCGAGCGCGCCTAGAATCTCGCTCATCTGGGGACCACGGACCTCCAGGTCCGCCCCATGATCGTGAGCGGACCTGGAGGTCCGCGGTCCCGGAAGACCATGCTCACTTCTCTCCCCAATGGCTGCGCCGCTTGACCAGCACCGTGCGCTCGCCCTCGAAGACGTGCTTGTCGTCCTGGTTCACGCCGTAGTGGCGGAAGCGCACGACGCCGGCGTCGGGCTGGCGGGCGTCGGTCTTCTCCAGTACCTCGGAGTAGCAGTAGAGCGTGTCCCCGTGCAGCACCGGCGCCTTGAGCCGGATCTTGTCCATGCCGAGCTCCATCAACGCGTTCTCGGCGGTGTCCTCGGCGGCAAGGCCGATGCAGATCGAGATGGTGACGCCGCCGAAGCCCAGGCGCTGGCCCCAGTTGCTGTCCTTCATCGAGTGCTCGTTGAAGTGCGCCTCGGCGGTATTCATGGTCACGTTGGTGATCCAGACCTGCTCGAGCGGCTCCACGGTCTTGCCGCGCGCATGCTTCAGGACTTCGCCGACGGTGAAGTCCTCGAAATAGTTGTGCCGGCCGGTGAGCTCGGAGACTTTCATCAGTTCCTTCCGCGGCCCAGCAGACGGTCGGAAATGATGCGCTTCTGGATCTCCGACGTGCCTTCGAAGATCTTGGTCAGACGGGCGTCGCGCCAATGCCGCTCGACGGCGTGGAGGGTGGTGTAGCCCGCGCCGCCGTGGATCTGCAGGCCCTCGCTGCACACGCGCTCGGCCATCTCCGAGGCGAACAGCTTGACCATCGAGGCTTCCTTGTCGCAGCGCTGGCCGGTGTCGATCTGCTCGCAGACGAAATAGTTGAGCTGGCGCGCCGCCTCGATTTGCGTGGCCATCTCGGCGATCTTGAAGCGGATCGCCTGGAAGTCGGAGATCGGCCGCTCGAATTGCCGCCGCTCGCCGGCATAGCGGATCGAATCGTCGAGCGCACCCTGGGCCAGGCCGATGGCGCGGGCCGCGGTGTGGGCGCGTGCCGTCTCGAGTCCGGAAGTCGCGTAGTAGAAGGCATGGCCTTCCTCGCCGATCATGTCGGCGGCCTCGACGCGGAAATTGTCGAAGGCGAGTTCGTAGGTCTTCCAGCCGAAGTAGCCGATCTTGGGAATCGGCGCGCCGTTCACGCCCTTGGGCAGCGTGCCGCGCTTTTTTTCGACGAAGAACATCGACAGGCCGAGGTGGCGCTTGCCCGGCGGGGCATCCGAGGTGCGGGCGATGATGATCAGGAAGTCGGCGCCGTCGGCGAACGTGCACCAGTACTTGTTGCCGCTGATCAGATAGCCGGTGCCGTCCTTCCGGGCGCGACAGGAGATGTTCGAGATGTCCGAGCCGGCATTGGGCTCCGACATGGAGAAGGCGCCGAGGAACTCGCCTTTGGCCATGCGCGGCAGGTACTTCTTGCGCTGGTCCTCGCTCATCATGTGGCTGCCGATCAGCAGGTTGCCGCGGGCGATCAGCGAGGCCACGCTCATCCAGCCGCGCGACAGCTCCTCGGTGACCAGGCAATATTCGAAGCAGCCGAGGCCAAGCCCGCCATACTGCTCGGGGATCAGGATGCCGAAGTAGCCGAGCTCCGCCATCTTGTCGCGCAGATCCATCGGGATGTCGCCCTTCTCGGGATCGAGCTTGTTGGCGACCGGCAGCACCTCGTTCAGGGTAAATTCGCGCGCCTGCTCCTGGATCATGCGGCGCTCTTCGGTGATGTACGGCATTACGCGGCTTCCCTTCGTCGAACGAGATTGGTGCGCTTGAAGTCGATGGCGAGCTCGTCGCGCTGGTTTAATCCCCGGGTGTGCCAGGTCACGATTCCGAAGCCCTGCTGGGACTCCGAAACCCGCCGGTCGAGCACGAGCGACTCGGCGCGCAGGGAATCGCCGGGGTAGACGTGCTGGTGGTACGTGAGCTCGTTGACGCCGAGGAACGGCCCGCCACCCTCGCTCAGATCTTCGACGGTCAGGCCGAACACCGTGGTGAACACCAGCAACGGATTGACCACCAGGCCGGAATGACCGTGGGCGCGCGCGTAGGCGGCGTTGAAGTAGTGCGGGTTGAAGTGCAGCGTGAGCGTCGAGAAGAGGGTGCTCTCGGACTCGGTGAGGGTCCGGCCCCAATGGTGCCTGAAGACGCGGCCGGGCTCGAAATCCTCGTAACGGTTTCCCTTGGGGACGAGCTGCGCCCGCGTCCTGAAATCGTCCGTCATCCTCTCTCCGTCAGCCCTTTGCCGAAGCGCGCGCCAGTTCGCCCACATCGGCCAGGGTGTCAATGTGGTCGATTGCGTCGTGCAGGCGTCTGGCGGCCGCTGCCCCGAGCACGGGCGTGACGAGGCCATCGAACTTGGTTTCCAGGGCTTGGCGCTGCTTGGCGACATCGGCCCATGGGATGCCAGAATCGTGCCTGGCCTCGATCATGGTGCCGTCATCGAGCTGGATCGCCATCTCGGCCAGGGCATGCGGCCAGTCGGTCCGGAAGTCGATGTCGAGCTTGTCGCGCAGTGTCTTGATGCGCGGCTCCTGTGTGATGGCCGCGTTGTAGGCCTCGAGGCTCGCTGTGTTCACACCGGTCAAAGCCATTGCGACGGTCTGGCGCAGCGAGAACTTGGCCTCCAGCCCGCTCGTCGGGTTGGCGATGTTGCAGACCTTGTCGGCGCCGGCATCGAGCCGGAGCAGGATCCTCTTCACGCGTTCCGGCGGGAAATTGCTCTTCAGCCGGATCTCCTTGGCGCATTCGATCGGCGCATGGGTCATGTAGCAGGCGGCGTGGTACTTGAAGAGGTTGTTGCGCAGGTGCCAGCCCGCCGGCGGCTCACCGAGCGCGCCATCGGTGTTGAGATGGTCGCTTTGCGAGGAGGCGAAACCCTGGTCGCATTCCAGCGAATCGCCGCGCGCGGTGAACCCCTTGGCGGCAAGGCGGGCGGCCCGCAAACCGTGTTCCGATGCCGTGCCGGCATGGAGTGGCTTGCACATGGTGCCGAAGTTGGATTTCAGGCCGGCGGCCTGGGTCGCCGCAATGCCGAAGGCGACCGCGAGTTGCTGGTCGCTGAGGCCGAGCATGCGGCCGGCTGCGGCCGTCGCGGAAAACGAACCGACCGTGGCGGTCGCGTGGAAGCCTCTGGCGTAGTGGCTGGGCTCGACCAGGAGGCCTATTCGGCCGGCCGTCTCGTATCCCGCCACGAAGCTCTCGACGAACAACCGGCCTGACGCCTTCTTTTGTTCACCGAGGGCAAGCAATGCCGGCACGACCGTGACCGTCGGATGGCCATGCATCGCGAAATTGACGTCGTCATAGTCGAGTGCGTGGCTCGCCGCGCCGTTGATCAGCGCCGCCGAGGAGGGCAGCGTCGTCTCGCTGCGGCCGACGAGGCTCGCCTTGCCTTGCGCGCCGTCCTCGAGGGCCTCGCGAACGAGGATGTCGGTCAGTTCGTCCTGGGCTCCGGCCACCGTGACGGCGAACCAGTCGAGCAGGCACTGTTTGGTGCGCTCGATCAGGTCGTCGGGCAAATCACGCCAGGCAAGAGCCGTCGCGCGCTTGGCGATCTCGGCCGTGACAGCGACCATTACATCCTCCCGCAGCGTAGAAAGCGGAAGTTTCGGCCAGCCATCG
>CAZHQA010000400.1:0-3679 GCA_964533955.1 uncultured Reyranella sp. | reverse complement strand
CAGGTGCGCCAGCGCATCGGCATGGTGTTCCAGCAGTTCAATCTGTTTCCGCACATGACGGCGGTCGGCAACGTCATGGAAGGCCTGCGCACGGTGCGGCGCATGAGCAAGGCCGACGCCCGGGTCCGGGCCGCGCGCGAGCTGTCGCGCGTCGGATTGGCGGACAAGGCCGAGACCTATCCGGCGCACCTGTCGGGTGGCCAGAAGCAGCGTGTCGCCATCGCGCGGGCGCTCGCCATGGATCCGGAGATGCTGCTGTTCGACGAGCCGACCTCGGCGCTCGATCCGGAGCTCGTCGGGGAAGTGCTGAACGTGATCCGCGCGCTCGCCGACGAGGGTCGCACCATGCTGCTGGTCACGCACGAGCTGGGATTCGCCTACCATGTCGCCACGCGCGTGATCTTCCTCGCCGAAGGCGTCATCCACGAGGCCGGCACGCCGGACGAGGTGCTCAAGAATCCGCGCCAGGAGCGCACGCGTGCCTTCCTCGCCAGCCACAAGGAATTCAGCCTGTAGGGGACGAAACGACAATGACGACCGAGCAAGCCAGCGCCCAGGCCTACAAGCAGGACGACCGCAACGATCGCGTGCTGGTCTACGTCAACGGCGCCTTCTTCCCGCGCGACAAGGCGGTCGTCTCGGTGTTCGATTCCGGCTTCGCGCTGGGCGATGGCGTGTGGGAAGGGCTGCGGCTGGTCAAGGGCAGGCTGATCAGCCTCGAGGCGCACATGGATCGCCTGTTCGAGGGCGCGCGCACGATCGACCTCGATATCGGCCTCGACCGCGCCGGGGTGATCAAGGCGGTGCAGGATACGCTCGACAGGAACGGGATGACCGACGGCGCGCACATCCGCCTCATGGTGACGCGCGGCCTGAAGCGGACGCCCAACCAGGATCCGCGTTTCGTGATCGGCAAGGCGACGATCGTCATCGTGGCCGAGTACAAGACACCGCTGCCCGAGGCAAAGGCGAAGGGCTACGCGCTCTTCACCTCGACCTTCCGGACCACCGCGCCCGACCAGTTCGACCTGCGGCTCAACTCGCACAGCCGGCTCAATCTGATCCAGGCCCTGATCCAGGCGATCAAGGCCGGTGCCGATGAGGCGCTGATGCTCGATCCGCGCGGCTTCGTCGCCTCCTGCAACTCGACCAATTTCTTCATCGTGCGCGGCCGCGAGCTCTGGACTTCGACCAGCCTCTACAGCTTCAAGGGCATCACGCAGCACAACGTCATCGACGCCTGGCGCGGGGCGGGCGGCGTGGCGCGGGAATGCGACTTCACCCTGGCGCAGGTCTATTCGGCCGACGAGGCGTTCGTCACCGGCACCCTGGGCGGCGTGACGCCGGTGACCAGGGTCGACGGCCGCCCGATCGGCGACGGCAAGGCCGGCAGGGTCACGAAAGAAGCGAGCGACCTCTACCTGAAATCGGTCGGCGCTATTTGAGGGGAAAATCGATGGCCGATCTTCTCAAGATCCTTGCGGCCCTGGTCGCAGGCTACCTGCTGGGCAGCCTGAACACGTCCGTGATCGTCGGCATGATCTGGGGCAAGGACATCAGGAACTTCGGCAGCAAGAGTGCCGGCCTCACCAACACACTCCGGGTGCTCGGCAAGACGGCCGCGGCGTTCGTGCTCGTGGGCGACGTCCTGAAAGGCATCGTTGCCTGCCTCGTCGGCCTGCGGATCGGCGTCTATGTGCAGTCGGGACAGGCTGTCGACTGTATCAGCCTCCTCGCCGCCGGCGCGGGAGCGGTCCTCGGCCACAACTGGCCGGTCTATTTCGGCTTCAAGGGCGGCAAGGGTGCGCTCACGGCGGCAGCCGTGATGTTCATGTTCAACTGGCTGATGGCCCTCATCAGCCTCGGCGTCTTCGTGACCGTCATCGCCGTGAGCCGCTATGTCTCCCTGGGCACGATCAGCGCCGCCGTGTTCTTCGTGGCCATTTCCTTCGTCCCGTATTTCGGGAACACGCTCTATTTCAACGTATTCGCGACCTTGATGGCGCTCGTCATCATCTTCAAGCACAAGGCAAACATCGAAAGGCTGCTGTCGGGCACGGAGAACAAGCTCAAGTTCTGAGCCGCGGCGGCCCTTGACTGGCGTATATTGTATACGTATAATGTATTAAGGTTCGTCGCCCGCGCAGCTCGCCGGCAGCTGCATTTGTGCAAGGGCCGACATCTATATCTAGGAAGCCCCCCGTTAGATTCCCGTTATTTATTCGGGTACCACAAGATGTTGAGGCGGCTATTCGGCGGCAAGCCGGCGGGCCGCGCGCGGGTCACGTGTCAGCAGGCCGTCGGCGAGGTCGCGCTCGATCAGTGAGTCGGGCCGTTCCTCGATCCGGCCAAATCCCGCGCCGCCGCCCACGAACATCTCGACCATGTCGCCCTCGGCGAGGTCGACGGCCGCCTTGCTGCGCAATTCCTCGACCGTGCCGTTGGCGCGCAGCACGCGACAGTAGCCGCGCTGGCCCGGCTCGCCGCCCAGCAGGCCTTCGGGGGCGAGGCGAAAGCGGTCGGAGTAGATCGCAAGCTGCACGTCGTCCTTGAGGATTTCGCAGCGGCGGAAGAAGCCTGCGCCGCCGCGCCGCGCGCCCAGCCCGAACGAATCGGGTGCGAGTTCATAGCCGACGATGCGGAAGAAGTCGTAATCGATGTCGAGCGATTCGACCGGCGCATTCGAGCAGTTGCTGAGCGGCGAATCGACGGCGTCGCAGCCGTCGGCTCCGCGCGACGCACCATAGCCGCCGCCGAAGATCTCGAGATAGACGCTGTAGCCCTTGTCTCCGAGACGGCTGAGGCAGAACGCGGTGGTGCAGTCGTAGCCGGTGGCGATCACCTTGTCGGGCAGCGCCTGCGCCATCGCCTTCATCACCGCGTTGAACACGCGATAGGCCGGAATCATGCGTGCCCGCACCGGGGCCGGCGGCCGCGGATTGAGCAGCGAGCCGTACGGCACCTTGATGCGGATCGGCCGCGCCATACCTTCGTTGTAGGGGATGTCGGGGCTGGTCAGCACCGACTTCACGCAGCTGAGTGCGGCGGACAAGGTGCTGGAGTAGGGACAGTTGAGGTTGCGCTTGACCTGCGGGCAGGTGCCCTCGAAGTCGATCTCGACCGAATCGTCGGCGATCGTCACCTTGGCCTTGATGACCAGCGGATCGTCGGTGATGCCATCGTCGTCGATCGCATCCTCGCCGTAGAAGGTGCCCTTGGGCGCCTGCGCGATGGCGGCGCGCACGCGACGCTCGGAATAATCCTGCATCTCCTTCATCGCCGCCTCGACCTTGTCGGTGCCATAGCGCTCGCAGAGCTGCTTGACCCGCAGGACGCCGATCGCATTGGCCGCGAACTGCGCGTTGAAATCGCCGATGGTGAGGTCGGGCACGCGCACGTTCGCGGTCACCAGGCGTTCGAACGAGCCGCCGTTCCAGTCGTGCGCGAAACTGTACCGGCTGGGCGGGAAGCGGATGCCCTCCTGGTAGACGTCCGAGGCGTGGATGTTGAGTCCGGGCGCGCCGCCGCCGAGGTCGAGATGGTGCGCCACCGATGCGCCGAAGCCGACCACGCGGCCGGCCACGAAGATCGGCGTGAAGATGAAGACGTCGGGGATGTGCTGGCCGCCCTCGAACGGGTCGTTGTTGATCAGGAAGTCGCCTTCCTTCAGCGTCTCGAC
>CAZHQA010000399.1:0-3710 GCA_964533955.1 uncultured Reyranella sp. | reverse complement strand
GCTGGGGATCCCGGAGGATCACCGCGACGCCTTCCTGGTCGGCAGCAATGTGAGCGGCCGCATCCTCGATCCCGTGCCGATGAGCCGCGAGGAACTGGACCAGGCCAACGTCGCCACGCAGATGGGCAACAACTATTTCGACCAGCTGTGCGAGCTGCGCCGCAAGGACCCGCAGGACGATCTCACCACCGAACTGGTGAGGGCGGAGGAGGCTGGAGATCGACTGTCGACCGAGGAGCTGCGTGCAAACATCGGCCTGCTGTTCGGTGCCGGCCACGAGACCACGACCAACCTGGTCGGCAACGGCCTGCTGGCGCTGCATCGCGCGCCCGAGCAGTGGCGCCGCCTGAAGGACGATCCGTCGCTCATCCCCAATGCGGTGGAGGAGCTGCTGCGTTTCGACAGCTCGGTGCAGATGAGCGGGCGCGTTACCAACACCGACGTCGAGATCGGCGGCATTACGCTCGCGGCCGGCGAGAGCGTGCTCACGCTGCTCGGCGCGGCGAACCGCGATCCCGCGCATTACGCCGATCCCGACAAGCTCGATGTCGGCCGCCAGAACGTGCGTCCGATGTCGTTCGGTGGCGGCATCCATCATTGCCTGGGTGCCCAACTGGCCCGGCTCGAAGCCGAGCTGGTCTTCACCGCTCTGGTCGAGCGGCTGCCGACGCTCGAATTGCCGGAGAAGGACGCGCCGGCCTGGCGCCATACCTTCACCCTGCGCGGCCTGCACAAGCTCCCGGCTGTCTGGCATTAGCCATGGCGGCGCGCTGGCGGGGCGAGGGCGGACAGCATCAGGGTGCCCGCCCGTACCAGGAGGACAGTTGGGCGCTCAAGCCACTCCCGGACGGCTCGCTGCTCGCGGTGGTGGCGGATGGCATGGGTGGCCATGCCGGCGGGGCGACGGCCTCTCGGCTCGTCACCGACGCCGTGGTCAAGGTGGTCGAACACGGCCGTAGCCTGGCGGAAGGGCTGCAGGCGGCCAATGAAGCCGTCGCGGCAGGCGCGGCACGCAAGGCCGAACTCGCCGGCATGGGGTCGACGCTGATCGCAGCGGTCGTCGGCGGCGATCAAGTGCGCTGGATCAGTGTCGGCGACTCGCCATTCTTCGTGGTGGCGGACGGGAGCCTCGAACGGCTGAACGCCGATCATTCGATGGCGCCGCAGATCGACGCCCTGGTGGCGCGCGGCGTCATCTCTGCCGAGGAGGGGGCGGCACACCCCGGTCGTCATACGCTGCGTGAAGCGGTCATGGGACAGCCCCTGACGCTGATCGACGAGGGCGCTCGCTCGCTACCCGCAGGGGCGCGTCTGCTCCTGTGCAGCGACGGCGTCCATGGCCTCGGCGATGAAGACATTGTCGTGCAATCGGCCAGGCCGGTATCGAGCCTGCTCTCGGCGGTACTGGCGGTCGGAAATCCGCATCAGGACAATGTCACGGTGATCAAGCTAGAACGCAGCCCATGACGAAGGGGCCGGTCGTCATCGAAGTTACGCGTGGACCCATGGTGGAAAGCCGCCACGAGGGCATCGCGGCCGTGGTCAAGTCCGACGGTACGGTAGTGGCGTCGTGGGGCGACATTGACGCCGCGGTCTTGCCGAGGTCGGCCAACAAGCCGATCCAGGCCATGGCCTTTGTCGAAAGCGGTGCGATTGAGCGCTTCGGCCTCGGTAATGAACACATCGCGCTGGCCTGCGCGTCGCACAACGGCGAGCCGCGCCATGTCGAGACCGTGCGCGCCTGGTTGAGCAAGATCGGGCTGGGCGAAAGCGATCTCGAATGCGGTACTCATCCGCCGCGGCTGCAGACCAGCATCGAGGCGTTGGCGCGCGAGGGCAGCCTGCCGACGCCGGCCTACAACAACTGCTCCGGCAAGCACTGCGGCTTTCTGACCACGGCCGTGCAGTACGGCGAGCCCACCAAGGGCTACATCACGTATGACCATCCGGTGCAGCGCCGGCTGCGCGCGGTGATGAGCGATCTCTGCGGTACCAACGCCGACGATTTTCCCTACGGCATCGACGGCTGTGGCATCCCGACGTTGGCGACGCCGCTCAGAAGTCTGGCGCACGCCATGGCCAGCATGGCCGAACCGTCGCGGCTGTCGAACAAGCACGCCGAAGCAGCGACGCGCATTCGTGCGGCGATCAATGCCGAGCCCTTTATGATGGCGGGCACCGGCCGTTTCTGCACGCGTATCAACGCAGCGCTGCCCGGGACGGCGCAGGTCAAGACCGGCGCGGAGGGCGTGTTCTGCGCCATGCTGCCGACGCTGGCGCTGGGCGTGGCAATAAAGATGTTCGACGGCGCAGGGCGTGCCGCGGAGGTCGCCATGGCGACGCTGCTCGGCCATTTCGGCCTGCTCCGAGACGACCAGAAGGACCAGCTGCTTCATCCGCCGGTCAGGAACGTGGTCGGTCTGCTGGTCGGCGAGATGCGGCCCGCCAAGACCTGGCTGGGTTAGCAGCGGGCGTGGCGGTCACGCTTGATATTCTCGAGGTCGGCGCGCGGGTCGACGGCGTAGCCGAACTCAATGGCCAGCGCTATTTCGTCCCTTTCACCTTGCCGGGCGAGACCGTGGAGGCCGACCCGCTCGACAAGCGCGGCGAGGGCGTCGTGGCGCGGCTGGTCGAGGTCCTGGCGCCGTCGCGCCATCGCGAAACCGCGCCTTGCGCCCATTTCACCACGTGTGGCGGCTGCGCCCTGCAGCACTGGCGGCGTGACGCCTACACCGCGTGGAAGATCGGTCTTCTGACGCGTGCCTTGACGCAGCGCGGTGTCGAGGCACCGGACTTCGAGCCGCCGATGGTCGGCGGTCCGGGTGAGCGGCGGCGCGTCGACTTCGTGCTACGTCGGCAAGGCAGGCGCGTTGTGGCAGGTTTCCACGAAAGGGCGAGCCCCCGCATCATCGATATCGGAAGCTGTGTGGTGGCCCGCCCGGCGATCAATGGGCTGCTCGAGCCGCTGCGCGCCGCGCTTGCAGAAGTCCTGCCCGAAGGCGGGGCGGCGGACGCGGTGGCCAACGAAACCGACAGTGGTCTCGATCTGCTGATCCGTCCTCACAAGCGGCTCGATCTTTCGGTCGAGCGGCGCCAGGCTCTCGTCGGTCTCGCCGACCGGGCCGATCTCGCGCGACTGAGCTGGGCCGACCGGTCGAGCGTCGAGCCGCTGGTCGTACGTCGGCCGCCTCAACTGACGATAGGAGGAATCTCGATCGAGCCGCCGCCCGGGGCTTTCCTGCAGGCGACCCGGCGCGGTGAGCAGGCCATGCGGGCAGCTGTCGAGACATGGACCGGCAATGCGCCGAGACTAGCGGATCTTTTCGCCGGCGTGGGCTCCTTGTCGCTCGGGCGCGCCGGCAGGCTGGCGTTGTTCGAAAGCGACAGGGCCGCCATCGCGGCGCTCGATAGCGTCGCGCGCAGGGCTGGAGGCAATCGCGTGACCGCCCAACGCCGCGATCTTTTTCGCAATCCGCTGACGGCTAAGGAATTGGACGCGTTCGACGCCGTGCTGCTCGATCCGCCGCGCGCCGGCGCGCTCGCCCAATGCGGAGAACTTGGCCATTCGAACGTGCCGCACGTTGTCTACGCCTCATGCGATCCCGGCACTTTCTCGCGCGACGCCCGTACACTGCAGGACGCCGGCTATCGCCTATCGAAGGTGATACCAGTCGATCAGTTCCTGTGGTCCGTGCATCTCGAGTTGATTG
>CAZHQA010000398.1:0-3730 GCA_964533955.1 uncultured Reyranella sp. | reverse complement strand
CGATGGTCACGACCGGGAATCGGAGGTTCCACGGCTGGTTGGTCGCGGGATCGCGGGCGAGCGGGCCCGTGGTGCCCATACAGCCGCCCAGCACGTTGGCGCAGATGATGAAGTAGCGCGCCGGATCCAGCACTTTGCCGGGCCCGACCAGGCTCTCCCACCAGCCTTCCTTGCCGGTCACGGGATGGGTCTCGGCGACGAATTGATCGCCCGTCAGGGCATGGCAGATCAGGATGGCGTTCGACTTGTCGGCGTTGAGCGTGCCGTAGGTCTGGTAGGCCACGCGGTAAGGGCCGAGGTCGACGCCGCAGTCGAGCCTGAGCGGACGGTCCTTGCCCAGGACCGCGTAGCGACATCGGGCCAGCGCCTTGCCTTCGGCTTCCGTGAGATCGTCCAGCACGTCCACCTGCTCCAACAAAAAACCCCCGACCGGAAGGGCGGGGGCTTTTGTGAGCACTCCGACCTTTTAGCGAGGATTAACGTGGCCGCAAGCCGGTCGGCTCAAATTCCACGATCACGTCTGTATAAGGACGCCCGCGCAAAGAGGCAAGCGCCCCAATTCGCGGAGCGGCAAGACTTCATTCCCCTTTGCGCAGTTTCACCGAACGTAGTATCGCCTCGCCCGCACAGGACTTTTTTGCATTTATGGACGCCCCCTCCCTCGACGATCTGCGCCAGGAAATCGACGTCATCGACCGCGACCTGCACGGCCTGATCCGCCGCCGCGCCGAGCTGGTCGACAGGATTGCGGCGTCCAAACCCAACGGCGGATTGGCGATCCGGCCGGGCCGCGAAGCTCGCGTCCTGCGCCAGCGACTGGCCGCTCATCAGGGCCCCTTCCCGGGCGCCGCCGTCTATCGCATGTGGCGCGAAATGATGAGCGCCTTTGCCCTGATGCAGACTCCGGGGCTGCGGGTCGCCGTCTGCCGGCCGGCCGACCAGCCGGGCTACTGGGACCTCGCGCGCGATCACTTCGGCTGCCAGGTCCCGCTGGTCGGCTTCGAATCGCCGGCCCAGGTGCTGGCCGAGGTACGCACCAGCCCGACCACGGTCGGCGTGGTGCCGGCGCCGATCGAGGCCGACACCGCGCCATGGTGGCCGCTGCTCGCCAGCGGTGAGGCCACCCTGCCGAACGTCGTCGCCCGCCTGCCCTTCCTGTCGATGCCGAACGCCCGGGTGCGCGGCATCTCGGCGCTGGTGCTGGCGCGCATCGAGCCCGAGGAGAGCGGCGATGACCGCGCCTTGATTTCGATCGAGACGCCGAGCGGCATCAGCCGCAACCGCATCGCCTCGGCGCTCGCTGCCGCGGGCCTGCCGCCCTTCACGTCGGCGCTGGACCAGCTTGCCGGCGGCGTGCATCACTACCTCGTCGAGCTGCCGGGCGTGATCGCCGACGGCGACAAGCGACTGAGCGGGCTCGAGGCGGCGTTGAAGCCCGAACGCGGCCGGGTGGCCTCGATCGGTGCCTATGCCGCGCCGACCACACTCTAACGAGAGACCGCCATGACCGCGCTCACCCCGCGCCCGGGCATCCTTGAGATTGCGCCCTATGTCCCGGGCAAGGACTCCATCGATGGCAAGCAGACCATCGCCAAGCTCTCCTCCAACGAGGGCGCGCTCGGGCCGAGCCCGAAGGCGATGGCGGCCTATGCCAAGGCGCAGGCCGAGCTGCACCGCTATCCGGACGGCGATTCGGGCAAGCTGCGCGCCGCGATCGGCCGGCACTACGGCCTCGACGCCAAGCGCATCGTGTGCGGTTCGGGCTCGGACGAACTGCTCAACCTGCTGGTCCGGGCCTATGCCGGGCCGGGCGACGAGCTGCTGTACAGCCAGTTCGGCTTCCTGATGTATCCCATCAACGCGATGGGCGTCGGCGCCACGCCCGTGGCGGCGCCGGAGACCGACTATCGCGCCGATGTCGACGCCATGCTTGCCAAGGTCACCGACAAAACGCGCGTGGTCTGCCTGGCCAACCCCAACAATCCGACCGGTACCTACGTCACCAAGGACGATGTGCGCCGCCTGCACGCCGGACTGCCCAGACACGTGCTGCTGGTGATCGACGCGGCCTATGCCGAGTATGTCAGCCGCAACGACTACGAATCGGGCGTCGAGCTCGTCGACCAGGCCGACAACGTTGTGATGACCCGCACCTTCTCGAAGATCTACGGCATGGGTGGCCTTCGCCTCGGCTGGATGTACGGCCCGGCCGGAGTCGTCGACGTGATCAGCCGGCTGCGCCAGCCGTTCAACGTCAACCTGGCGGCGCAGGCGGCCGGCATCGCCGCGCTGGAGGACATGGCCCATACCGACGCCAGCCGGACCAACAACGACGTCTGGTTGCCCTGGCTGTCGGGTGAGCTCGCCAAGCTCGGACTGAAGCCGCTGCCCAGCGTCGGGAACTTCGTGACGGTGGGCTTCGGCTCGAAGGAGCGCGCCGCGGCGGCCAACGACTGGCTGATGAGCGACGGGCTGATCCCGCGCATGATCGCAGGCTATGGATTGCCCGAGCATCTGCGCATCACCATCGGCACCGAGGCCGAGGTGAAGGCCGTCCGCGATTCGCTGGCGCGCTTCGTCGCCGACAAGAAATGAGCACCCCCGCTCCCGCCGGCCCGGTGTTCGACAAGATCGCACTGATCGGTATTGGCCTGATCGGCGGCTCGATCGCCCTCGAAGCGCGGAAGCGCGGCCTGGCGAAGACGATCGTGGCGGCGACGCGCAGCGCCGAGACTGCAGCGCTCGCCAACAAGCTGAAGCTCGCCGACCATTGCGGCACCGATATCGCGGCCGCCTGCGAGGACGCCGACCTGGTGATCGTCTGCACTCCGGTCGGCGCCTGCGGCGCGGTGGCCAAGACGATCGCCCCCAAGCTCAAGCCGGGCTGCATCGTGTCCGACGTGGGCTCGGTCAAGCAGACCGTGATCGCCGACATGGCCCCCCATATTCCCACCGGTGTGCATTTCGTGCCGGCGCATCCGGTGGCCGGCACCGAGCATTCCGGACCCGAGGCAGCACTGCTCGACCTCTTCCAGGGCCGCTGGTGCATCCTCACGCCGCTGCCCAATAGCGATCCGAAGGCCGTCGACCGGCTGGAAGCGTTCTGGAAGGCGATGGGCAGCGACGTCAATCGCCTCGATCCGGCCAACCACGACCGCATCCTCGCCATCACCTCGCACCTGCCGCACCTCATCGCCTACTCCATCGTCGGCACGGCCGACGATCTCGGCGGGCATCTCAACAGCGAGGTGCTGAAATACGCAGCCGGCGGCTTCCGCGACTTCACGCGCATCGCGTCCTCCGATCCGACGATGTGGCGCGACGTGTTCCTGAACAACCGCGAGGCCGTGCTCGAGGTGCTGCAGCGCTTCCAGGAAGACCTGTTCTACCTGCAGCGCGCCATCCGCTGGGGCGAGGCCGACAAGCTGTTCGACCTGTTCAGCCGCACGCGCGAGATCCGCCGTGCGCTGATCCACCTCCATCAAGAGTGAGCGCCGCGAGGTTCTTCGCGTGACGGCCGACAAGCCTCTATGGGTGTTCGGCTACGGCTCGCTGATGTGGAACCCGGGCTTCGCCACGCCCGAGACCCGGCCGGCCCGCCTGCACGGCTGGCACCGCGCCTTCTGCATCTACTCCGAGCACTATCGCGGCACGCCGGCCAAGCCCGGCCTGATCCTCGGCCTGCTGCCGGGCGGCGCCTGCCGTGGCCTCGCCCATCGCCTGCCGGCCA
>CAZHQA010000397.1:0-3731 GCA_964533955.1 uncultured Reyranella sp. | reverse complement strand
GCTCTGCGCAGCGTCCGCTTGTCGTCGATCAGGGTCATGCCGGCGGGAGAAGCAAGAGTGGGGCGGCTCCACGATGGTCCGTGATTCGTGAAACCTCCAAGGCCTGCACAAGCAGGTGGGCGCCGTGTAGCCAAGACCACGGTCAAGGCCAGGAACAGCTCCCAGGAGTTCTTATTGGCCCCGGGGTTTTAAGCGAACCTCGCACCGCGCAGAAATCCGCCCCACCCCAATCTAGGGACTCGGGGGGGCCGTCGCAATGCGGCCGAAGCCGTTCCTGTCAGGCCGCGCCGCTGATCTTTTTCGACATCTTGTCGACCCGTGAGGTGATCAGGTCCTCGAGCGCCGTCGCCAGCGTCTCGGCACTGTCGGTGGCCGAAGCCCGCGCGGTTTCGGCCTGCCTGGCGATGCCGCGCGCCTCGTGGCTCTCCTCGGCGAGCAGCAGCGAGGCGAACACCAGCAGCTTCACCTCCGGCGTGCCTGCCGGCAGCTGCAGGCGGAGCGCGTTCACTTTTTCATCGACGTAGGCGGCGAGTTCCTGGACCCGGCGTTCCTCGCCTTCGCCACAGGCGAGCTCATAGCTTCGATTGGCGATGGTGATCGAGACCTGCGGCATGACCGCTACTCCTTTGCTTATTGCGCCGTTATTCGGCGATTGAGGGGGTAATCGGTACTCTACTCTTACTTCTGGTCAGCCGCGAGCAGCGATCGGATGTACTCCATCGCGCGCTCCAGCCGACCCTCGACTTCCGCCGCGACCTTCTTCAGTTGCTCGTGATGCTGCTCCAGCCGGGCGAGGCGTTGCGCCAGCTCTTCGGAGTGCGCGTGCTCGCGACGCAGGCGCTCCTCGACCATCGACTCCAGCTGGCTGAGCGCGCTGTCCACACGATCCCTGGCGTTGGATGCCTTGGACATCGCTCCCCCGCCAGCGGGTCGTAGAGGACCGCCAGGCTCCGTCTGCTGCATCGACCGAGGATAAGTGGAGCGCTTGTTAGCGGTCAACATCTTGGCGCTTGGCGCGGTCGAAACCCGCAATATCTTGGCCACACCGCGGCTTTTGCGCATTGACGGAAGTTGGGGTCGCCGTCATGTTGCGCGCCATTCAAAAACCCAGCCCACGCTGAGATAAATGACCGAGCAACCCGCCGCACATCGCGACCTGGCGAACGCCATCAGGGCACTGGCCATGGACGCCGTGCAGCAGGCGGATTCCGGCCACCCCGGCATGCCGATGGGCATGGCGGACGTCGCCACGGTGCTGTTCCAGAAATTCCTCAAGTTCGATCCCAGCGACCCGCACTGGCCCGACCGCGACCGCTTCATCCTGTCGGCCGGGCACGGCTCGATGCTGCTTTACTCGCTGCTCTATCTCACCGGCTACGCCGACATGACGCTCGACGAGCTGAAGCGCTTTCGCCAGCTCGGCAGCCGCACCGCCGGTCACCCCGAGTACGGCCACGCCTCGGGCATCGAGACCACGACCGGCCCGCTCGGCCAGGGGATGGGCAACTCGGTGGGCTTCGCGCTGGCCGAGCGCGTGCTGCGCCAGCAGTTCGGCGCCGAAGTCGTCGATCACTTCACCTATGTCATCGCCGGCGACGGCTGCCTGATGGAGGGCGTCGGCCAGGAAGCGATCACCTTGGCGGGCCACCTCGGCCTCGGCCGGCTGATCGTGCTGTTCGACGACAACGGCATTTCGATCGACGGCCCGACATCGCTGTCGACCTCGGAAGATCACAAGAAGCGTTTCGCCGCCGCCGGCTGGCACGTGCTCGCGGTCGACGGGCAGGACGCCGAGGCGGTGACGCGCGCCATCCGCAAGGCGCGCAAGGTCACCGACAAGCCCTCGCTGATCGCCTGCAAGACCACCATCGGCTTCGGCGCGCCGACCAAGGCGGGCACAGCGGCCACGCACGGCTCGCCGCTCGGCAAGGACGAGGTCGCGGGCGCCCGCCAGAAGCTCGGCTGGCCCTACCCGCCGTTCGACATCCCCGAGCCGGTATTCACCGCCTGGCGCAAGATCGGCCGGCGCGGCAAGTCGGCCCGCCGCAAGTGGGCCAAGGCCCATGCCGCCATGGCGGAGGGTGCGCGCGCCGAATTCGACCGCCGGCAGAAGGGCGACATCCCCGCCGCGATCGACGAAACGATCGTGGCGTTCAAGGCCCGGATGGCGGCCGAGAAACCGGCCTGGGCGACGCGCAAGTCGAGCCAGGAAGTTCTCGAGGTGATCAACCCGGTGCTGCCCGACACGATCGGCGGCTCGGCCGACCTCACCGGCTCGAACAACACCAAGTCCGCGACGCTCAAGAACCAGAGCGCGGCCGACCCGGCCGGGCGCTACGTCCACTACGGCATCCGCGAGCATGCGATGGCGGCGGCGATGAACGGCATCGCCCTGCACGGCGGCGTCATCCCCTACGGCGGCACCTTCCTCGTCTTCACCGACTACGCCCGGGGCGCGATCCGCCTGTCGGCCCTGATGGGTATCCGGGTGATCTACGTCATGACCCACGATTCGATCGGCCTGGGCGAGGACGGCCCGACCCACCAGCCGGTCGAGCACCTCGCCGCCCTGCGCGCCATTCCCAACATGCACGTGCTGCGGCCGGCCGATGCGATCGAAACCGCGGAGTGCTGGCAACTCGCGCTCGAGACGCGCAAGGGGCCGAGCATCGTGGTGCTCACCCGACAGAACCTGCCGACCATCCGCCACGCTGGCGACGCGAACCTGTGCGCCCGCGGCGCCTACCTGCTGGCCGGCGAGGCCGCAGATCCGATCCGCCTGATCGCCTCCGGCTCCGAGGTGCAACTCGCGCTCGGCGCCCGCGATCTCCTGGCGAAAGAAGGACTGCAGGCCGCCGTCGTCTCGATGCCGTCGTGGGAGTTGTTCGCCCGGCAAAGCGACGATTATCGCAACGAGGTCATGGGCGGCGACGGCACCGTTCGTGTAGCCTGCGAGGCGGCCAGCGGCTTCGGCTGGGAGCGCTGGCTGGGCGCCAAGGGCGCGTTCGTGGGGATGACCGGTTTCGGGGCCTCGGCCAAGGCGACGGACCTCTACAGGCATTTCGGGATCACGGCCGAGGCGATCGCGGCAGCGGCCAAACGGCTGACGGCGTAGCGGCCGGCGCAGTAACGGAGGAAAGAATGGCAGTTCGGGTAGCAATCAACGGCTTCGGGCGCATCGGCCGCAACGTGTTGCGCGCCATCCTGGAGTCGGGCCGCAAGGACATCGAGGTCGTGGCGATCAACGATCTCGGCCCGGTCGAGACCAACGCCCACCTGCTGCGCTTCGATTCGGTGCATGGCCGCTTCCCGCACGAGGTCAAGGTCGACGGCGACACGATCGACGTCGGCCGCGGCAAGATGAAGGTCACCGCCGAGCGCGATCCCTCGAAGCTGCCGCACAAGGCGATGGGCGCCGAGATCGTTCTCGAATGCACCGGCTTCTTCGCCTCGAAGAAGGCCGCCTCGGCCCACCTCGATGCCGGCGCCAAGCGCGTGCTGGTCTCCGCTCCGGCCGACAACGCCGATCTCACGGTCGTCTACGGCGTCAACCACGACAAGCTCTCGAAGGACCACGTCGTCGTCTCCAACGCCTCGTGCACGACCAACTGCCTGGCGCCGGTCGCCAAGGTGCTGAACGACGCGGTCGGCATCGAGCACGGCTTCATGACGACGATCCACGCCTATACCGGCGACCAGCCGACGCTCGACACCATGCACAAGGATCTCTA
>CAZHQA010000396.1:1736-3732 GCA_964533955.1 uncultured Reyranella sp. | reverse complement strand
GCGATGCGCTCGCGCAGCGACGTACGATCGGGCGCGAGCAGAATGATCGCGAACCGCCAAGGTGCGGGTGTGCCCGCCACCGCCTGCCAATGGCTGAGCGGCTGTCCGCTTGCGACCAGCACTTCCCAGGCCCGCACATGGCGCTGGCGATCGCCCAGCATGAGCCTCGCCACCGTTGCCGGATCGCGCTCGGCGAGGCGTGCACGGAACGCATCGGGGCCCATTGCCTGCCAATCCCGGTTGGCGGCGTCGCGGACCGCTTCGGGAACCTCGGGAATTGCAGAAAAGCCGTGCATCAGCGCCCGCAGGTAGAGGCCCGAGCCGCCGCACAGGATGGGGAGCCGCCCGCTTTCCAGAGATTGCGCGATTTCGGCAGCTGCCAGGTCACGCCAGCGAGCTGCCGACAGGCTCTCGCGGAGCGGCAAGGTGCCATAGAGGCGATGCGGCACCCTCGCTCGCTCCGCAGCGCCGGGTTGCGCCGTGAGGATTGGAAAAGCGTCGTAGGTCTGCATCGCGTCGGCGTTGATCACCGTGCCGCCTCGCGCCTCGGCCAGCGCCAGCGCCAATGCCGACTTGCCCGATGCAGTCGGCCCGGTGACGATGATGACGAAAGATTTTTCCATGTGGCGGGCAGTTTGCCGGACGGGCACGGCGTTCGGAACAACGCGTTTGTGGCCAAAGAGGCCGCACGCGGTTCCCTTTGACGAGAAGCCGCGCTAGAGGCGAAGGGTGAAGAACACCCTCGTCCTGCTCTGCAACCCCGCGCGCCCTACTCTCGATGGTAGCACCGTCCAGGCCGCCATCGAAATCCTGCGCGCCGGCGGCGCCAGGGTCGGCGCGGCCGACTGGCTCGCGGCCGACATTGCCTGCGATATCCCTTTCGACGGTCCCGCGCCGAGCAGTCTCGGCATGACGGGCATCGATGCGGTGTTCGTGGCCAGCGACGGCCGACGCAAGCGGCTGCTGGTTGCCGACATGGAATCGACCATGATCGAGAACGAGATGCTCGACGAGCTGGCCGACTTCCTCGGCTTGCGCGAGAAAATCGCCTCGATCACGGCCCGCGCCATGAACGGCGAGATCGACTTCGCCGGTGCCCTCAACGAGCGTGTCGGATTGCTGAAAGGCCTGCCGGTCGCCAAGCTCGACGAGGCGGCCCGGCGGATCCGCTACATGCCGGGTGGCGCCACCCTGGTCGCCACAATGAAGCATCACGGCGCCTATTGCGCGCTGGTCTCGGGCGGTTTCACCCATTTCACCCGCCTGGTGGCGGCGAAGCTGGGCTTCGACTTCGACGCCGCCAACGTACTGAAGCACGACGGCAGGGCGCTGGCGGGCGTCGTCGAGCTGCCGGTCCTCGGCAAGGAGGCCAAGCTTGCCACGCTGCGGCATCTGGGCTCATCGCACGGCCTGGCAATGGCCGACGCGGTGAGCGTCGGCGACGGCGCCAACGACCTGCCGATGCTGCAGGAGGCCGGTCTCGGCGTCGCCTTCCGGGCCAAGCCCGCGGTCGCCGCCGAGGCGCACGCCCGCCTAGACCATTGCGATCTTACCGGCCTGCTGTATCTGCAGGGCTATCGCCGCAGCGACTTCGTCGAAAAGGAGAACCCATGACCGATGCCGTCCAGATCGTGCTTGCCAAGCGTCCGGCCGGCGACGTCACGCCCGACTGCTTCCGCGAGCAGAAGGTCGCGTTGCCAGCGCTCGCCGACGGCCAGGTGCTGATCCGCCAGCGCTTCCTGTCGCTCGATCCCTACATGCGCCCGCGCATGACGGAGACGCGCTCCTACACGCCACCCTTCGAGCTCGACAAGCCGCTGACCGGCGGCTCGATCGGCGAGGTCGTCGAATCGCGCCATGTCGGTTTCGCCACGGGTGATACGGTGATGGGCCTGCTGAACTGGGCGACCTACACGGTCCACGACGGCAAGGCCCTGCGCAAGATCGACCCGGCCGGTTTGGCGCTCTCGGCCTATCTCGGCGTGCTGGGCATGCC
>CAZHQA010000396.1:0-1636 GCA_964533955.1 uncultured Reyranella sp. | reverse complement strand
GGGGCGGTGCTCGACAAGCTCTGCCCCAAGGGCATCGATGCCGATTTCGAGAATGTCGGCGGCAGGATCTTCCACGCCGTGTTCGCGCGGCTGAACACCTTCGGCCGGGTGGCGTTCTGCGGCGCGATCTCGGAGTATCAGAACCAGGAGCCGATGGCCGGCCCGCCCAAGATGTTCGCGATCGTGCAGAAGAAGCTCCTGATCCAGGGCTTCATCATCTCAGACCACGCCAATCTGATGGGCGAGTTCGTGGCCGAGGTGGGCGGGCTCCTGAAAGCAGGCAAGCTCAAGAGCCGCGAAACCATCGTGGATGGCCTGGGCAAGGCGCCGCAGGCCTTCATTGGCCTGCTCAAGGGCGAGAACTTCGGAAAACTGGTGGTGAAGGTCGGCTAGCCGGGGCCGCGCCATTGGCTGTGGCGCGTGCCCAGCGAAGACTACTTGGTCAGCCTCAGCGCCGCGAAGCGCGGGTCGCCCTGGCGTTCGACGAACAGGAGAACCGAGCGCTTCTTCTGGGCCTGCAACTTGCCCACGATATCGGTGACTTCCTGCGGCGTGGTCACCGGCTTCTGGTCGACCTCGAGGATGACGTCGCCTGCCTGCAGCTGCTTTTCGGCCGCCGGGCTGTTGGGCGCTACCTTGGTCACCACCACGCCCTTGACGTTGTCGGACAGGCCATACTTCTCGCGCAGCTGGTCGCTTACCTTCTGGAGCGTCAGGCCAAGCTGCTCGATGGTCGAGGTTACCGACTGATCGGGCTCGGCCGGCTTCTTGGCCGGACCGCCTTGGGCCGACGCATTCTGCTTCTCCGGCTCTTCCTGCTCGCCGATCTTGAGTTTCAGGGTCTGTTCCTTGCCGCCGCGCCACACCGTGACATCGACCGTGCTGCCGACCCGGGCGTTGGCGACGACGCGCGGGAAGCGGCGCAGGTCGGGCACGTCCTGGCCGGCGAAGGACAGGATGATGTCGTTGCGCTTGATGCCCGCCTTGGAGGCCGGGCCGTCGGCCACGACATTGGCGACCAGCACGCCGCGCGCGCGGTCGAGGCCGAAGCTGTCGGCGATGTCGTCGGTCACGCTCTGGTAGCTCACGCCAACCCAGCCCCGACGGATGCGGCCGAACTCGCGCAGCTGGTCAGCAGCCTGCTTGACGAGGTTGGACGGAATCGAGAAGGCGAGGCCGGCATTGGTGCCGGTCGGCGAATAGATGGCGGTGTTGACGCCGATCACTTCACCGTCGGCGTTGAACAGTGGGCCGCCCGAGTTGCCCTTGTTGATGGCTGCGTCGGTCTGCAGGTAATCGTCGAGCGAGTCGGATAGCGCCCGGCCACGGGCCGAAATGATGCCGGCGGTCACCGAATGGCCCAGCCCGAAGGGATTGCCGATGGCGATTACCCAGTCGCCGACACGAGACTTGTCGGAATCGCCGAACTTGACGGCGGGCAGCGGCTTCTTGTTGGGCGGCTCGACCTTCAGCACGGCAATGTCGACCCGGCTGTCCGAGCCGATCAGCTTGGCCTTGAGCTGGGTGTCGTCACGCAGGATGACGGTAATGTCCTCCGCCCCCTGGATGACGTGGTTGTTGGTAATGATGTAGCCCTCGGGATCGACGATGAAGCCCGACCCGAGCGAAGTGCCGC
>CAZHQA010000395.1:0-3752 GCA_964533955.1 uncultured Reyranella sp. | reverse complement strand
AATGAACACGCCAGAGCTTCTCTGCGACCTCAGAATGATCAAAGCAGACTATCGATCGGTCGGTCACAAGGATCGGGATCCTGAGCATTGCTTCCACATCAGGGTCATCCCCGAAAAGCAGGAAATCCAGTTCGACATTTCCGAGGAGAACGGAGAATTGTTCGCCGCCGAACTGGAGGCCCTGGCCGCCATCATCAAGGCACGCGTAATTCGGGCAAGGTTGGTCGCGAACGCGTGATGCCAACTTCTCACTACTGACATCCCTCTATTCGGGAATATTGCTCATGACCGACAAAAAGCCGAAGCCTGTGGATCGCTTGCGACAGCACCAAAGCGCACTTTCGACGTGGGATACCGAAGGTGGCGCCGGGCCTCGTGGCCCTCAGGACAGCTCCATTCCCGACGGAGCGCCTCCCGTGATCCCGCATTTGACGAATGCCGAGCTGGTACAGCTACGTATTCGGGTCATCGCCCTGGAGAATCTGGTGATCATGTTGCTCGCAGAAGCAACCGAGTTGCAGCTTGAGCGTGCTCGCGAAATGGCCACTTTCATATCTCCGCGGCCGGGCTTCACTTCTCACCCTCTCACGACCCATGCGGCCGCTCAAATGACCAGTCTCGTCGGACGCGCAGGCCATTTGCGCCTCGGACTGTCTTCATGAGGGCGTTGTGCCCTTGATGCTAGCCTGAGAGGGAACGACAACAGCGGCCCCTTCGAACCTACCAGCCCGGAGATCGGCCAGAGCATCATTGGCACGGGTCAGCGGATAGGTGGTGGTACTGGTGGCGATGCCGATCCGCGGGGCCAGGCGCAGGAAATCGATTCCATCCTGTCGGGTGAGATTGGCGACCGACACCAATTGGCGTTCCTCCCACAGCAATCCGTAGGGAAAGCTCGGGATGTCGCTCATGTGGATGCCCGCACACACGACGCGCCCGCCCTTGCGGACCGCCTTCAGCGCCAGAGGCACGAGATCGCCAGCGGTAGCAAAGATGATCGCTGCATCGAGTGGCTCGGGTGGCTTCTCGTCGGAACCGCCCGCCCATGTCGCGCCAAGGCGCCGGGCAAAGGCCTGGGTTACCGCATCTCCAGGCCGTGTGAAGGCGAACACCGAACGCCCCTGCCACTTGGCGACCTGCGCCAAAATATGGGCCGCCGCGCCGAACCCATAGAGACCAATCTTTTTGCCGTTGCCAGCGATCACAAGTGAACGCCACCCGATCAGCCCGGCGCAGAGCAAAGGTGCAAGCGACACGTCGCTGCCCGCCTCGCCAAGTGGAAACGCAAAGCGCGCATCGGCGATCGTTGCAGTCGCGAAGCCGCCGTCCCGAGTAAACCCGGTAAAGAGGGGGCTATCACACAGATTTTCCCGCTGCTCGATGCAATAGGGGCAAAGGCCACAGGTGTGGCCGAGCCAGGGAATGCCTACACGCTCACCAACCTGCAGTCCCTTCACGCCTGCGCCTATCAGATCAATCCGACCAACGATCTCATGGCCGGGGATAATGGGTACCTGAGGGCGAGGTAGCTCGCCGTCAACGACGTGCAGATCGGTACGGCAGACGCCACACGCCATCACCCTGACCCTGATCTCGCCCGGCCCCGGCAGCCGGTCGGCGAGCTCTGTCCACTCAAGGACGCCCCCTATCCTATTCAACACCATTGCCTGCATTGCATTCCCCTGTCCTGCGCAAGACCCATGGTCGGCGCCACGGCCGCCGGCGCGAACGCTCTGGTGATCGCCATGTTTTCAGCCGTAGAGGCTACGAAGCACGCCGGGCAGCAGGTCCGGCAGATCTTCAGCCATGAGGCCGCGGCCAAACTCGACGGCAGCAGCGCCGTGCAGCCACACGGCGGCGGTCGCCGCTAGAAATGGCTCCATGCCTTGGGCAAGGAGTCCAAGCACGATCCCACTCAGAACATCGCCAGCGCCCGCGGTGGCCAATGTAGGCGGCGCATTGGCATTGATGACCGCTCGACCATCTGGAGCCGCGATGACTGTATCGCTACCCTTGAGAACAATAATTGCTCCGCTGCGGCGGGCGGCAGCACGCGCGCGGGTGCACTTGTCTCCGCTCGGATCGAAAAGACGGCGGAATTCGCCGTCGTGAGGCGTCAGAACGCAGGGTCCGACGATCGCCCGATACAGCGAAGGCGGATCCTCCTGAAAGACCGTGATTGCATCTGCATCGAGCACCGTGGGTCGACCAGTTCGCAGCATAGCAAGCACCTGGGCGCGGGTTTCCTTACTTGCTCCCGCTCCGGGTCCGATCAGCAACGCCGTGAAGCGACGGTCGTCAAGCAGACGGTTGAAATCTTCCAACGCTTCGAGTGGCTTGACCATGATGCTGGTCAACGCCGCCGCATAGATGGGCAGTGCACTCTCGGGCACCGCGATCGTGGTCAGTCCGGAACCGGCACGGGCCGCCGCCCGGGCCGCCATACGGGCGGCGCCGGTCATCGGGTAGCCTCCGGCAATCAGCGCGTGGCCGCGGGTGTATTTGTTGCCGTCGTTCCGCAGGAGAGGCAAATCCGAAAACCAGAGCGCCGGATCATTCTCGAATGTGTCCGGAGCGATCTGCTCGAGCACGGAGGGTGGCGTACCGATATCGGCAACGACCACTTCACCGCACAATAGCCGGCCGGGAAACAACAGGTGGCCCGGCCTCTTGCGAAAGTAAGTGACGGTCAGCACCGCCGCGACGGCGCCCAAGTTCTCACCCGTATCGCCATCAAGGCCACTTGGCACATCGACGGCAACGAGCGGCGTTCCCCTGTGGGCCACGGCGGCCAAAGTCTCCGCGGCCGGTCCCTTGAGCGTGCTGCTAAGCCCCGCCCCGAATATTGCGTCCACCACCAACTCGGCGCCATCGAGCACTTCTGGTGTCAGTTGCTCGACAGTCCCGCACCACTGCTCCGAATGGTGCCGGGCCGCGCCTGCAAGATGATCACGTTGACCGAGCAAAGCGACCCTAACGAGCCAACCCGCCTCGTCAAGCAGTCGGGCGGCCACAAAGCCGTCGCCGCCATTGTTGCCGGGTCCGCACAGGACAGTGACCCGCCCCACCGGCCAGCGCCGCTTGATCTCGCGCGCAACGGCCCAGCCGGCATTGTACATCAGGTCGATGGCCGTTGTGCCGGCCGCGATGGTCAGACGATCAGCTTCGCCCATCTGGCGGACATCGAGCACCGCTGTCCGGAGGTTCATTGCATTTCCCAGCAGCTGGCCTGTGACAGTCGAAGGGCCGCCGCACCGAGCCCGAATGATCGGAATCTGCGGCGGCCCCTCGTATCGTCAGCTTATGGTGATGCTGTCATCGACCTGAGTGACTCCGGGCGCGCCCCAGGCTGCCGTTTCAGCCTGCTGCCGCTCGTACCAGGTGCGAACGTTTCCAGTCAGACGGACTTTGCCGCCGTCTGCGCTTACAGTGACATTTACCGGCTCATACCAGGACCGGTGAAGAGCAGTCCTGATCTTTTCCTTGATCTCCGAGGGCTGAACCTTCGGCTTGATCGCAATCTCGTTGAACACGGAAACAACCCCGTACAACCGGCGGCAAGCATCCTCGGCAGCGTCGCTCTGGAAGTGCCAGTCGACCTCGCCGGTCAGGGTGACGCGGCCATCCTCGACCTTCACCTTGACTCTGTCCTTGGGCACCGAAACGTCCCACGAAAACCGATCCAGTACTGCCTTGGCAATCTGGTCGTCGGTCCGCTTCATTGAGAATGGCAGCTTGACCTCGATTTCCTC
>CAZHQA010000394.1:0-3846 GCA_964533955.1 uncultured Reyranella sp. | reverse complement strand
TCGATTGCGATCTCGAGGGCGATCGATCTCCCCGCAACATCATGGGCGGGCTGGCGCCGGCCGCTCTCGCCGAGATCTTCGGCCTGGGCGGCGAGGCGCTGGGCGCACGCTTTCTCTATACGTGGCCCGAGCCGCCCGCCCGGGCGGCGTTGAGGATGGACGCTGCCGACGACGACGGCATGCGCGGCCTGCTGCGGCGCATCGTCGGCCTCGGCGGCACGCTGGCACAGCCCGGCACGCTCGACTTCGAGGCCGAGGCCATCACGCGGTTCGAGCAGCTGTTGCCGCAGGTGCGCCGGCGCTGGCGCGACGCCGAGAGCTGGGAAGCGGCCTGGCTCGGCAAGGGCGCCGGCACCATCGTGCGGCTGTCGGGCCTGCTGGCGCTGATGCACTGGGCCCACGAGTCGACGGACGAGGTGCCGCAACAGGGCATCACGGCGCGCCACCTCGAGGCGGCGTATGACCTGTGGGCCGACTATTTCCATCCGCACGCGCAGAGCGTCTTCCAGGGCGCGGGCCGCGGCGATCGCGACGCCACGGCCCGACGTGCCGCGCGCTGGTTGAAGCGCGCCGGCCTCGCCGAGGTCTCGCGGGAGGACATCCGAAGGGAAGCGCTCTGCCAGGCGGTCAACGCAGACGGTGCGGACGACGTGATCGCGCGGCTGGAGGCGGGCGGGCTGCTGCGCCCGCTCGCACTGGATGGGAATTTTGGACGGCCGAGACGTCGTTGGGAGGTCAATCCGACTTTCCGCACTTTCCGCTAGTGCGCTACCCCGCTGCCGCTCTTCCGGGACCGCGGACCTCCGGTCTGCCTCATGAGCGGACCGGAGGTCCGCGGTCCGGCAAGAACTAGAGGATCGCGGCATGCACCAGGTTGGCTACCTGATCGAGGCGCCTGGAGTGCCAAGGATCGGGGATGCGGTTGTTGGTGATGTAGGCGAAGGAGACGCCGGACTGTGGGTCGCCCCAGCAGTAGGAGGTGCCGACGCCGCCATGGCCGAACACGCCGGGATTGGCGAGGGCGCCGAGGCCGCGGATGTTCTCGGTCGTGCCACGGAGATGGGGGCCGAGCCCGCGATGCATCGGCATGCCCATGAACTCGTCGACGCGATCGCCGGTGTGGTTGCGGATGGCGTATTGCAGCAGGCGCGGCGAGACGATGCGCACGCCGTTCAGCTCGCCGCCGGCCAGCATCATCTGGTAGAGCGCGGCCATGGCGCGGGCCGTACCGTAGCCCGCGCCGCCCGGCGCGCCGCCCTTGCGCCAGTCGGCGGTGTTGGCATCGGCGCTGGGCTGGAACGCATCGCCCTTGGCCGTCGGTTCGTGCATGTCGGCGGCGCGCGCGAACTCGCTCTCGGGCAGGCCGACGTAAAGCTCGCGGGCGAGGCCCAGCGGCTCGCTGACGGTCTCGCGGATGACATCGCGGAAATCACGGCCGGTCACCGCCTCGATCAGCACGCCCAAGGTCCAGTGCGCGGTCAAACCGTGATAGTGCACCTTCGAGCCCGGCGTGAACTCGAGCGGGAAGTCGCACACCACCTGGCGCAGCCGCTTGTGGTCGGCCCAGGCGTCCTTGCCGACCACGGCGCTGGGGAAGCCCGCCTGATGCGTGATGGTCTGCAGCACCGTGATGTTGCCCTTGGCGTGGCGGGCGAACTCCGGCACGTGATCGGCGATCTTGTCGGAGAAGGAGAACAGGCCGCGCTCGGCCAGCGCCCACAGCGCCACCGCCGTCACGACCTTGGTGTTGGAGTAGAGCAGCCACAGCGTGTCGTCGGCCGCCGCGCGCGGCGACGGCGTGGTGACGGCCTGGCCGAAGCTCCGGTAGAGCGCGAGCTTGCCGTGGCGGGCGAGCGCGATCTGGCAGCCGGGATAGCGGCCCTCGGCGATGTGGCGCTCGATCAGCGCGACCAGCCGGTCGATCTGGCTTTTGCGAAAGCCGAGCGATTCGAGGTCGGCCTGCGGCAGTGGAAATTTCGTGTCCGTCGAGGGGCGAATCGTGGTGTCCATGGTGCTTCCTCCCGCGTCGATCTTATTGCTTTTCCAAGACACGTCGATGACCGTTATTACGACATATTGTGTTTCCAAGAATCTTTGCCACAATGCGCGCCATGTTCATTCGGCTTTCCGACCGGATCGACTTCCCCAGTAGACCCGCTCAACGGCGGCGAGCCTAGCCGTGTCGCCGGGCCTTGAGTCCTGCCACGCGCTGGTTCTCAACGCCGACTTTCGGCCGCTGTCGTATTTTCCCTTGTCGATCTGGTCGTGGCAGGACGCCGTCAAGGCGGTGTTCCTCGACCGCGTCAGCGTGATCTCGGAGTACGAGCGCAAGATCCACAGCCCGTCGTTCGAGATGCGCCTGCCGAGCGTCATTGCGCTCAAGGAGTACGTGCCGGCGGCGCGGCGGCCGGCCTTCACGCGGTTCAATGTCTTCCTGCGCGATCGCTTCAACTGCCAGTATTGCGGCGGCGACTTCGCGACCAACGAGCTCACCTTCGATCACGTGGTGCCCAAGTCACGCGGCGGGCGCACGATGTGGACCAACGTCGTCACCGCCTGCAGCCCGTGCAACCTGCTCAAGGGCAACCGGCTGCTGCGCGAGAGCGGCATGGGGCTCCATCGCTATCCGTCCGAGCCGACGACCCAGGAGCTGCAGGAGAACGGCCGCGCCTTCCCGCCCGGCTACCTGCACGAAAGCTGGCGCGACTTCCTGTATTGGGACAGCGAGCTCGACCAAACCTAAGCGCGCTCGCTTTGCTGCGCACGCCTAAATCCGGGTCGACAGCCAGATCGCCAGGCGCGAGCCCGCCTTGATGGCGGCGGTCATCACCTCGTAGCCGGGCGCCTGTTCGGCGCCCGAGGCCAGCGCCTCGTCGCGATGGGCAAGCTCGTCGGCGCGGAACCTCTCGACGGTGGCGCGCAGCTCGGCCTCCTCGTCGCCCAGCGCTGCGGCCTGGCTCGCATAGTGCTCGTCGATCGTCTCCTCGACCGCGACGGTGCAGGCCATCGCCGCCTTGTCGCCCAGCAGGGCGGTCGCCGCGCCGAGCGCAAAGCCCGCGACGTTCCACAGCGGCGACAGCAGGGTCGGCCGCACGCGTCGCTCGGCGACCAGGCGGTCGAAGGTCTTGCTGTGCTCGCGCTCGGCACGCGCCATGGCGGCGATCTTGCGGCCGGCGTCGCTGTCGGCGCGGCCGGTCCAGCGCAGGGCGGCGAGCTGGCCTTCGTAGATGCGCACGGCGCCGACCTCGCCGGCCTGGTCGACGCGGATCACCCGCTCGACCAGCGCGCGCGGATCGGGATCGCCCGGATTGCGCGGCGGGCTGCTCACGTCCGCGCCCCGAGGTGGCGCGCCACGGCGGCCGCCAGCACGATTGCCAGGCCGCCCGACAGGATTGCGTTCCAGCCGGCCATCGAGATGCCCCACATCTTCCACGCCGGCTCGTCGCAGCGCACCATGCGGGCGCCGAGCAGGAACTTCTTCAGCTCGGCATCGCTCAGGCCGGCCGGCACGCGGCCCGAGCAGGCCTGCGGTCCTTCCCACCAGTGCTGCTCGACGCCGACATGGAAGGCGCCGATGCCGGCCGTCACGAGGAGGGCGGCGATCGCCAGCAGCGCGAACGCCAGGGCGAGACGGGGCTGCAGGTATGACGCGCCGGCTGCCAGGCCGACGACGATCGCCGCCATGTGCGGCCAGCGCTGCCAGTAGCACATGTCGCAGGGCGGGAGCTTCACGACGTACTGGAAGTAGAAGGCGCCGAGCAGCAGCGCGCCGCTGCCGAGGGCGGCGATCAGGCCGATCTTGCTGGAGGTGGGCAGCTGCTGCGTCATGGCGAACGGGAACTCTAG
>CAZHQA010000393.1:0-3846 GCA_964533955.1 uncultured Reyranella sp. | reverse complement strand
TCCGAGAACCTGACGCTTGCGCTGCCGAATGGCAGCGCGCTTCTTCAAGACGCCAGCTTTGAATTGCCGAAAGGGCAGGCGACGCTGATTTCGGGCGCGAGCGGCTCGGGCAAGAGCACGCTGTTCCGCGCGCTGGCCGGCATCTGGCCGTTCGGCCGGGGGCACGTCCATGTGCCGGCCGGGGCGCGCGTGCTGTTCCTGCCGCAGAAGCCCTACATTCCCATCGGCACCTTGAGGGATGCCGTGAAGTATCCCGACGAACGGTCGGCGGCGAGCGACGCCGAAATCGTGACGGCGCTGCAGGCCGTCAATCTCGGCCATCTCGCCGGCCGGCTCGACGAGGAGGCACACTGGAGCAACATGCTGTCGGGCGGCGAGCAGCAACGCCTGGCCGCTGCCAGAGCACTGGTATTCAAGCCCGACTGGCTGTTCATGGACGAGGCCACCGCCTCGCTGGACGATGCATCGGAGGCCGCCGTCTACGAGGCGCTGAAGCGCGGCCTGCCGACTACGACCATGGTATCGATTGGTCACCGGCCGACCCTGCAGAAATGGCACGATCGGCGGCTCGAATTGCGCCGGGCGCCGGGCGAGGTCGGTCATCTGGTGGAAACCGCTTTGCCGGCCCCCGCCTGATCGGTCCCAAAGCGGACTGTCTTAGCGCAGGCTCGCGTTGATGCGATCGAGTGCCGCCGGGCCGGGGCAGAGCTCGTTCGCGTTCAGCGTGTTGAGCGGCACGCCGACAGTGTTCAAGTTGTCGTGCAGATCCTTTGGCGAGGGATCGACATAGAGCAGGCCGGTCACGACCTCGCCGGCGGCCAGGCCCTCCTGGACGCGTTTCATGGCGGCGATCTTGTCCGACGCGTCGTATTCCTCGCCGAGTTTGCGCAGGCGGAGCCACGAGCCGTCATGCTGCTGGACGGTGGTCGCCGTGCCGGGATCGTACTGGGTCGTGATCTCTTCGCGGCCCTCGATGAAGTCGAGGCGGTTCAGCGCCTCGTTGTGCTCGCGCACATACTCGTAGCTCTTGGTCGAGCCGGCGTGGTTGTTGAACGCCACGCACGGGCTGATGACGTCGAGGAAGGCCGCGCCCTTGTGGCTCATGGCGGCCTTGATCAGCGGCACCAGCTGGTGCTTGTCGCCGGAGAATGAGCGGGCGACGAAGGTGGCTCCCATCAGGATGGCGAGCGACACCATGTCGATCGATTCCTCGGGATTGGACACGCCCTTCTTGCTGATCGAACCCTTGTCGGCGGTGGCGGAGAACTGGCCCTTGGTCAGGCCGTACACGCCGTTGTTCATGACGATGTAGGTCATGTTCACGCCGCGGCGCATGATGTGGGCGAACTGGCCGAGTCCGATCGAGGCCGAGTCGCCGTCGCCCGAGACACCCATGTAGATCAGGTCGCGGTTGGCGAGGTTGGCGCCGGTCATCACCGACGGCATGCGGCCGTGCACGGTGTTGAAGCCATGACTCGCGCCGACGAAATAGGTCGGCGCCTTGGACGAGCAGCCGATGCCGGAGAGCTTGGCGACCTGGTGCGGCAGGATGTCGAGCTCGTAGCAGGCTTGGATGATCGCGGCGCTGATCGAATCGTGGCCGCAGCCGGCGCAGAGCGTCGAGACTGCGCCTTCGTAATCGCGGCGGGTGAAACCGGCCTTGTTCTTGACCAGCGACGGATGATGCAGCTTGGGCTTGGCAATGTAGGTCATGACGCGGCCTTCTCGAACGGAACGACCTTGAATTGGGCGAGCTTCTTGCCGATGTCGGCGGAAATGAAGCGTGCGGTGATCGGCGTGCCGTCGTAGTGCAGCACCGACACGAGCTTGCGGGCGTCCAGCGTGAAGTCGGACATCAACATCGTCTTGAGCTGGGCGTCGCGGTTCTGCTCCACGATGAACACCTTCTCGTGCTCGTGGACGAAGTCCTCGACCGCCTTGGCGAACGGGAAGGCCCGTACGCGCAGCGCATTGACATGGTTGCCCGCCTCCTCGATGTGGTCGAGCGCCTCCTCCATGGCCGGGCTGGTCGAGCCGAAGTAGATCACGCCGTAGCGCGACGGCTTCGGCGAGGAGTAGCGCACGGGCTGTGGCGCGATCCGGGCCGCGGTATGCAGCTTCTTCTGCAGCCGCTCCATATTTCGCACATAGACCGGACCTTCCTCGGAGTAGCGCGCGAACTCGTCCTTGGTCGTGCCGCGGGTGAAATACGAGCCCTTGGTCGGATGTGTGCCGGGATAGGTGCGATAGGGGATGCCGTCGCCGTCGACGTCGAGGTAGCGGCCGAACGTCTTGCCGGCGTCGAGGTCGGCGGCGGTCATCACCTTGCCGCGGTCGAGCTGGCGGCTCTCGTCCCACTGGAACGGCTCGCACAGGCGATGGTTCATGCCGATATCGAGATCGGTCATGACGAAGACCGGCGTCTGCAGCCGGTCGGCGAGATCGAGCGCCGTCGCCGTGAAGTCGAAGCACTCCTTGGGATCTTCCGGGAACAGCAGCACGTGCTTGGTGTCGCCGTTGGAGGCGTAGGCGCAGGACAACAGGTCGGACTGCTGGGTGCGCGTCGGCATGCCCGTCGACGGTCCGCCGCGCTGCACGTTGACGATCACCGCCGGCACTTCGGCGAAGGCGGCAAGTCCGATGAATTCCGTCATCAGCGAGATGCCGGGCCCCGACGTGCTGGTGAAGGCGCGCGAGCCGTTCCAGCCGGCGCCGATCACGATGCCGATCGAGGCGAGCTCATCCTCGGCCTGCACGATGGCGTACTTCGCCTTGCCGGTCTCCTTGTCGTGCCGCAGCCGCTTGCAATGCGACTGGAAGGCCTCGGCGAGCGAGGAAGAGGGCGTGATGGGATACCAGGCGCACACCGTGGCGCCGCCATAGACCGCGCCCAGCGCGGCGGCGTTGTTGCCTTCGACGAAGATGCGGTTGCCGACGTTATCGGAGGGCCGGACCTTGAGCTTCACCGTGTCGGGATCGACGTGCTGCTTGACCCAGTCGCGGCCCAGTTGCAGCGCCTTGACGTTGGAATCGATCAGCTTTTCCTTGCCCTTGAACTGCTCGCCGAACAGGCCCTGGATCTTCTTTTCGTCGATGTCGAGCAGCACCGAGAGTGCGCCGACATAGATGATGTTCTTGAACAGCTGGCGTTGGCGGGCGTCGGAGTAGGTGGCGTTGGTGATCGCCGTCAGCGGCACGCCGACGACGTTGATGTCCTCGCGGAACATCGACGACGGCATCGGCTTGGTCGAATCGTAGAACAGGTAGCCGCCGGGCTCGATCTCCTTGACGTCCTCGGCCCAGGTCTGCGGGTTCATCGCGACCATCATGTCGACGCCGCCACGGCGGCCGAGATAGCCCTTCTCGGTGACCCGCACCTCGTACCAGGTCGGCAGGCCCTGGATGTTGGACGGGAAGATGTTGCGCGGGCTGACCGGCACGCCCATGCGCAGGATCGAGCGGGCGAACAGTTCGTTGGCCGAGGCCGATCCGGAGCCGTTGACGTTCGCGAATTTGACGACGAAGTCGTTAACGGCGGCTAGTGCTTGCGGCATGCATGCTCCGCTTGAGTCATCTCGATGTAGTACTTGCGCATGTCCCAGGCACCGGTCGGGCAGCGCTCGGCGCACAGCCCGCAATGCAGGCAGACATCCTCGTCCTTCACCATCACCCGGCCGGTCTTGAGGTCGTTGGCGACGTAGAGGTCCTGGGTCGGGTTCACCGCCGGCGCCATGAGCTGGGTGCGCAGCTGCTTCTCCTCGGCGTTTTCGGTGAAGGTGATGCAGTCCATCGGGCAGATGTCGACGCAGGCGTCGCACTCGATGCAGAGCTTGCCCGTGAACACCG
>CAZHQA010000392.1:0-3859 GCA_964533955.1 uncultured Reyranella sp. | reverse complement strand
CCGAACGCATCGGGCGGGAGACCGTCGTCGCGATCCTGCGCGGCGGCGCGGTCGACAAGAAGACGGTGCTGCCGGTGGAGCGGCAGCGCTCTTAGCCTTGCCGGACCGCGGGCCTCCGGCCCGCGGTCCGGAAGACGAAGACTCTAGCCCATCGCCCTCGCCCGGGGGCCGACGCGGCCGGGATTGTCCTCCGCCTCGGCGACCGGCACCCAGCCGTCGCGGCCGGGGACGTAGGTGCGGTTGGTCTGCTGCGGGTTCCGGTTGAGCAGTGGCCGCGCGAACATGGGGTGCGTCATGCTGCGGATCTCGTGCTCGATCTCGAACAGCTTCTTGCCGGTCTTGAGGTCGGTGATGTCCTTGAAGCGGTACTGGTAGCGGTTGCTTTCCTCGCTCACCAGCCCGTGCTCGCCGAGCCGCTTGTGCGGCGTGCCGAAGTTGGCGACGTAGACCTGGATGTGATGACCGTCATAGGGCGCCTGCTTCGCTTTGGTCTCGCGGAACACCAGCTCCTGGTGCTGCCCGACCGAGACGTGCGCGGCGCCATCCTTCACCGAGGTCATGGTGTCGAACATCTTGGCGTAGAAATCGGCGATGCCCTTGGCCGTGCCCGTCGGCACGTCGAACTCGACATAGGCCATGCCGAGCTCGACGCCATCCATCGGGTCGTGCAGGCGGAAGATGTTGCCCCACGGGCAGGTCGCCTCGACATAGGCGTTGTGCTGCTTGTAGCCGTACTTGGTGCCGGCGAGCGGCTTCTTCATGCGCTCCAACCGCTCGAGCAGCCGCCCGCGGTCGGGGATCACCAGGCCGATCTTGCCGCGCAGCTTCTGCGCCTTGCCGGTCGGCAGGTGGAACTGGCTGCGCCCGACATTGACCCACATGTTGTCGATGCTGGTCATCATGTAGGGATCGCGCGTCAACCCGATCCCGCTGATGTAGAACAACGTCGCCAGGCCCTGGTCCGGGACCAGGACGTTGACGTGCTCCAGCGCCACGATATTGCCGAGGTCCTCCGCAGAGCGGTCAAAATGGCCGGCCATCCCTTGCCCTCCTTCGATCAGGCGGACATTCTAGCGTCTCCAACAGGAAACGCCCAATGATCACGAAGTTCGACAGTTCGTATGTCGGCTCGGTGGACCTGGAAAATCCAGGCTATCTCGGCACGCCGATCAACGATCGCCGCTATCCCAACGAGGTGCTGGCCGACACGCTGCACAAGGCCGTGGCCTACGCCCAGAAGCTGGACGTGCTGGGCTACGACACCTTCTGGATGGCCGAGCACCACTTCCAGCCCGAGGGCACGGAGTGCATTCCCAACCTGCTGCTGATGGCGACCCACCTCGCCGCGGTGACCAAGCGCCTCAGGATCGGCTGCGGCTTCAACATCGTGCCGATGTGGCATCCGCTCCGGCTGGCCGAGGACTACGCCATGGCCGACGTGCTGACCGGCGGCCGCGTCACCTTCGGCATCGGCCGCGGCTACCACACCCGCGAGGTCGAGACCTTCGGCTCGCCGCTGACCGACCAGGAGGCCAACCGCGAGCTGTTCGAGGAAGGCGTCGACATCATCTTCCGTTCGTTCCGGGAAGAGCGCTTCAGCCACAAGGGCAAGCACTACACCCTGCCGCCGGAAGTGCCCTATCGCGGCTACACGCTGAAGGAGCTGACCCTGGTGCCGCGGCCGACCCACGCGGTCGAATGCTGGCAGCCGATCCAGTCGGGCTCGGACCGCGCCTTCGACTTCATGGCCAAGTACGGCATCTGCGGCGTGATCGGCGGCGGCTCGGCCGAGGGCGGCGCCGTCGACCGCCACATGCAGGGCTTCCAGGCGGCCTATGCGCGGCGCGGCATCAAGCTCGAGCCGGGCGAGCGGCTGGCGCTGGGCTACCAGTTCCACATCGCCGAGAGCAAGGAAGCGGCGATCAGGAAGGCCGCGGCCTACTACGAAGAGAACATGAAGATGTTCGGCGAGCTCCGCCTGGTGCGCGCCATCACCGAGCAGCAGATCGCCGCCATGCGCGATCCCTCGCTCGTGCCGACGACGAAATTGCCGCGCATCGAGGATGCGGTGAAGGCGGGCGGCTTCCTGGCCGGCACCCCGGCCGACATCATCGCCGAGCTGAAGGCGGTCGAGAAACGCTGGCCCGGCCTCGAGCGGGTGATCTGCACCATGCCGCTCGGCACGCCGATCGCCACCACGCTCGAGCAGATCGAGCGCTTCGCCAAGGAAGTGATGCCGGCGTTCAAGAAGGCCGACGTCCGCGCGGCAGCGGCTGACTGATCTTGCCGGACAGCGGGCCTCCGGCCCGCATCATGAGCGGGCCAGAGGCCCGCGGTCCCGGAAGAAATGAGGAGGAAAGACATGATCTTCGAGATGCGCACGTACTTGCTGAAGCCGGGCAGCTTCCCGGAACTCGAGAAGCGGTGGGCGGCGGCCATCGACGCGCGCACCAAGCTGTCGCGCTTCGGCGGCCTGTGGCGCTCCGAGGTCGGCACACTCAACCAGATCATCCATATCTGGCCCTACAAGGACCTCAACGAACGCGACAGCACGCGCGCCAAGGCGGTCGAGATGGGCATCTGGCCGCCCAAGACCTCCGAATTCATCCTCGAGATGGAAAGCAAGATCCTCCATCCCGCGCCGTTCTCGCCGGCCTTCGATCCCGGCCAGCACGGCGGCATCTACGAGTTCCGCACCTACACCTACGGACCGGGCTCGATCCCCAAGGTGATCGAGAGCTGGGGCAGCCGCATCAAGCAGCGCACCGCCCTCTCGCCGCTGGTCTTCGCCGGCTTCAGCGACATCGGCACGCTCAACCAGTGGGTCCATGTCTGGGCCTACAAGAACATGGGCGAGCGCGAGCGCATCCGCGGCGAGGCCGTCGCCGCCGGCATCTGGCCGCCGCCGCGGCACGAGAGCGTGCAGCTGCTCAAGCAGCAGAGCACGCTCGCCATCCCCGCCAGCTTCTCGCCGTTGCGCTAAGGAGGCTTCCGATGCCCGTCACCATCCGCCAGGTCGGTCCCTGCTTTGCCGGTGAAGTGGCGGGCATCGACATGAGACAGCCGCTGACGGCCGAGGAGGTCGCGGCGATCCACGCCGGCATGGAGAAGTACGCCGTGCTGGTGTTCCGCGACCAGGACATCGACGATGCCCAGCAGCTCGCCTTCACCGAGAGCCTGGGCAAGATCGAGCACGCCATCGGCACCAGCCTGCGCGCCGCCAATGAGACGCGCCTGCCGACGACGTTCGCCGACGTCTCCAACCTCGACAAGAACAACAAGCCCTACGCCCGCGACGACCGGCGCCGGCTGTTCGCCATCGGCAACCGGCTGTGGCACTCGGACAGCTCGTTCAAGGTGGTGCCGGCGAAGTACTCGCTGCTGCATGCTCTGTCGATCCCGAGCAAGGGCGGCGACACGCAGTTCGCCTACATGTGCGCGGCCTACGATGCGCTCGACGAGGAGACCAAGGAGCTGGTCCAGGACATGGTCTGCGAGCACAGCCAGATGTATTCGCGCCAGGTCATCGGCTTCACCGACTTCACCGACGAGGAGCGCGAGCGCTTCCGCCCGGTGCGCCAGTGCATGGTGCGCAGCCACCCGTGGGGTCGCAAGTCGCTCTATCTCTCGAGCCATGCCGGCGAGATCGTCGGTTGGCCGATGCCCGAGGCCCGCGGCTTCCTGCGCGACCTGATCGAGCATGCCACGCAGCGCGAGTTCGTCTACACCCACAAGTGGCGGCTGGGCGACCTGGTGATGTGGGACAACCGCCAGACCATGCATCGCGCCCGCCCCTTCCCGGCCCACGAGCCGCGCGACATGCGCCGCACGACGCTGGCCGGCGACGGCCCGACCGCGG
>CAZHQA010000391.1:0-3876 GCA_964533955.1 uncultured Reyranella sp. | reverse complement strand
TGTCCGACTTGCGGCTGATCTTGTCGACCTCGTCGATATAGACGATGCCGCGCTGTGCCCGCTCGACGTTGTAGTCGGCCGACTGAAGCAGCTTCAGGATGATGTTCTCGACATCCTCGCCGACATAGCCCGCTTCCGTGAGCGTCGTGGCGTCGGCCATGGTGAACGGCACGTCGAGCATGCGAGCCAGTGTCTGGGCGAGCAGAGTCTTGCCGCAGCCGGTCGGGCCGATCAGCATGATGTTCGACTTCGCGATCTCGACGTCGTTGGCCTTGCCGCCGTGGCTCAGCCGCTTGTAGTGATTGTGCACCGCAACCGCCAGGATGCGCTTGGCTTGGTCCTGGCCGATCACGTAGTCGTCGAGAATCTGGCGAATTTCCTTGGGCGACGGTACGCCGTCCTTGGACTTCACCAGCGTGGTCTTGCTCTCTTCACGGATGATGTCCATGCAGAGTTCGACGCATTCATCGCAGATGAACACCGTCGGCCCGGCAATGAGCTTGCGGACCTCGTGCTGGCTCTTACCGCAAAAGCTACAATAGAGGGTATTGCGGGAGTCGCCCCCTGACTTGGCGGCTGGCATCTTTTTAACGCACCTCCGCTTGGGTCACCCGCGCCCGCCAACCCTGCGGACCGGCACCCAAGACCATGTTAAACGCGTGCCCCTGAGGGCCACAACATCAAAATGTTGTGTGTCGACTGGCGAACGCCGAACAATTGGTCGCGGCTGCCCCTCAGGAGGCCGCCGCCTGTATGGTCGGCGTGGGCCTCTTTTCCAGCACATCATCGATCAAACCGAAGGCCTTGGCCTCCGGCGGGGCGAAGAACCTGTCGCGCTCCATGGCGCGCTCGATCTCCTCGATCGTCCGGCCGGTGTGGTCCACGTACATCTGGTTCAGGCGTGCCCGCGTGGCCAGGATCTCCCGGGCATGGATCTCGATGTCGGTCGCCTGCCCTTGGGCTCCACCGGACGGCTGGTGAATCATGATCCGCGAATTGGGCAGCGCGAAGCGCTTGCCCTTCTGGCCGGCCATCAACAGGAGCGAGCCCGCCGAGGCGGCCTGGCCGAACACCAGGGTCGAGATCTGCGGCCTTACATATTGCATCGTGTCGTAGATCGCCATCCCGGACGTCACGACCCCACCCGGCGAGTTGATATAGAACGAGATGTCCTTCGTGGGGTTTTCCGCCTCAAGATAGAGGAGTTGGGCGCAGACCAGTCCGGCGACATTGTCCTCGATCGGGCCGTTCAGGAAGATGATGCGCTCCTTCAGGAGCCTCGACCAGATGTCGTACCCGCGTTCGCCGCGGGCCGACTGCTCGACGACCATCGGAACATAGTAGTTGTTGTAGACCTGCAGTGGATCGCGCTCGCCACTCATCGCGGGGCCCTCGTTGACTGTTCTCTGGAAAGTGGCAGCGCCGGCCGCCCGGTTCAAGGCCGCCGGCTCTGGATCAGTTTGCCGCCATCAGGTGGCTGCCGGTGTCGCGGCCTCCCCGGCCGACTTGTCCTCGTCGGCTTCGCGGGCCGCCTTGAGCAGCTCTTCGGGCGTAACCGACCGCTCATTAACCTTGGCGAGTTCAAGGATAAAATCGACGGTCTTCTCCTCGAAGATCGGCGCCCGGAGCTGCTCCTTGAGCTGGGCGTTCTTGCCGTAGAACTCCAGCACCTGGCGCTCCTGGCCGGGATAGCGCATCGCCTCGCGCATCACCGCCTGGTTCAGCTCCTCGGGGGTGACGTCGATCGAGTTGGAGCGGCCGACGTCGGCCAGCAGCAGGCCCAGGCGAATACGGCGCTCGGCGATCTCGCGATACTCCTGGCGCATCTTCTCCTCGTCGCCCTCGACCTTCTCGCCGTTCTTCTTGGCTTCCTCGATGCGTTGCCAGATCGCGTTGAATTCGCCTTCGACCAGCCCCTCGGGTACCTCGAATTTGTGGCTGTCGGCCAGCTTGTCGAGGAGCTGACGCTTGATCATCGAGCGCGAAACCTGCGAGTAATCCTGCGCGATACGGTCGGCCACCGCCTTGCGCATGGCTTCCAGGTTCTCGAAATTGCTCTTCTTGGCCAGTTCGTCATCGGCCGGCTTGTCGACGAACTCACGGATCTCCTTCACCGTGCACTTGAAGACGGCCTCCTTGCCAGCCAATTCGGCGTTGCCGTAGTCCGCCGGGAAGGTGACCTTCACGTCCAGCGGCTTGTCGACCTCGGCACCGATCAGCTGATCCTCGAATCCGGGAATGAACGAGCCCGAGCCCAGCTCGAGCACGTAATCGTCGGCTTTGCCGCCGGGGAATTCAACGCCGTCGACCGAGCCCACGAAGTCGAGCTTCAGCGCATCGCCCTTCTGCGCCGGACGCGGCGGGTCGACCGGCTTCTGCTCGCGATTGGCCTTGGCGATGCGCTCGATGGCCTCGTCCACATCCTTGGCCGGCACCTCTGCCTTGAGTCGGTCAAGCTCGATGCCCGAGAAATCAAGCTTGCCGATCTCCGGCAATACCTCGATGGCGACCTCGAACTCGACGTCCTTGCCCTCCGCCAGTTCCTTGAGGTCGACCTGGGGCTGCAGCGCGGGCCGCAGTCCGCGATCCTCGATCGCCTTGGCCGTGCTCTGGTTCACCGCCTGCTCGAGCGCCTCGCCGTAGAGCGCCTGACCGTACTGCTTCTTCAACAAGCCGACCGGCACCTTGCCCTTCCGAAAGCCGGGCATCTGGGCCGTCTGGGCGAGTTCCGCCAGCCGCTCGTCAACCTTTGCGGACAGGTCGCCTGCCGGGACCACGATCTTGAATTGCCGCTTCAGACCTTCGGCCGAGAGTTCCGTCACTTGCATTGCTTCACTTCCATCTTTTCCGTCTGGTGCGGGCGGAGGGACTTGAACCCCCACGCCTTGCGGCACGAGAACCTAAATCTCGCGTGTCTACCAATTCCACCACGCCCGCCAGGGCCTGCGGGCCGGCGCCGCGAGGACCGAATCGCGGGGCCTATTAGCCCGCGCCCGGCAGGCGGTCAATTCATCGCTGCCGCAAGGGCTTGCGGCAGGCCGTCGACCAGGTCCTCGGCGATCAGGCCTGGCTTTTCGAAGCGATAGGCGCTCTCCCCGTGCAGCCATGCCGCCGCCGCTCCGGCCGCCAGAGGCGTCAATCCCTGGGCCATGAGTCCGCCCGCGATTCCCGCCAGCACATCGCCCGCCCCTGCGGTCGCCAACGAGGGCGGAGCGTGGACGTTGATGACGGCCCGCCCGTCGGGTGCGGCGATTACCGTGTCGGGCCCCTTGAGCAGCACGGTGGCGCCGCTGCGCCGGGCCGCCTGGCGTGCACGCTCGACCTTGCCCGGAACGGTGGCGAGATCCGGGAACAATCGGCGGAACTCGCCGTCATGCGGAGTGAGCAGCACCGGTCCACCGATCGCCTCGAACAGTTGCGTCGGCCGGTCGGCGAACACCGTAATGGCGTCGGCGTCCAGCAGCACCGCTCGACGGGTCGCCAATGCGGCAAGCACGGCGCCCCGCGTACGCTCGTTCACGCCACCACCCGGTCCGATCAGGAAAGCATTGCGCCGCTCGTCTGCCAAAAGCTTCGCAAAGGCCTCGCGATCGCCGGCCGCTATGACCAGATTGCCCGGCTCGGCCGCCTGATAGACCGACATGGCCTCGACCGGCGACACGATCGTCACAAGGCCCGCCCCGCTCCGCCGGCCAGCCAGCGCCGCCAGCCGCGCCGCACCCGTGGCGATCGCTCCACCGAGAACAGTGAGATGGCCACGTGCATATTTATGGCCGCCGAGCGCCTGTCGGCGCAGCGGCCACAAGGTGGGCTCGTTTCGCCATAGGCGTGGCGTAATAGCCGCCAGCACCGCAGCGGGAATGCCGATCTCGGCGA
>CAZHQA010000390.1:0-3883 GCA_964533955.1 uncultured Reyranella sp. | reverse complement strand
ACGTCGCCGACATGAAGGACCAGCTCGCCAAGATGCGGGCCCATCATTTCGAGCGCGGGCTGTCGGCCATGTCGTTCCTGTCTGGCCTCGATTTCTCGCAATTCGATCCCGACAAGCCGATGGGCGAATTCACGACCAACGGCATGCAGACCCTGCTGCTCACCTTCAAGAACGCAGGACCGGACGCCACCCTGCGCGAGGTCGTTGCCAAGCCCAATGGCCAGGGCTTCACCCATTTCGTCGGCACCGCCGACCAGATCGCGGGCCAGATGCAGGAGGCCATGGACGAGATCGGCGGCGACGGCTTCCTGATCACCGGCCATCTCAAGCCGCGCTACATCAACTCCATCGTCGACGAATTGGTGCCGGCCCTGTGGAAGCGCCAGCTCACCCGACGGGAGTACAGCCACCCGCTTTTGCGCGATAACATGACGGCATTCTGAAGCCCGGCCGCGCCGGGCGCGCAAAGGGCAACATGAGCGAGCAGCAATCCATCCGTCCTTTTCTCGCTTCCCTCGAAAAGGACGGCTCGCTCCTGCGCATCCCGAAGGAAGTCGATCCGGTCTTCGAGCTCTCGGCCTTCCTCTCCGCTGCAGATGCGGGCCCGGCGCTGCTCTTCGAGAAGGTCAAGGGCTCCGCGCTGCGGGTCGCCGGCAATCTTCTGAACAGCCGCGCGCGGATCGCCGCCGCCCTCGGGATCACGCCTGCCGACATCGTGCCGCGCATCCATCAGGCGATCCGAGCCCCGGCGAAGCCCGTGCAGGTGACCAACGGCCGCGTCCAGGAAGTCGTCGTCCGGGACAATCCACTGGCCGCGCTGCCGGTGCCCCGCTTCTTCGAGCACGAGACGCGGCACTACATCACGGCCGGCGTCATCCTGGCGCGCGATCCGCACACCGGCAAAGGCAACGCGTCGTTCGCGCGTTTCGCGATCCACGACGGCCGGACGGCCATGGTCGGCATCGCGCCCAACCATCACCTCGCCCTCTTCTCCCGCCGCGCCGCCGAGGCCGGCAAGGCCCTGCCGATCGTGGTCGCGCTCGGCGCTCATCCGGCGATCCAGCTGGCGGCCTGCCTCTATCTCGGCGTGGGCGACGACGAGATCGAGTGCGCCGGCAGCCTGCTCGGAGCACCCGTCCGCCTGATGCCGGCCCGGACCGTCGATCTGATGGTGCCGGCCGATGCCGAGATCGCCCTCGAGGGCGAGATCGATGCGCGCCAGCCGCTCGACGAGGGTCTCGTCTCCGAATATCACGGCATGTACGAGAGCTACGGACCCGGCTACCGCGCCACCTTCTCGGCGCTGACGCATGCGCGGGACGCCATCTACCAGGCGATCGAGCCCGGCTATCATCGCGAGCACGTCTATCTCGGCGCGCTGCCGATCGCGGCCAGCCTGCGCGGTGCGATCGCCGCCGTCGTCCCCAACGTGCGCGACGTGGCGGTGACCGAGGCGGGCGCCGGCCGCACCGACATCGTGGTCCAGCTCGAGGCGCCGCGTCCCGGCCAGGCGCGGCGGGCGATGTTCGCTGCCTTCGCCGCGGTCAGCCTGGTGAAGCGCGTCACGGTGGTCGATGCCGACATCGATCCCTGGGATCCGGTGGCGGTCGATTGGGCGCGCGTCAATCGCATGAAGCTCGAGCGCGACCTGCTGCTCGTGCCGCACGCCGGCACCGACCGCTCGGAGCCGATGGAAGACGGCGGCCTCGTGACCAAGGCAGGCTTCGATGCCACTGCCAAGGCGGGCGATCGCGTCGAGGGGATCGAGCGGGCGCTGCCGCCGCACGCGCAGAGCCAGGCCGCCCGGGCGTGGCTGATCGACAGTTTGCCCTCGGAAAAGCGACGCTGGCTGAAGTAGGCTCGCGCTCATGGACCGCTTCGATCTCGGCGCTCACACACGGAAGATCCGGACATCGTCGGCCGAGACGCAACGCTGGTTCGATCTCGGCCTCAACTGGTGCTTCGGCTTCAACCAGGAAGAAGGCGTGAAGTGCTTCCGCAAGGCGCTGGAGTTCGATCCGGACTGTGTCATGGCGCATTGGGGCATCGCCTATGGTTCGGGGCCCTTCTACAACTTGCCCTGGCGCGACTACGGCAAGGCCGAGGCCGACCGTTTCGCCAGGATCGCCTTCGAGCATCTGCAGATCGCACTCGAGCTCAGCCGGGGCCGGGAGGATGCCGAACGCCATCTGGTCGAGGCCCTGGCCCGGCGCTTCCAGCAGCCGCACGGCGTGACGCCCGAGGAATTCGATCGTTGGGACGATGACTATGCGGCAGCGATGCGCCGGGTCCACAATGCCTTCCCCGACGATCACGACATCATGGCCTTGCTGGTCGAGGCACTGATCACTCGCACCCCGCGCCGCCTGTGGGACGTCAAGACGGGCCTGCCGGCGCGCAACGCCGATACGCTGGAAGCGGTCGCGCTTTGCGAGCGCTCGATGGCCATGACGGACGAGGCGGGACAGCGCGCGCATCTCGCGATCCTGCACCTCTACATCCACGTCATGGAGATGGCGAACCATCCCGAACGGGCGATGCGAGCCGCCGACCTGCTGTCGCGCATGGCGCCGGATGCCGGGCACCTCAATCACATGCCGAGCCACATCTACGTCCTGTGCGGCCACTACGAGAAAGCCAAGGCCGTGAGCGAGCAGGCGATCCGGGCCGACGACATGTATGCCGATTACGCCGGCTCGCTGAACTTCTACGTCACCGCGCGCGGCCACGACCTGCACCTGATGATGCATACCTGCATGTTCCTGGGTCAGTTCGAGCCCGCCCTGGCCGCGGCGGAGAAAATCCGCGCCATCATGACCGAAGACATCCTCACCATGCGGGATCGTCCCAAGCTCATGATGATGACCGAGGCCTACTACGCCATGAAGATGCACGTGCTCGTCCGCTTCGGACGCTGGCACGAGATCATCGCCGAGCCGCCGCCGGGCGACCCGGCGGTCTACTGCGTCACCTCGGCCATGCATCATTATGCGCGCGGCATCGCCTATGCCACGCTGAAGGACCAGGCCGCCGCCGACCGCGAACGCCTGCTCTTCCGTGAAGCGGTGGCGCGCCTGCCGGCGGATCGCCGTTTCCTCAGCAATCCGGCGCGCAACACCCTGGCGGTCGGCGAGGCCATGCTCGATGGCGAGGTCGAGTATCACCGCGGTCACTACCAGCAGGCCTTTGCGCACCTGCGAGAAGCCGTCCGGCGCGACGACAATCTCTCCTACACCGAGCCGTGGGCCTGGATGCATCCGCCGCGCCACGCGCTCGCCGCACTGCTGATGGAGCAGGATCACTTCGCCGAGGCCGAATCCATCTATCGCGAGGATCTTGGTCTCGGCGGCACCATCCAGCGCTGCGCCCAGCATCCCGACAATGTGTGGGCCCTGCACGGGGTGGTCGAATGCCTGCAACGACGCGGCGAGACCACGGAGCTGCCGGCGCTCGAAGCCAGGCTCGCCGTCGCCCTTGCCAGGGTCGACGTGCCGATCACGTCATCCTGCATGTGCCGGACCAAGACCCGTCAACCCGCCGGCTGCTGCGCCTGAAGCGCTCACCACGTCATGCGGAGACCGGCCCCTCGATATGCTGAACGCCCCGCACACACGAAAGAGAGCAGGCATTGAGGTGGAAGAGCCGATTGATCGTGGCGTGGGCCGTGCTCAGCGCGTGCTGGGTTCTCGGCTGGGCCTGGTATTACCACCTTCCCTCCTGCGGCGAAGTCCATGCCGGTGAAGGCACCGACATCGGATGGCACTGTCACGAACGGCTCGGGCTCGGCGGAGACAGCGAGGTCATCCCGGCCCTCGTTATGGCCGCAGTGATCGTCGGCGTCCCGATCGCCACCTTTTTCACCGCCCTGGCGATTCGCTTTCTC
>CAZHQA010000389.1:0-3929 GCA_964533955.1 uncultured Reyranella sp. | reverse complement strand
GCGCCCGCCTCGGTCGGCGTGGCGAGGCCCATCATGATGGTGCCGAGCACCAGGAAGATCAGGACGGCGGCCGGGATGATGCCCCAGGCGCACTTGACCAGCAGCGCCTTGCCGAACAGCGTGCGCGGCACCGGCGGCAGCGCCTCGGGCTTCACGATCGTCAGATAGAAGGTGTAGATCGCGAACAGGGCGATCTGCAGCAGCGAGGGGCCCCAGGCGCCGAGATACATGTCGCCGACCGAGCGGCCGAGCTGGTCGGCCAGGACGACCAGGACCAGCGACGGCGGCACCAGCTGGGTGATCGTGCCGGAGGCCGCGAGCACGCCGGTGGCGTAGCGCATGTCGTACTTGTAGCGCATCATGACCGGCAGGGTGATCATCGCCATGGCGATGACCTGCGCCGCCACCGTGCCGGTGATGGCGCCCAGGATGAAGCCGACGATGATGGTCGAGTAGCCGAGCCCGCCCTTGATCGGGCCGAACAGCTGGCCCATCGATTCCAGCATGTCCTCCGCCAGCCCGCATTTCTCCAGGATGGCGCCCATGAAGGTGAAGAACGGGATGGCGAGCAGCAGCTCGTTGGACAGGATCGAGCCGAACACGCGGCCCGGGATGGCCTGCATGAAGGGCATGGTGAAATAGCCCATCTCGATCGACAGGAAGCCGAAGAAGAAGCCGACCGCCGCCAGCGAGAACGCCACCGGGTAGCCGATGATCATGAACACCACCAGCCCGGTGAACATGAGCGGCGGCATCCACTCGAGAGGGATCATCATTGCGTCGGCCTCTCGTAGTGCGCTTCCAGACTCTCGACCGGCACGCCGTTGAGGAAGGCCACGCGCTTGATCAGCTCGGACAGGCCCTGCAGGGCGACCAGCAGGAAGCCGACCGGCAACACCAGCTTGATCGGCCAGCGCAGCAGGCCGCCGGCGTTGGAGGAGTGCTCGTCGACCATGTAGGACTGCATGAAGAACGGCCAGCTCAGCCAGGCCAGGATGACGCAGGTCGGCAGCAGGAAGAACAGCGTGCCGAGGATGTCGATCCACAGCTGCCCGCGCCGGCCCAGCGTCATGTAGAGGAGGTCGACTCGGACGTGCTCATTGCGCTTCAGCGTATATGACGCACCGAACATGACGATCACGGCAAAGCAATACCACTGCACCTCGAGCCAGGCGTTCGAGCTCTGGTCGTAGGCGTAGCGGACCATGGCATTGCCGCCGCTGATGATGCAGCTCACCAGCACCAGCCAGTTGCAAATCACACCGATCTTCTCGTTGACCCAGTCGACGACGGCGCTGAACTTCAGCAGAGCCTGCATACCCTTCCCCGCATGCGAGTTGTTGTTGTCGGCGCGCCCCTTCTCGCCAGGGGCATGACCTCATAACGCGCCGGCCGGGGCCGCGCTAGCGGAGAAAATGCCTACAGGCTGGGCAGTTCGGTCCAGCCCTCGGGGCCGAAGAATTCGAGCGGCCGGAAGGCGCGCTTGTAGGCCATCTTGCTCGAATCGGCGATCCAGTAGCCGAGATAGACATAAGGCAGTCCGCGACGCGCCGCCGCGTCGACCAGCCACAGGATCATGAAGGTGCCGAGCCCGCGCCGCGGGTCCTGCGGATCGAAGTAGCTGTAGACCGCCGAGACGCCGCTCGACAGCCAGTCGACCAGGCAGGCGCCGACCAGCCGGCCCTCCGCGCCGTCGTCGCGGAACTCCACGATCGCCGTCTCGACCGGGCTCTCCTCGACCATGGCGCGGTAGTCGTCGAAATCCATGTCGGCCATGTCGCCGTCGTGATGGCGCGCCATCACGTAGCGCGAGAACAGCGCGTACTGCTCGCCGGTCGCCAGCGGCTGGGTCTCGACGGCATGGACATGCTCGTTGCGCCGCGTCACCCGGCGCTGCACGCGGTTGTGCTCGAAGTCGCGCACCCGGATGCGCACCGGCACGCAGGCCCGGCAGCCGTCGCACAGGGGCTTGTAGACGAAATGATGGGAGCGGCGGAACCCGGCATCGGTCAGCGTGTCGTGCTGGGAGATCGCGTCCGGCCCGCTCAGCTCGGTGACCAGCTTGGTCTCCAGCCGGTGCGGCAGGTACGGGCACCGCATCGCCGGCGTGGTGCGGAAGAAGCGCAGGGTCTGGAGGTTCTGGCGGATGAACATGGCGAACCGGCCGAGTGTAGCGCGGTGGCCCGCGAAGAAAAGCGCCGCGTCGCGCGGCCGATTGCCCGGCTGCGCGCCCCGCCGCCTGCCCTGTCAAGTGCTTTGTCGGCCGCGGGTCATCCGGCGAAACGGCAGCAGCGCCAGTCGCACCAGCCTGGGCAGCAACCAGACCAGCAGCGCCACGAAGGCCGCCAGCAGGCACAGGAAAGTGATCGGATGGCCGATCGCCAGCGCCAGGCCCGCCACCACCAGGCCGTCGACGGCGAACGAGGCGGCGATGTTGCTGAACGGCTCGGGCGAAGTGTTGATCAGGGCGCGCGTGCCGGTCTTGGCGACATGGCTGCCGGCGGCCAGCGTGCCGCCGAGCAATGCGGCGATCGCGCCGACCTCGGGCCCGAGCTGGTCGGCCGCGCCATAGGCGAGGAGCGCGCCGGCCGGCACGCGCACGAAGGTGTGCAGCAGGTCGTTCAGGCTGTCGATGTAGGGGATCTTGTCGGCGAGGAAGTTGAGCAGGAACAGCAGCCCGGCCGCGCCCATCACCCAGGGCGAGGCGAGCACCTGCAGGTCGTGCGGTAGCGTCACGAAACCGAGCCGTTGCGCGGCGCCCAGCACCAGCACCGCGGCATAGGTGTTGAGGCCGCTCGCCCAGCCCGCGCCCAGCGCCACCGTCAGCGCCGCCAGGGTGTCGCCGCTCATGGCCGCCGGCGGCTCACGACGCCCGCCTCACAGGGCTCTCCGCGCCTTGAACGCCGTGGCGAGCGTGCCGTCGTCGAGCCAGTCGAGCTCGCCGCCGACCGGCACGCCATGGGCAAGCCGCGTCAGCGGCACCCCGGTGGCGGCCAGCCGCTCGGCGAGATAGTGCGCCGTGGTCTGGCCGTCGACGGTGGCGTTGGTGGCGACGATCACCTCGCGCACCGCGCCCGCCCGCACGCGCCCGATCAGGGCGCCGATGTTGAGCTCGTCGGGCCCGATGCCGTCCAGCGCCGACAGCGTGCCGCCCAGCACATGGTAGTGGCCGCTGAAGATCCGCCCGCGCTCCATCGCCCACAGATCGCCCACGTCCTCGACGACGCAGATCAGCCCCGCATCGCGCGAGGCGTCGGCGCAGATCGAGCAGGGATCGACCGTGTCGAGGTTGCCGCAGATCGAGCACGCCTTGATCGCGCCGGCCGCGTCGGCCAGCGCCGCGCTCAGCGGCTGCATCAGCGTCTCGCGCTTCTTCAGCAGATGCAGCGTCACGCGCCGCGCCGATCTCGGCCCCAGCCCCGGCAGACGCCCGAGCAGCTGGATCAGCCGCTCGATCTCGGCCCCGTTCATCCGGCTAGAGCTTGAATCCCGGCGGCAGCGGCAGGCCGCCGGTGAGCGCGCGCATGCGCTCCTGCACCAGTTCCTCGGCGCGGCCGCGCGCGTCGTTGCAGGCGGCCACGAGCAGGTCCTCGATCACGCCCTTGTCGTCGGGCTTGAGCAGCGAGGCGTCGATCTCGACCTTGCGCGTCTCGTTCCTGCCGCTCACCGTCACCTTGACCAGGCCGGCGCCCGACTGGCCCACGATCTCCAGCCGTTCGAGCTCGGCCTGCAGCTCCTGCACCTTCTGCTGCATGGCCTGGGCCTGCTGCATCAGGCCGCCGAGATCCTTCAACTTGTCGAACATCAGAACTCCGATTCAGGTATGTCGTCGTCGGCCGGGTATTCGTCCGCCGGCGGCGCGTCGTCGACCGCGCCGCCGAGCCCGGCCACCAGCGAGGTCTCCTCGCCCTTGCGGCGCACGGCGTCGA
>CAZHQA010000388.1:0-3930 GCA_964533955.1 uncultured Reyranella sp. | reverse complement strand
GGCGTGCGCATCGAGCGCATCTACGATCGCAGCGCGCTGGTCGATGTCACCACCCACACCGTGCTGCACAACATGGTGATGGGTGTCACCCTGATATTCCTCATCCAATGGCTGTTCCTCGGCGACCTGCGCAGCGCCCTCATCGTTTCGGCGACGATCCCGTTCGCGCTCCTGTTCGCGGTCGTCATCCTGGTGCTGAGCGGCGAGTCGGCGAACCTGTTGTCCATGGGGGCGATCGACTTCGGCATCATCGTCGATGCCACGGTGATCATGGTCGAGAACATCTTCCGGCACCTCGCCCAGGCAAGCCACGGCGTTGCCGTGCGCTCCGGCCGGCCGGTGCCCGCCGGCCTGACCGGCAAGGTGGCGCTGATCTTCCAGGCCTCGACCGAGGTCACCCAGGCGATCTTCTTCTCGGCCACCATCATCATCGCGGGCTTCCTGCCGCTGTTCACCTTGTCGGGAGTCGAGGGCCACATCTTCGGGCCGATGGCCAAGACCTACGCCTACGCCCTGTCGGGCGGCCTGCTCGCTACCTTCACCGTGTCGCCCGCCCTGTCGGCCCTGCTGCTGCCCGAGACGGTGGGCCATGCCGAGACCAGGGTCGTGCGCGCGCTCAGCAGCTTCTACGCCCGGGTGCGCACGGCCGTCCTGGCGAGCCGACGCATCACCCTCCTCGCGGGCGTCGGGGTGTTTGCGCTCGCCATCGCGGCCGGCAGCTCGATCGGGCTCGAGTTCCTGCCCAAGCTCGAGGAAGGCAATATGTGGATCCGCGCCGTCATGCCGGCCTCGATCTCGCTCGAGACCGGTAACGACTACGCCAACCGCATGCGCAAGCTGATCAAGGGCTTCCCCGAGGCCGAGACGGTAATCTCCCAGCACGGCCGGCCGGACGACGGCACCGATTCCACCGGCTTCTTCAACGCCGAGTTCTTCGTGCCGCTGAAGCCGATGGACAAATGGCGCAAGGGTGTCGACAAGGACGCCCTGATCGCCGAGATCAACGATGCCCTGCAGAGGGCCTTTCCCGGGATCGAGTTCACCTTCTCGCAGTATATCCAGGACAACGTCCAGGAAGCCGCCTCGGGCGTGAAGGGCGAGAACTCGGTCAAGGTCTTCGGCAACGACCTCGACACGCTGGCCAAGGTGGCCGACGACATCAAGAGCGCCATCGCCTCGGTGCCGGGCATCACCGATCTCGCCGTCTCCGCTTCGCTCGGCCAGCCGACCATCCGCATCGACATCGATCGCAACAAGGCAGCGCGCTATGGCCTGGCGCCCGGCGACATCAACGCCACAGTGCAGGCGGCGATCGGCGGCCAGGCGGCCGGCGATCTCTATGAGAACGGCAGCGACCGGCACTTCCCGATGGTCGTCCGCCTGGCGCCGCGCTACCGCGAGAACCTCGAGGCGATCAAGCGCATCCCGATCGGCGTGCAGGGCGCCAGCGGCGTGACCCAGGTGCCGCTTCCCGAAGTAGCGACCATCGGCCTGGTGTCGGGCGCCTTCTACATCTACCGCGAGCAGCAGTCGCGCTACGTGCCGGTCAAGTTCTCGGTGCGCGGCCGCGATCTCGGCAGCGCGGTGATCGAGGCCCAGCAACGCGTCGCCGACAAGGTCAAACTTCCCGGCGGCTACCGTCTCGAATGGGTGGGCGAATTCGGCAATCTCAAGAGCGCCCTGCAGCGGCTGGCCGTCGCCGTGCCGATCGCCATCGCGCTGATCCTGCTGCTGCTTTACGTCAGCTTCGGCACGCTCCGCGACACGCTGCTGGCCGGAAGTGCGATTCCCATGGCATTGACGGGCGGCGTCTTCGCGCTTTTCATCGCCGGCATGCCGTTCAGCATCTCCGCCGCCATCGGCTTCGTCGCCCTGTTCGGGATCGCCGCCATGAACGGCATCATGGTGCTGTCCTGCTACAACCGGGTGGTCGATTCGGGGGTCGAGCCCGGCGAGGCGCTGCGACTGACCTGCGAGCAGCAGATGCGGCCGGTCCTCATGACCTGCGTCGCGGCTTGCGTCGGCCTTCTCCCGGCGGCCTTCTCGAGCGCCATCGGCAGCCAGGTCCAGCGCCCTCTCGCCATCGTCGTGGTCGGCGGCACATTGCTGGCGCCCTGCCTCTTCCTGACCGTCCTGCCGGCCGCGATCGGCCTGTTCTCGCGCCGTCGGGCGCCGGCGACGCAACCGCAGCCGGCGGTCGCGGAGGCGCCGTGATGCGGCGGCCGCTTGCCCTTGTCGCAACGACGGCGCTGTGCAGCGCGCTGATCGGCTGCACCGTCGGTCCCGATTTCGTGCGCCCGGACCCGCCCAAGGCCATGTCGTTCCTGCCTGATTCGCCGACCGACTTCGTCTCCGGCAACATCCCGGGTGGCGAGGCCCAGTCGCTGGTCCAGAGCATGGACATTCCCGGCCAATGGTGGGGCGTCTTCCAATCGCCGCAGCTCAACGGCCTGATCGAGAACGCGTTGCGCGCCAACCCCGACATCAGGGCGGCCGTCGCCGGCCTCAAGCAGGCGCAGGAGAATGCCCGGGCCCAGCGCGCCACCCTGTTCCCGATGCTGCAGGCCGGCTTCGGTGCTTCGCAGAACACCACGCCTGCCAGCCTGTCGCCGGCTACCGGCACCGGCGCCCTCGTCTATGGGCTGTTCACGCTCGGCCTCACCCTCACCTACAACCTCGACCTGTGGGGCGCCAATCGCCGCCAGATAGAATCGCTCGAGGCGCTGGCCGAGGCGCAGTGCTTCCAGCTCGAGGGCGCCTATCTGTCGCTCGCCTCCAATGTGGTGGCCGCCGCCATCCTCGAGGCGTCGCTGCGCGCCCAGGTCGAGGCAACCCAGCGCATCATCGCCGCCCAGCGCGAGACGCTCGGCATCCTGCTGCGCCAACAGGGGCTGGGCGCCATTCCCGGCGGCGACGTCGCCGTGCAGCAGGCGGCGCTGGCCCAGGCCGAGGCGACGTTGCCGCCCCTGCAGAAGGCGCTGGCGCAGCAACGCAATCTGCTGGTCACCTTGACGGGCCGCCTGCCCAACGAAAATCTCAGCGAGCAGTTCACGCTGGCCGACCTCAAGCTGCCGCAGGAACTGCCGATCAACCTGCCCTCCAGGCTGGTCGAGCAACGGCCCGACGTGCGGGCCGCCGAAGCAAACCTGCATTCCGCCAGCGCGTTGGTCGGCGTGGCGACGGCCAACCAGTTTCCCAACATCACTCTCAGCCTCGGACTCAATACGACGTCGCTCAGCAGCGATTCGCTGTTCGGCCCCGGCCTGACCGGCAGTTCGGTCGGCGGCAACGTGCTGCAGACCATTTTCGATGGCGGCGCCCTCGCCGCCAAGAAGCGCGCCGCATTGGCCGGCCTCGAACAGGCCGATGCGCAGTATCGCTCGATCGTGATCACCGCCTTCCGCAACGTCGCCGACGTCCTGCGTGCGCTCGAATACGACGCGCTGGCGCTCAAGGCAGCGGTCGATGCCGAGCGCGCGGCCGCGACGAGCCTCGACATTGCCCAGCGCCGCCTCGCCCTCGGTGACACGACCTACGTCGTGGTCCTGCTCGCCGAGCTCACTTACCAGCAGGCCCTGCTCAATCGCGTCCAGGCGCAGGCCAATCGCTATACCGATACGGCCGGCCTCTTCCAGGCGCTGGGCGGCGGCTGGTGGAATCGCGGCACGCCCGAACCCGACGGCAAGCCCGGCCCGCCGCGATGCCGGCCGCCAGCACCGGCCACCAAAATGGCGATATCGCAGAGATAGTGCAAACGCAGTAGTAGTGAAGAGAACCAATTTGCGTCATAGCTGATGGCCTGGGAGTGGTCCGTAGAACCATACGGATCTCATAACAAGGCTCGGCATGCAGGCGATCGTCGGCGCAGCTCTTCGGCAGCGTGTCCTGGTTCTTATCCTCAGCGTGGCGCTGATCATCGGCGGCGTCTTC
>CAZHQA010000387.1:0-3931 GCA_964533955.1 uncultured Reyranella sp. | reverse complement strand
GACGACTTGCGGCCATCCTCGAAGGTGATGTCCATGGTCACCTGCACCTGCTTGGCCCCGCCGTAGAAGGCGTCGATCACCGCGACATATTTTTCGGCCACGAAGCGACGGCGCACCTTGCGGGTCCGCGTCATCTCGGCGTCGTCTGCCTCGAGCTCCTTGTTCAAGAGCAGGAAGCGCTTGACCTGCTGCACGTCGGGCAGTGTCGCGTTTGCCTTGGCGATCTCCTCGGCGATCAGGCCGGCCACCTCGGCCTTGCGGCTGAGATCCATGAAGCTCGTGTAGGCGAGCCCCCTCTTCTCGGCCCAGGTGCCCACGGTCTGCATGTCGATGGCGATCATCGCCACGACCATCGGCTTTTCGTGGCCGAAGGCGACGGCTTCGCGGATGAACGGACTGAACTTCAGCTTGTTCTCGATGAACTGCGGAGCGAAGGCCGAGCCATCGGTGAGCTTCCCGACATCCTTGGCCCGGTCGATGATCACCAGGTGGCCCTGCTTGTCGAAAAAGCCGGCGTCGCCGGTTTTCAGCCAGCCGTCGCCTGTCAGGGTGTCGCGCGTGACCTCGTCCTGCTTGAAGTAACCCACGAACACGTTGGGACCCTTGAGCATCACTTCCCCGTTGTCGTCGATTCTGACGTCGATGCGCGGCATCGGCCGGCCGACCGTGTTGGGATCGGCCTCTGCGTCGGCCTGGCAGGCGATCAGGGCCGAGGCCTCGGTGGCGCCGTAGACCTGCTTGAGGTTGATGCCGAACGACCGGAAGAAACGATAGGTGTCGGGTCCGAGCGGCGCGCCGCCGGTGTAGCACCATCGGGCGTTGCGCAGGCCAAGCTGGTCGCGCACAGGCCCGTAGACGAAGACCTCGCCGGCCGCCAGGCCCAGCCGCTCGGCCAGCGACAGCGGCTTGCCGTCCGTCCGTTTGAGCTCGCAGCGCTCGGCAAGGGTCCGGAAGTGATTGAACACGCGGCGCTTCATCGGCGAGGCGTCGTCGCCTTTCACCTGCATCAGGGTCAGCATGTTCTCCCAGATGCGGGGTGGCGCCAGCATCGCGTTCGGGCCGAGCTCGCGAAGGTCGCGCTGCACGGTCTCGGGGCTCTCCGGGCAATTGGCCACCAGCTGGCCGGCCAGCGCCATGCCGAGCGAGAACGCCGCGTCGCCCACCCAGGCCATGGGCAGATAGGAGAGCCAGTTGTCGCCGCGCTTGATGTCGTTGACCTCGATGAAGGCTTCTGCCCCGGCGATCATGTTGCGATGGCTGAGCATCACACCTTTCGGGTTGCCCGTGGTGCCCGAGGTGTAGGCAATCATGGCAATGTCGTCGGCGCTGCCCTTGCCGAGCTCTGCGGCATAGAAGTCCGGGTTGGCCTTGGCGAACTCGCGGCCGGCCTGCAGCACGCTCTCGAACGAGCGAAGCGCGGGATCCTTGTAGGCCCAAAGGCCGCGCGGATCGTCGAACACGATCCAGCGCAGGTTGGGCAGCTTGTCCTTGAGCGACAGCGCCTTGTCGACCTGTTCCTGATCCTCCGCGACGATCACGGAGGTTTCCGCGTGGTTCAGTACGTAGACCAGTTCGGACGCGATCGAGTCCTGGTAGACGGGAACCGACATGCCACCCAGGACCTGGGTCGCGAGCTGGGCGATGTAGAGCTGCGGACGGTTGTCGCCGACGACGCTGAGCTTGCCGCCTCGCTTGAAGCCCATCGATGCGAGTCCGAGCGCGAAATCGCGCATGTTGTCGCGATAGTCGGCCCAGCTGTAGGTCTGCCAGACGCCGCGAGTCTTTTCTCGGATGCCGGCCGCAGCCGAGTTCTCCTCGGCATTGCGCTGCAGGAGCTTGGGCAGCGTGTCGGTCTTGGCCGAATCGAGCAGGCTCACGTCCGTCCTCCGCCTTTGGTCGCGCCGAGATAGGCGTCGATCACCGCCTGGTGTCGCTGGACTTCATCCGGCGTGCCGGCCGCGATGCACCGGCCGCGGTCGAGCACGACCACTTGATCGGAAATGTCCATGACCACGCCCATGTCATGCTCGATCAGCACCACGGTGACGCCGCGCTCCTGGTTCACGTCCAGGATGTAGCGCGCCATGTCTTCCTTCTCGTCCTGGTTCATGCCGCCCATCGGCTCGTCAAGCAGCAGAACCTTGGGATCAAGGGCCAACGCCCGACCCAGCTCCACGCGCTTGCGCAGGCCGTAGGCAAGCGACGCAGTCTGCTGCTTGCGCAGATCCTGCAGCTTGAGAAACTCGATGATTTCCTCGACGACCTCGCGGTGGGCGATATCTTCCTTCTGGGCGAGGCCCCAGTAGATGACGCTCGACAGCACGCCGGCCTTCATGCGCACGTGGCGGCCCAGCATCAGGTTGTCGAGCACGGTGAGCCCGCTGAACAGGGCGATGTTCTGGAAAGTACGGGCGACGCCAAGCGAGGCGATTTCACTCGGCTTTTTCTGGGTGATCTCGAGGTTGCTCAGCACGATGCGGCCGGTGTCGGGCTTGTAGAAGCCCGAGATCATGTTCAGCAGGGACGTCTTGCCGGCACCGTTGGGGCCGATGATCGACAGGATGGCGCCACGCGGCACCTGGAGTGACACGTCCTGCACGGCGGTGACGCCGCCGAACTTCTTCGACACGCCCTCGACCACAAGCTGGTTGTCGCCCTCAAGCGCCTGAGCGCGCTGGGCGGACGTCCCGGCCATGAACCCTCCCTACAAGGTCCGTCTTCTTGCTTGCGGGCATCATGCAGGCTCCCATGGGCGAAGGCAATAAATCGGCTTAGACTTCGGCACTGCAACAAGGGTCCTGCGACATGAAGCGTCACATCGTCTGCCTCACTTTCGACCATGACCATCTATCCGGGTTCATTGCACGGGACCTGACCTCGCCCACCGCCATATCGCGCGGCGAATATGACATCGTGGTCATTCCCCGCCTGGTCGCGCTGCTGGCGCGCTACGGCATCAAGGCGACCTTCTTCACGCCGGGCCACACGATTGACAGCACACCCGAGGCGGTGATGCCCTATGTCGAGAGCGGCCACGAACTGGCCCATCACGGCTGGACGCACCGCATGCCATTGACCCTGTCGCGCGAAGAAGAAGAGGAAGAGATCGTTCGCGGCAACAATTCGATCAAGCGGGTGAGCGGGCGGACGGCGCGCGGCTACCGATCGCCCGCCTGGGACCTGTCACCCCATTCCATCGAGCTCCTCCTCAAGCACGGCATCCAATATGACAGCTCCCTGATGGGGCACGACTATGACTGCTACTACGCCCGTCAGGGCGACGTGGCCGAGCTCAAGAAGCCATTCGTGCGCGGTCGCGCGACCCGTCTCGTCGAAATGCCGATCAGCTGGTCGCTCGACGACTACCCGCACTTCGAATACATGCGCAACCCGAACGGCTCGATCCAGGCAGGGCTGATGAACGCCAACAACGTGCTGGAGAATTTCGTCGACGACTTCACCTATATGACCGAGGTTTGCCCCGACTTCGGCATCCTGACCTACACCTTCCACCCCCATGTTATCGGGCGGGGACACCGGATGATGATGCTGGAACGCCTGATCAAGAAGGTTGCGGCGGCGGGCGCCGAGTTCATGACCATGGAAGCGGCCATGACGGTCTGGCTCGCCCGCCAGCCGGCGGCAAAGGCGGCCGACTGACGTTCACCCTAGCTCACTGGAATGAACTGGGCCGGCAGGGCTACACGATCGTCACCGGTGCGATCGATGAAAAGCACCTGCGCGCCGCCCAGGACGCCGCCAACGATCTGAACTCCGTCTATCCCGAAGGCGGCTGGGATCTGAGGCGCAAGGACCTCTGGCGTCAGGTTCAAGCTTGCGACGGGCCCCGCATCGTGGCCCTCGCGGCGGACATCCTCGACCCACTCGCCCTCGAAATCGTCGATACCGTGGCAATCCCCGACCGCATCCA
>CAZHQA010000386.1:0-3936 GCA_964533955.1 uncultured Reyranella sp. | reverse complement strand
ACGGCGAGGGCGGCGATCGCGGGGATGGCCGACGGCAGGGCTACACGCAGGAAGGCGCCCCAGCGGGTGCAGCCATCGATCAAGGCCGCGTGTTCCATGGACGGATCGATGCCGTCGAAGAAGCCCTTCATTAGCCAGGAAAAAAAGCAGATGCACTGCGATGTGCGGCAGCAACAGACCGATATAGGTGTCGTAGATGCCCCAGCTCTGCGCCACGAAATAAAGCGGCAGCACCCACGAGATGTAGGGCACGCAACGAAAAATATAGATCGTACCGAACCAGGTGCTGGCGGCCGGCCCCCGGAAACGCGACAGCATGTAGCCGCTGGAGACCGTGATCAGCAGCGAGAAGAAAGTGGCGAGCGTGGAGATCAGCGCCGAGTTCACGAAGGCTTGAAGGAGGCGCTCGTCTCCGAGCACTTCGATAAAACTCGCAAGTGTGAACTCTGTGCCGCGGTGGACGTAGTAGACACCCGATTCGGGTCGCAGCGACGTCAGGATCAGCCACAGGACCGGGAAAGCGAAGGCAAAGCAGATACCGAACAGTGCCAAGCCGAACAGCAACTTTCGCCCGCCGGCAGGCAGGCGAGAGAACATCAGCGGCTGGCGGACAATGGCCATCCGCTCAGGCCTTCGCGATTCGGTCGACGAGATGATAGAGCCCGACGCCCACCACTAGGATGATGAGACCACCAATGATCGCAGCCGCTGAGCCACGGCCAAAGTCGAGATTGAGGAAGGCGTGTACGTAGGCGTAGAGGCTAAAGAGCTCGGTCGAGCGTCCCGGCCCGCCGCCGGTCAGGGTCCATACGATATCGAATGTGCGGAAGGCGTCGATCGCGCGGATCACGACACAGACAACGATCACTGGCCGCAACATCGGCAGGGTGAGATGACTGAACACCCGCCAGGTTGAAGTGCCATCGATTGCAGCGGCTTCAAACGGTTCTTTGGGTAAGCTCTGCAGGCCAGCCAGCAACAACAGCGTGAACCACGGCGTCCACAGCCAAACGTCGGTTAGAACGATGATGCCGAAGGCGCTCCAACGCTCGACCAGCCAAGGTTGACCTTCCAATCCCAGCCCTTCGAGTACGGCGTTCACGATGCCAAACTGGTCGTTGAACATCCAACGCATCATGATGGCGGCGATCACCGGCGCCACCATCAGCGGCACCAGCAGCACGGTCTGTACTATCTTTTGGCCGAGAAAAGGCCGGTTGAGCAGCAACGCGAGCGCAAGACCCAGAGTCAACGCGCCTGCCACACTCAACGCCATGAATATAAAGGTGTTCGGCAGAACGACTTCGAGGAACGCCGGGTCAGTGATCACCGCGCGATATTGGTCGAGACCGACCCAGGTCTTCTTTGGATTATAGAGCGCCCAGTCACGGAAGCTTGCGTTGGCACCAATTGCAATCGGCACGACCTGAAAAAGCAGCAACAGCAATGCAGCTGGCGCGATCAAGAACACCATGAAGCGCTGCTGTTCGCCAAATATGGGACGTCGCCTTGCGGTCACCTGATCTCCTCCCGGTGGGTCGTTTGTGCCGGCGTCTGCTCCGCGCCGTTGGTCGATTTTAGTTTTATGTCTTTCCGGCCGATACCCCTAGGTGGCACCGTTCGATTCCAGCCTGCCCGACCGGCCAGTCCGCCGCCAACTCATTCCCGCTGCCGAAGCGCTCGACCGACGAATCAGGAGCAAAGCCGAGCGATATGCGGAGTCCCGAAAAAGTCCAGAGAACTCGGGTTTCCGTTCATGGCGGATTCGCACCTCGGACAGATCGCTCACCACACAGTCGAAGCAGCATCAAATGATGTTCGTGCTTCGAATCACGTCTTGGCCCCGCGGAAGCGGGCGAGCAGGCCCGCCCAGGACAGGTTAACGGCCAATGCGCCGGGCCGGCAGGACCATTGAAAATCGAGTGCGACTTTTCAGACTCCAGCCGAGCGCCACGGCGATCAGAAAATTCACTGAGGCGTGTTCCAGAAAGTCCACGCCATCGGCAAACGGCGCGGCGGAGCCGCCGATGGTCCGGGCAACGGGTGAACTCGATGCCGATATAGGCACGGCAACGATGATGACAGCTGACTATCCGGCTCGAAGTCCTGCAACTTCACCGTCGAACTGTTCGGTGGCCAATAACCTAGGCGGCGGCCCTCTCGTCGGCGATGATGCGGTCGTAAGCCGGCAGAGTGAGGAACTCGACGAACACCGGCTGATCGACCAGGTCGATCATGAGCTGCGCCGCATCCTCGTACCGGCTCTTGGCGTAGGTGGCCACGCCCATTTGGGCCTTCACCTTGTCATTTTCCTCGTGAACGATCTGGCGCACGAGTTCCCTGGTGATGGCGCGGCCGTCGTCGAGCTTCTGCTGGTGGCGTATCCACTGCCAGACCTGCGCGCGGCTGATCTCGGCGGTGGCAGCGTCCTCCATCAGGTTGAACAGCGGCACGCATCCAATACCGCGAAGCCACGCCTCGACATAGCCGACGCCCACGGCGACGTTCTGGCGAAGGCCAGCCTCCGTTTTCGGACCAGTCGGCGTGGCGATCAGGTCGACCGCCGTCACGTGCACGTCCTGGCGCTTGCGCGCGATCTGGTTGGGTTCCTTCATCACCGCGTCGAACTCTTCCTTCGCGATCCCAACCATCCCGGGGTGCGCCACCCAGGTCCCGTCGTGGCCGTCGGCCGCCTCCCGCTTCTTGTCGGCATGGACACGGCCCATCGCCTCCTCGTTGGCAGCCGGGTCGTTCTTGATCGGGATTTGCGCGGCCATGCCTCCCATCGCATGCACTTCGCGGCGGTGACAGGTCTTGATAAGGAGCTGGCTGTACGAGCGCAGGAAGTGCGAGGTCATGCCGACCGTGCCGCGGTCGGGCAGCACCGACCACGCCTGCTCGCGGAACTTCTTGATGAAGGAGAAGATATAGTCCCAGCGGCCGCAGTTGAGGCCGGCCGAATGATCCTTGAGCTCCCACAGTATCTCGTCCATTTCGAAGGTGGCGAGGATGGTCTCGATCAGCACCGTGGCCTTGATCGACTTGTGCGGCACGCCGAGCGCGTCCTGGGCGAACACGAAGGCATCGTTCCACAGCCGAGCCTCGAGATGGCTCTCCAACTTCGGCAGATAGAAGTACGGCCCGGTGCCGCGTGACAGCGCTTCCTTGGCGTTGTGGAAGAAGTAGAGGCCGAAGTCGAACAGCGAGCCAGACATCGGCTCGCCATTAACCAGCATGTGCTGCTCGTTCAAATGCCAGCCGCGCGGCCGCACGAATAGCACGGCTGTCTTCTCGTTAAGCTTGTAGTTGCGGTTGGTCGCAGGATCGGTGAAGTCGATGCGGCGGCGCACGGCGTCGATCAGGTTGAACTGGCCTTCGACCATGTTGGTCCAGGTCGGCGTCGAGGCATCCTCGAAGTCCGCCATGTAGACGTTGGCGCCGCAGTTGAGCGCATTGATGATCATCTTGCGGTCGACCGGTCCCGTGATCTCGACCCGGCGGTCGAGGATGTCCCGGGGAAGCGGCGCCACCGTCCAGTCGCTGTCGCGAATCTTTGCGGTCTCGGCCAAGAAGTCGGGCTTCTCACCGGCGTCGAGCTTCTTCTGGCGCTTTGCGCGGGCCGCTAGCAGCTCGAGGCGCCGGGCGTCGAAGCGGAGGTGCAATTCGGCCAGGAACGAGAGCGCGTCCTTGGTCAATACTGTCTCGAAGCCCGGCTTGATCACGCCCTCGATGGTCACGCCTGCGGGAAGATCCAGATCAGCCATGTTCTTCTACCTCGAACCTAGTTGAAAACGATCGGCAAAATCTCGTGCGCGACACTCTGAGAGCCGACAATGATTGCGGTCGCCCATGGGTCAATCCGGCGTTGACGGTTGCGTTAAGGCCACCTGGCTTCCGGCGGCAGCGACATCAGGATCGCCTCGACATTGCCGCCGG
>CAZHQA010000385.1:0-3954 GCA_964533955.1 uncultured Reyranella sp. | reverse complement strand
GGCGGCCAGCTGGTCGGGATCGAACATCGTGGGCAGCGTCGTCTACGGCACCGAGGCCGGCATCTTCAAGAAGACGCTCGGCGTGCCGACGGTGGTGTGCGGCCCGGGCGACATTGCCCAGGCGCACCAGCCCAACGAGTTCATCCTCGCCTCGCAGATCGGTGCCTGCGAGGACTTCATGCGGCGCATGGTGGAGTGGGCCAGCCGCGCCTGACGGAGCGAGCGTGCCGCGCCTGATCGCCGTCGACTGGGGAACGAGTTCGCTGCGGGGAGCGCTGCTCGACGAAGCGGGCCAGGTGCTCGAGGAGAAGAGTGCTCCGCTCGGGATCCTCAACGTTCCGGACGGCGACTTCGCCGGCGTGTTCGCCGGGCAGTTCTCGGATTGGCTGAAGGCGGGCAGTGTTCCCACCCTGATCTCGGGCATGGCCGGCAGCCGGCAGGGCTGGGCCGAAGCGCCCTATGTCGCCTGTCCCGCGGGGCCCGCCGATCTTGTACGGCACCTGCATTGGGTCGAGCAGGACCGCATCGCCATCGTTCCCGGCCTCAGCGACAGCCAAGGCGACGTGCCCGACGTGATGCGCGGCGAGGAAGTGCAGATCTTCGGCGCCATGCGTCTGGCCGGCTTCACGGACGGCCTGTTCGTTCTCCCGGGCACGCACAGCAAATGGGCGACGGTGCGCGGCGGCCGGGTCATCGGCTTTCGCACCTTCATGACCGGCGAGGTCTATGGCCTGTTCGCCCAGCATTCCATTCTGGCGCGCACGCTCGACGCCGCGGCGCCGCTCGACGATGCGGCTTTCCTGCGCGGTGTCGCCCAGGCCGGCGGCGGCGATGGCGTGTTGCATGAAGCCTTCGGGGTGAGGGTGCTCGGCTTGTTCGGCCGTCTGTCGCCCGCCCAATCGGCGAGCTACCTTTCCGGCCTGCTGATCGGAGAGGAACTGAAGCAGCAGAAGCTGACGGCGAGCGGCGAGGTGATCGTGATCGGCGCATCGGCGCTCGTCGAACGCTATGCTCTGGCGCTGGGAGAGAAGGGGCTGAGGGTGCGCAGGTTCGGGGCGGAAGCCACATGGGCCGGCCTGAGGGCGCTGCAATGACCGCCGCGACGGCGCTCAAGAACAACCAGTGGGGGAAACGATGAAGGTGAAGGCATACGAAATTCTCAGCTGCGACGCCGGCTGGCGGACGTTCTCGTTCCTGAAGCTGGTGACCGACAGCGGTCCGATCGGCTGGTCGGAATACAATGAAAGCTTCGGCAGTCCCGGCCTGTCGGGCGTGATCGAGAACCTCATGACGAGCGTCATCGGCATGGACCCGATGGAGCTCGAGCTGGTGAACGCGGTCCTCGCCACCAAATCGACCCAGTCGCGCGGCGGCGTGGTGCGCCAGGCGATCGCCGCCATCGAGAACGCGCTGCTGGACATCAAGGGCAAGGCGCTGGGCGTGCCGGTCTATCAGCTGTTCGGCGGAAAACTTCGCGATCGCATCCCGGTCTACTGGTCGCATTGCGGTTCCTACCGCATGCGCAATCCCGACCTCTGCGGCACGCCCGCGGTCAGGAGCTACGAGGACTTCACCAGGACCGGCGAGGAAGTGCGCGCCAGGGGCTTCACCGCCTGCAAGACCAACATCGCCATCGAGGTCGACGGCAAGCTGCGCGCCTACCGGCCGGGCTTCGTGGTCGGCAAGGGCTTTCCCGAGCGCAACTGGGACGCCTTCATCGCCCGCAGCGCCGCCCTGACGGTCGAGGCGTTCCGCAAGGGCGTCGGGCCCGACGTCGGCGTCATGCTCGACACGAATTTTCACTTCCGCACCGAGGGCTTCAAGCGCATCGCCGAGGCGGTTGGCCCGGCCAAGCTGACCTGGCTCGAGCTCGACGCGCACGATCCCAGATCGATCGCCCTCATTCGCCGCGATTCGCCATGCCCGATCGCCTCGGGCGAGACGCTGCTGGAGCGCCGCGACTTCCGTCCCTACTTCGAGAACTACGCGTTCGACACCGCGATCGTCGACGTGATCTGGAACGGCTTCTACGAGTCTCTGAAGATCGCGGCCATGGCCGACGTCTACGAAGTCAACGTCGCGCCGCACAATTTCTACGGCCATCTCGCCAGCGCCATCTCGGCGCATTTCTGCGCCGCGGCGCCCAACTTCCGCATCATGGAGATCGACATCGACGGCGTGCCGTGGCGCGACGAGATCGTCGACAACCCGGCGGTCTTCGAGAACGGCGACTACGTCCTGCCGACCCGGCCGGGCTGGGGCGTCGAGCCGAACGAGGCGGCCATCAAGGCACGGCCGCCCAAGAAGTACGTCATTTCAACTTGACGCCGACCACGCGGATCAGGCCGTCCGGCATGGGCTTGAAGCCTTCCACCCGGTCGGTCGACGCGATCAGGTATTGCGGGTGGAAGATGTAGATGATCCAGCCGTTCTGCAGGAACCGGGCGGCCAGCTTCTCGTAGGCGGCGTTGCGCGCGGCAAGATCGTTGGCGGTGCGCGCCTGCTCGTGCAGGGCGTCGACCTCCTTGTCGCAATACTTGCCCATGTTCATCGGCCCGTTGCAGGTCTGGTAGATCACGCTGTTGCCGTCGGGATCGATGCGGCCGCTCCAGTTGTTCATGTAGAGCTGGTACTCGCCCTCCTCGGCCTGCTTCTGCGCCGTTGCCGCCTCGGTGACGCGCAGCTTCAGGTCGAAGCCCGCCTCGGCCACCATTGCCTGCACGACTTCGGCAAGCGCCTGCGTCTCGGGCCCGCTGGTCACCATGAAGTCGATTGTCACCGGCGTCTTGACGCCGGCCTCCTGTATCAGCGCCTTGGCCTTGGCGAGATCGCGCTTGGGCACCGGGAAGGCCTTTTGATAGAACGGGCTGTCCGGATTGACCCACTGGTTTCCGGGCACGAACTCGCCGTTGAAGACCACCTGGTTGATGGCCTCGCGGTCGAGCGCGAGGTCGAAGGCCTGGCGCACCTTGGGGTCCTTGCCCAGCGGGTTGTTCGACTTCGGCCCGTTGTTCATGTTGACCAGCAGCCCGAACCAGCCGAGCGACGTCGCCTTGCTGAGCCTGAGCTTCGGGTCGGAGCGCACGTCCTTGATGTCGGTCGCCAGCACGCGCTCGATCAGGTCGAGCGAGCCCGACTTGAGGTTGGCCAGCCGTACCGTCGAATCGACGATAGGCCGGTAGGTGATCTTGTCGATGAAGACCTGGTTCTTGTTCCAGTAGTCGGTGAATTTCTCGACCACGATCCGGTCCTGGGGGATGCGCTCGACGAATTTGTAGGGGCCGGCGCAGACCGGATGGAGGGCGAACTTGTCGCCGGCCGCCTCGGTCGCCTTGGGCGGCATCATCATGCCGGCGCGGTCGGTGAGCTGGGCCAGCAGCGGCGAGAACGGCGCCTTGAGGTTGAGCTTGATGGTCAGCGGATCGACGACGTCGACTGAGTCGATGACGCTGATCTCGGAGCGGCGGAACGAGCCCTTCATGTTGAGATGGCGGTCGAGGCTGAACTTTGCCGCTGCCGCGTCGAACGGCTCGCCGTCATGGAACTTCACGCCGGGGCGCAGCTTCATCGTGACCGTCCTGCCGTCGGCCGAGGTCTCCGAACCGAGCGCGAGCTGGGGCACGATGTTGCCCTTCTCGTCGATGTCGAACAGCTTGTCGCACAGCGCCGCGAACACGATGCGGGTGGTGTAGAAGCGCGACAGCGTCGGATCGAGCGCGTCGCCGTCGTCTCCCAGCCCGATGCGCAGATTGCGCTGCGCATGGGCGCCGCCGGCGATGAGGGAAAGGGCAATTGCCAGAACGATCCGTCGCATCGTGCCTCCGTGTCTATTTGAGCTTCAGGCCGACCACCCGGACGATTCCGTCCGCGATGGGCCGGTAGCCCTCCAGTCGCGCGGTATGCGTCACCAGGTTCTGCGGATGGTAGAGGTAGAAGATCCAGCCCCTGTCGAGA
>CAZHQA010000384.1:0-3963 GCA_964533955.1 uncultured Reyranella sp. | reverse complement strand
CGGGTTGTCCAAGGTTACTGGTGTGAAGAGGCTGATCCGCCGCCGTCACGGTAGCGGTGAGTGTCACGGTAGTTGCATTTGGTTCCCGGGGAGGAGCGGCGGAGGTAGACCAGCGACTGGGGCGAACTGCGGGAAATGTCGGACAAATCTACCCAGGGCTGCCGCCGGAGAGGAGTACGGGTGGCTGGCTGGGGGACCAGGATTCGAACCTAGACTAACCGGGTCAGAGCCGGTTGTTCTACCGTTAAACTATCCCCCAAGCGGGTCGGGGGGTGGATTTAGCGACGCTGGCGCGGGTTGGCAAGCGGGCTCGCCCCGGCGGCGAACCTCGGTTACCATGCGGCCAGCGACATAAAACATAATGAAGAGCTCGCAATGGCCGGGGACTCTACGCTCAAGGGAGGCTGGCACCGCGGCCGTTTCGCGCACACCTTCGCGGCCATCGATCTCGGCACCAACAATTGCCGGCTTCTGGTGGCGCGGGCGTCGGTCTCGGGCTTCGAGGTCGTCGACGCCTATTCCCGGCCGGTCCGGCTGGGCGAGGGGATGGCGCTGAGCGGCACGCTGTGCGGCGAGGCGATCGACCGCACGCTGGGCGCTCTCGAAGTGTGTGCTGCCAAGATCGCGCGCAACGGCGTGACTCGGGCGCGCCACATCGCCACCGAGGCCTGCCGGCGCGCGTGCAACGGCTCGGACTTCCTGGGCGTGGTCAAGGAGCGGACCGGGCTCGCCTTCGAGGTCATCCAGCCCGCCGAGGAGGCGCGGCTGGCGCTCGCCAGCTGCGAGGACCTGCTCGACCCCGAGATCCCCTATGGCCTGCTGATCGACATCGGCGGCGGCTCGACCGAGGTGAGCTGGATCGCCGTTCGTCGTGACAGCCGCTTCGGCGGCGTCGCCTGCGAGCTGATCGACATGACCTCGGTGCCGTGGGGTGTCGTCACCCTGACCGAGGCCTGCGTGAAGGGCCTGCCGCGCGAGCAGCCGGTGGCGCGCGCCTGTTACGACGAAATGATCGGGCGCATCCGCGGCGACCTGGCCCCGTTCTGCGCCAGGCACGGCATCGGCGGCGCGATCGGCCGCGGCGAGGTGCAGATGATCGGCGCCTCGGGCACCATCGCCACGGTGAGCGCCCACCATCTTGGCCTGAAGCGCTACAACCGCGCCCTGGTCGACGGCTCGCGCGTCGGCCACGAATCGATCCTGCGCATCTGCGACCAGCTTTCGCTGCTGTCCGTCGCCGAGCTCACGGCGGTGCCCTGCATCGGCGACGATCGCGCCGATCTCGCCCTGGCCGGCGGCGCCATCCTCGAGGCGGTGTGCCGCCAATGGCCGACTCCCGTGGTGCGCGTCGCCGACCGTGGCCTGCGCGAGGGCGTGCTGATGGACCTCATGCGCAAGGCCGACCGCGACGCCGATCCGCTCTGCCGCCGCAGCTCATAGAAATGCCACGCAAGGGCAGGGGCAAGGGTGGCCGGCCACCCGGTACGCCGCCCAGCACGCCGGTCGGACGGCGCGTCAGCCAGCGTCTCAAGACAGCGCGCGGCCGCACGGTCTCCCAGCAGCACTGGCTGCAGCGCCAGATCAATGACCCCTACGTCGCCGAGGCGAAGAAGCGAGGTTACCGCTCGCGCGCCGCCTTCAAGCTGCTGCAGCTCGACGACCAGCTGCGCTTCCTCAAGCCGGGCGGGCGCGTGGTCGATCTCGGCGCGGCGCCCGGCGGCTGGACCCAGGTCTCGGTCGAGCGGACCAAGGGCGGCGTGATCGTCGGCATCGACATCACCCCGATCGAGCCGGTCCCCGGCGCCACCGTGCTGGCCAAGGACTTCTACGACGACGACGCGCCCGAGGCGCTGAAGGCATTGCTCAAGGGGCCGGCCGACGTCGTGCTGAGCGACATGGCGGCCTCCGCCACCGGCGAGACCCAGGTCGACCATCTGCGCATCATGGCGCTGGCCGAAGCCGCCCACGACTTCGCGCGCCAGGTGCTGAAACCCGGCGGCACCTTCGTCGCCAAGGTCCTGCGCGGCGGCACCGAGCGCACCCTGCTCGAGCGGCTGAAGCACGATTTCGTGAAGGTGCGTCACGTCAAGCCGGCGGCGAGCCGCGCCGATTCGGCCGAAATGTACGTCGTCGCCAGCGGATTCCGCGCCTGAGGCGGCCGAGGGAAAAGTGGCCCTTGGCATTGTCGCGGCGGTGTGTATAAAGGCGCGCCAACCCGGCGGTCCCGACCAGGGACCGCCTTTTTTATTCACTCCTCGCGGAGGTTGGCATGCAGTTTCAGGAAGCGCTCACATTCGATGACGTCCTCCTGAAGCCGGCCGCCTCGGCCGTCCTGCCCAACCAGACCGACACGCGAACCAGGCTCACGCGCACCATCGAGCTCGGCATCCCGCTGATGTCGTCGGCCATGGACACCGTGACCGAGGCGCCCATGGCGATCGCCATGGCGCAGGCCGGCGGCATCGGCGTCATCCACAAGAACCTCACCGCCGAGGCGCAGGCCGACGAGGTGCGCAAGGTCAAGAAATTCGAATCGGGCATGGTGGTGAACCCCGTCACCATCCATCCCGAGCAGACGCTGGCCGATGCGCTGACGCTGATGGCGCGCCACCAGATCTCCGGCATCCCGGTGGTCGAGAAGGACGGCAAGCTGGCCGGCATCCTGACCAACCGCGACGTCCGCTTCGCCACCGACAACACCACGCCGGTGAGCGCGCTGATGACCCGCGAGAAGCTGGTGACGGTGCACGAGGGCGTCACGATGGAGGACGCCAAGAAGCTGCTGCACCAGCGCCGCATCGAGAAGCTGGTGGTGGTCGACGCGAATTACCGCTGCATCGGCCTGATCACCGTCAAGGACATCGAGAAGGCCAACAAGTTCCCGGGCGCCAGCAAGGACGAGAAGGGCCGGCTGCGCGCCGCCGCGGCGACCGGCATCGGTGCAGACGGCATCCGCCGCGCCGAGCTGCTGATCGACGCCGGCGTCGACGTGATCGTGGTCGACACCGCGCACGGCCATTCGCGCAACGTGCTCGACGCCGTGACGCGGGTGAAGAAGCTCTCCAACTACGTCCAGGTGATGGCCGGCAACGTCGCCACGGCGGAGGGCGCCCGCGCGCTGATCGACGCCGGCGCGGACTCGGTGAAGATCGGCATCGGCCCCGGCTCGATCTGCACCACCCGCATGGTGGCGGGCGTCGGCGTGCCGCAGCTCACCGCCATCCTCGAGGCCGGCGAGGTCTGCCACGCCGCGGGCGTGCCGGCGATCGGCGACGGCGGCATCAAGTATTCCGGCGACCTCGCCAAGGCGATCGCCGCCGGGGCCGACTGCGCCATGATGGGCTCGCTGCTTGCCGGCACCGACGAGGCGCCGGGCGAGGTCATCCTCTACCAGGGCCGCTCCTACAAGTCGTACCGCGGCATGGGCTCGATCGGCGCCATGGCGCGCGGCTCGGCCGACCGCTACTTCCAGCAGGAGGTCGAGAGCTCGCTGAAGCTGGTGCCCGAGGGCATCGAGGGCCGCGTGCCCTACAAGGGCCCGGTCGGCCACATCCTCCACCAGCTGGTCGGCGGCCTGCGCGCCGCCATGGGCTACACCGGCAACGCCACGATCAAGGACATGCAGGCCAACCGCCAGTTCCTGCGCATCACCGGCTCGGGCCTGCGCGAAAGCCACGTGCACGACGTCGAGATCATGAGAGAAGCCCCGAATTATCGCAGCGGAATGTAGGCGCTGCGCGCCTACATTCCGCTGCGAGGCGGCGTGTAGCGCTGCAGCGAGCGGAGCGAGCGAAGCGCGGGCGCCGCACAGCGCAGAAAGAATCAAGGCGCTGACCTCGCGGCCTTCCCCCCTCCGTCGCGAATTACCGCGCCCCCTCCCCCGAAGACGGGGGAGGGGAGGGAGGGCAATCAACGCCGCTTCGACAGCGCCGCCGCGATCGCGTCGGCCGCGATGCGCGTGCC
>CAZHQA010000383.1:0-3992 GCA_964533955.1 uncultured Reyranella sp. | reverse complement strand
CCTGCACCAGCGTCGAGCCCGCCTCCTGCATGTGATAGCCGGAGATCGAGATCGAATTGAACTTCGGCATGTGCTGCGCGGTGTGCTCGATGATATCGGCCACGATGCGCATGCTGGGTCCGGGCGGATAGATATAGGTGTTCCGGACCATGAACTCCTTCAGGATGTCGTTCTGAATCGTGCCGGAGAGCTTCTCCTGCGGCACGCCCTGCTCCTCGGCGGCGACGATGTAGCCGGCCAGCACCGGCAGGACCGCACCGTTCATCGTCATCGACACGCTCATCTTGTCGAGCGGGATGCCGTCGAACAGGATCTTCATGTCCTCGACGCTGTCGATCGCGACGCCCGCCTTGCCGACGTCACCGACGACGCGAGGATGATCGGAATCGTAACCCCGGTGTGTCGCCAGATCGAAGGCGACCGACAAGCCCATCTGCCCTGCCGCCAGATTGGCACGATAGAATTTGTTGCTTTCCTCGGCGGTCGAGAATCCCGCGTACTGGCGAATCGTCCATGGCCGGCCGGCATACATCGTGGCCTTCGGCCCGCGCGTGAACGGCGGAAAGCCCGGCAGCGCTCCGACGGTCTCAAGTTTCTCCAGGTCGTCCGCCGTATACAGCGGCTTTACCAGGATGCCCTCGGGCGTCGTCCAGTCGAGCGACGACACAGGCTTGTCGCGCAACTCCTTGGCGGCGAGCTTCTCCCAATCGGCAAGGGTCTTCTTCGGAAAATCGGCCATGGCCCAATGTATTAAATCCAAAGTGGCCCTTTTGCCATCCGTCCAATTGCTGTCTCCCCGTCCCCCTGAGGACAGGGAGGGGATTACTCGTTGGCCAGTATGGTGTTTCGCACCAAGGGGTAGATCTGGCTGGCCCAGCGGCGGCCGCTGAAAACGCCGTAGTGGCCGACGCCGGCCTGCATGTAGTGCTTCTTGCGATAGGGTCGCAGGCTGGAGCAAAGATCGTGTGCGGCCACGGTCTGGCCGATTGAGCAGATATCGTCGCGCTCGCCCTCGACGGTGAACAGTGCCGTTCGGCGGATCGCCTTGGGATGGACACGACGCCCCTTCCACTCGAGCTGTCCCTTGGCGAGCAGGTGTTCCTGGAACACCCGCTCCACCGTCTCGAGATAGAATTCCGCCGTCATGTCGAGCACGGCGAAATATTCGTCATAGAAATCCTTGATGGTCCTGGCCTGCTCGTGCTCGCCCTTGGCCAGCGCCTTGTAGAGGTCCATCTGCGCCTTCAGGTGTCGTTCCAGATTCATGCTCATGAAGGCGGTGAGCTGGAGGAAGCCAGGATAGACCCGCCGGGTCGCCCCGGGATAGCGCAGCGGCACGCGCGTGATCAGATTTTGCGTGAACCATTCGATCGGCCGGCCGGTGGCGAGCTCATTGACCTTGGTGGGGCTGATGCGGGTGTCGATCGGACCCGCCATCAAGGTCATGCTGCGCGGATAGGCGGGATTGTCGTCCTCGGCCATGATCGCCGCCGCCGCCAGAGCCTGGACGCAGGGCTGACAGACCGCCACGACGTGGGCACCCGGCCCCATCACCTCCAGGAACTTGATGAGGTGCTCGATATACTCGTCGAAGCCGAAGCGACCATTCCAAATGCCGACATCGCGGGCGTTGGCCCAGTCGGTGATGTGAACATCGTGCTCGGGCAGCAGAACGCGCACCGTGTCGCGCAGCAGGGTGGCAAAGTGGCCCGAGAGCGGCGCCACCAGCAGAACGCGCGGCTGGGGTGGTGCGCCCTCCTTGGCGAAGCGCAACAGGGTGCCGAACGGCGTGGCCAGCACTTCCTCTTCCTGCACCGGCACCAAACGGTTGCCGACCTTGGTTTCAGTAATACCGAAGGCCGGCCTGCGATGGCTGAGTGCCGCCCGGCTCATCATCTCGCATAGCGCACTGGTGGCGCGCCATCGGTCGCTCCCCGCCTGCCCCCCCGCAACCAGCGCCTGATTGGCCACCGTCGCCCAAGTGCGCATCGGCAGCATCAGGTCGGCGGCAGTCTGGTACAGTGCATAAAGCATTAACGGCCGCCGGCTCGGAAATTGCATCCCCCGGCCGCATGGCCGAGGCGTCTCTCACCGTCAGTAGCAAGAACTATTCCTCTTGGTCCCTGCGCGGCTGGTTGCTGTGCAAAATGGCCGGACTGGACTTCGCCGAGCAGCTGGCGCCGATCGACGATCCGGCCACGCGGGCGGAGCTTCTGCTGCTGTCGCCGTCTTTCCTGGTGCCCTGCCTGGACCACGGGCCGGTCAAGGTCTGGGATACCCTGGCGATCGGCGAGTACTTGAACGAGATCAAGCCCACGGCGGGGCTGTTGCCGGCCGATCCGGCAGCCCGTGCCCATTGTCGAGCGATATGCGGCGAGATGCATTCGGGCTTTGCCAACCTGCGGTCGGCCCTGCCGATGAACCTCAAGGTCCGCCATGACGGCTTCAAGGTATGGGCAGGCGCCCAGGCCGATATCGACCGCGTGACCGCGATCTGGCGCGAGTGCCTCAAGCGCTATCGCGGCCCCTACCTGTTCGGCGCCCGACCGACCATCGCCGACGCCATGTATGCCCCCGTTTGCACGCGCTTTGCCACCTACGACGTCAAGCTCGATCCGGCCTCGGCCGCCTATCGCGACCTGATATTGCGCTGGCCACCGATGGTCGAGTGGACGGCCGCCGCCAAGTCCGAGCCCGAGGAAGTCGAGGAGCTCGACGTCGAATTTTAGAGCGGCCTCCGATGAGATGAACCCGCGCAGCGGCTCCATCAAGGCCAGACGCCCCGCATATCGGCTCGCAGGCAATCATGTATTGGACATGCGCCGCTCCCCCGCCTAGCAACAGCCTGCAATGGCTGAGAGCAAGACCGGCGCGCCCGGCATGGCCGACCTGTTCCGTGGCTTCCTTATTCTCGGCCTGACCGGCTTCGGCGGAGTCCTGCCGCTCGCACGCCACATGGTCGTCGAGCAGAGGCGCTGGATGACCGGTGCGGAGTTCGTCGAGCTCCTGAGCCTTTGCCAGTTCCTGCCGGGTGGCAACATCATCAACCTGTCGGTCGCCATCGGCCTGCGCTTTCGCGGCATTCCGGGGGCGATTGCCGCCCTGGTCGGCCTGATCGCCGCGCCGACGGCCGTCGTCCTGGCCCTCGGCGTGATCTACGCCCGATACAGCACCGAGCCCCACGTCGTGCACATGTTCGCCGGCCTCGCCGCCGCGGCGGCGGGTCTCCTGGTTGCCATGGCGGTCAAGCTCGCCCTGCCTCTGTGGGGCAAGCCGCTCGCCATCGCCATCGCTGTCGTCGTATTCGCCGCCATTGCCGTCCTCCATCTGCCAATGGTGCCGACCATGCTGGCAATGGCGCCGCTCGGCATCTTCGTCATGATGAAGGCGGGGGCATGAACCCGACGCTGGTTTGGCTCGCGATCATCTTCGGCCAGCTTTCCCTCGTCGCCTTTGGCGGAGGCAACACGATCCTGCCCGAGATGCACCGGCAGGTGGTCGATGTGCACCACTGGATGGCGAACGCCGACTTCGCCGCTCTCTACGCACTCGCCCAGGCGGCACCCGGCCCCAACATGATGGTTGCGCCGCTGATCGGCTGGAATGTCGCCGGCTGGGCGGGGATGCTGGTGACCACGGTCGCTCTGTTCGGTCCTTCCTCGGTCCTGACAATCGTCGCCCTGAGGCTGTGGCGCCGGCTGGAAAATGCAAGGTGGCGGCAGGCTGTCCATGCCGGCCTGGTGCCGATCTCGGTCGGGCTGGTGGCGGCGAGCGCCGCGGTCATCACAACCACCGTCGTCCACGACGGGATCTTCGGCGCCGTGACGGCAATCACGGCCGGAATTGCACTGCGCTCGAAGGTCCATCCGCTGTGGTTGCTGGCGGCCGGCGCGGCGATCGGCTGGACGGGGGTCGGCCAGTGATCCCTGGAGGCGGCGTTCAGGCCCGCCGCATCACGACCTCGAGACGGCCGACCGGTATGCCCCACTTGG
>CAZHQA010000382.1:0-4034 GCA_964533955.1 uncultured Reyranella sp. | reverse complement strand
ATTCGTCGAGCGCCTTGTGCAGGGCGGTTCCACGATCGGCGGCGCCGAGCTCCGCTTCGAGGGGATCGAGCGGCTCGAGGCGAAGGATGCGGCGGGCGTATAGGCCATAGGGATCGCGTCGCCATTGCTCGATGCTGGAGACCGAGAGCCGCGTCGGACGCGCGTCGACCGGCGGCCGCGGCTCCGGGCGAGCCCAAGGCCGGTACACCTTCGGCCGGTCGATCGCCTCGGCCCAGGCAAGCCATTGGCGCCGGCCGCGCTGGATGTACTCCGGCGGCGGACGGCTGCTTTCGCGGTCGTAGTCGAACAGGGCATCCAGCCGCGCGAGCCAGCGCGACGGCACGGTCGGCGCGCCGCCTTCGCGTTCGGAGCGGGTCAGCAGTACGCGCTCTGCGGCGAGCGCGGCGGCGAAGTCATGGGCTGACTGCCCGATGCGCCGCTCGGGCTGCGGCAGGCCGAGCGCCGCACGCATCGGACGGTTGATCCACGGTCCAGTGTCTACCGAAGGCGGCCACGTGCCCTCGTTCAGACCACCCAGGATCAGAAGGTCGGCACGCTGCAGTCGCGCTTCCAGCGGTCCCCAGATGGCAAGCCTCGGGTGGCGGCCGAAGCTCGGTCGCACATTCGTCGTCGCCAACATGGTGTCGAGCAAGGCCGGCCAATCGCTGCCGGCGACTTCGGGATGGTCTCGCCAGGCGGCGCGCAGTCCGGCCAGCGTGTCGGCCAGCACCTCGCCGGCCTCGCCCGACCACAGCCTGTCAGGTGGAGCGATACGCTCGGCGGCGGCGAGGGTGGTGTCGAGCAGCACTCCGGGTGCCGAGCGGATTGCCATTTGCGCCGAGAGGCCGGACGTCGCCTCCTCCAGCCGATCGATGAGGTCGACGACCTGGTGGCGATCTGCCGAATGGCCAAACTCGGCATCGTCGACGTGCGCGCGCAGTGCCGCCAGCCCGGACGCGGGCTTCAAGCCGCGCAGGCACTTGCGATCGAGGCGGCGCGCGGCATCGAGCACGGCGGGCCGCGATAGCCCGAACGTTGCGAAGGGGTGCTTGAGCAGCGCCAGCAGATCGACCGGCGCGAAGCCGCCATCGACGGTGGCGAGCAGGGTGCGCAGCAGTGAAGCCGGCGGCGAATCGATCAGCGGCTGGCCGGCCGAATCGTCGACTTCGATGTCCCAGCGGCGGAGCTCCGCCGCGACCCGGCGCGAAAGATCTCGGTCAGGCGTCACCAACGCGGCGGTCCGGCCCTCGTGCTCCAGCGTTTCGCGCATGGCGAGGGCGATCACCAGCGCTTCCTGGTGCGGCGTTGCGCAGTCGGCGCGCGTGACATGATCGAGCGCAGCGGCACTGGGTTCGGTCCACGCCTCGCTGGTCTCGGCCGGCCGCATCAGTTCGCTGATCAGGAGCCGTCGCGCCGGAGCGCCTGACGTGCCGGGCCAATCGGCGACCACGCGGCGATCCTCGCCGAGATGGGCCAGCAACTCCCGCAGCCCGAACTGCGGATGGGTCGGGTCGAGCTTGGCCCAGCTCTCGTCGTCCATGTCGCGGTCGAGGCCGGGCAACACCACGGCGCCCTGCGGCAGGCCTGCGATCACTGACAGCAGTTCGCGGGTGGCGGGCTGCGAGCCGGTCGAACCGGCGGCAATGACCGGATTGGCGGGCGGATGAGTGAGCCAGCGGGTCGCCTGCGAGCGAATCGATCGTGTGCGCCGGTCGAGCGCATCGATTTGACCTCGTTCGTCCAAGATCGCCGGCCAAGTCTTGCCGATGATGGCGAGGAATTTGAGTGTCTGCTGCCAGTGGCGGGAAAAGTTGCCCTCGACCAGGCCTTCGAGCTTGTCGAACGGCACGCCGTCGATCGCCAGCTCATCGAGCAGGCCGGCCAGCTCGCGGGCAAGGCCCAGCGCTTGCGCCGCCGACTGCGCGATCGGCTGGCCGTCATCGCCGGTGAAGGCCGCGACCAGCCGGCTCAGCACCGCCTCGCGCTCGGCCGCGTCGATCGCCGGCGGCAGGTCGAGCGTAGCACCCTCGCCCAGCGCCTCCGTCCAGTCGCCGTCGTCGAGATCGCCGAGCGGTACCATTTGCGGCAGCAGCGTCGGCTTGCCGCCCGACGCGCGCAGGAAGGCCTCGCGCAGCGATCGCACCGAACGGCGGGTCGGCACCAGGATCAGGGCGTCGGCCAGCACCAGCGGATTGTCGCGGTAGCCGGCAAGCATCCCTTGCGCCAGGTCGTCGGCAAAGCGCCGGTCGATTCCGATCGTGTAGAGGCGCTTCATTGCAAGGCCTGCTCGGCGTCGCGCAAGGCCTGGGGTGTGCCGACATGGAACCATTCGCCGTCATGGGCCAGACCATGGAGGCGGCCCACGCTCTCCGCCCGGTTCCAGAGCTTCAGCAGCGAGAAGGGACCCTCGGGCGAGTCCGCGAACAGGCGGCGATCGCAGATCGACACGCTGGCGAAAAAATAGGGTGCGCGGTTCGCCGCGGCACGATGACGGGCGCGACCATCGGCATCGAGAAAATAGTCGCCACGGTCGCCCGCCTCGCGGCCGATCGTCTTGTCGAGCGGATGCAGGAGCAGGAGAGCGTCCATGTGGGCGGGATCCCAGGCAGCTTCCATCCGAGCCAACATCGGGATGCGGCCGTCTTGCCACAAGCCGTCACCGTTCAGGACGAAGAACGGCCCGTCACCCAGCAACGGCAGGGCGTTCTTGACGCTGCCGCCGGTCTCGAGCAGGCGCTCTTCGCGCACGATCCGCGCACGCCCCGCGACGTGCCGGGCGATCTGCTCGCCCAGGTGATGGACGTTGACGACGATGTCGGTGATGCCGTGTTCGCCCAGCCGCAACATTGCCCGGTCGAGCATGCAGCGCCCGGCCACCGGGATCAGCGGCTTGGGGGTGAGGTCGGTAAGGGGCCGCATGCGCTCGCCGCGGCCGGCCGCCAGGATCATCGCTGTCCGAATCACGACGACCCGATGCGCCGCAGCGCCGGCGGCAGGAGGCGATCGACCCAGATACGCAACGGCTCGAGCGCCTCGTGCCTCAGAGCGCGTTCGAACATCCGCCAGACACGCGGCAGGTGCGGCAGGTAGGCTGGCTTGCCGTCGCGCCGCCACAGACGCACGAACAGGCCGATGATGCGGGCATGACGCTGAGCGGCCATCAGTGCGAAGCCGGTCTGGAAGTCCTTGGCGTCGAGTCCGGTCGCGCCGACGTAGCGCTCGAGGCATCGTGCTTGGGCCGCAGGCGACACGTCACGCCGCGCGTCCTCGATCAGCGAGACGAGGTCGTAGGAAGGATGGCCGCGCTGGGCATCCTGAAAGTCGAGCAGGCCGCAAGCTTTCGCGCCCGGCCGCTCCGGCAGCCAGAGAAGATTGTCCTTGTGATAATCGCGCAGCAACAAGGTGTCGTCGCCGGCCGGCAGGTGCGCAAGGCAGGCTTGCCAGGCAGCACGATAGGAGGCGATCTCCTCCGGCGGCACGGGTTTGCCGCTGGCCTCGGGCAGATACCATTCAGGCAGCAGGGCCGCGGCGTCGATCAACGTCTCGCCCAAATAGGCGCCGAGACCTGGCAGCACCCCGTGGCCGGCCGCCTGGTACAGGACCACGAGCACGTCGGTCGCCCGTTCGTAGAGCGCCGCCTCGTCGCCGCCCGCCTCGATCACGCGCGCGAAAGTGTCGTCACCCAGATCCTCGAGCAACAAAAAGCCGTTGCCCAGATCCTCGGCGAAGATTTCCGGCGCGCTGAGACCGAGCTCGAGTAGATGTCGGCCAACGCGCACGAACGGTTCCACGGGTTCGTGCACCGCTGGCGAATCCATCACCACGGCCGTCCCCTTCGGGCGCTGGAGGCGGAAGTACTTGCGGAATGAGGCGTCGCCCGCCAGCAGACTTTCGTGAGAATCGGCCCAGCCCGAGCGGGCGATGAACTCGGCGCGGAGTCGGGAACGATCATACATCGAGGAGCGCCCGCCGGCCATCGCCGTCGACCTCCAGGGTGACGCTGAGCTGCTTGGGCAGCAGGGCGCCCAGACGCT
>CAZHQA010000381.1:0-4042 GCA_964533955.1 uncultured Reyranella sp. | reverse complement strand
CCCTCGTAATCGTTCTGCACGATCGCCTCGCAGCGCTCGATATAGGCCGGCAGGCCGCCGATGTAGGGCATGAACACGCGCGGCTTGCCGGGGATGTTGGCGCCGACGTACCACGAGCTGCAGCTCGAGCGCAGCGTCACGCCCGCCGCCTCGCCGACATGGCCGACCCAGGCTTCCTCGGCCTCGCCCATCGGCTCGATGACCTTGACGCCCTTGTCGCGCAGCGCGATCAGGCAGTCGGCGATCCAGTCGACATGCTGCTCGATCGAGGGGAGCATGTTGGTCAGCACAGACGGGCTGCCCGGGCCGGTGATGGTGAACAGGTTGGGGAAGCCCGCGATGGTGAGGCCGAGATAGGTCTTCGGGCCTTCGCTCCACTTGTCCTTCAGCGCCACGCCCTTGCGGCCGCGGATATCGACCTTCAGCAGCGCGCCGGTCATGGCGTCGAAGCCGGTCGCCAGCACCAGGCAGTCGAACTTGTAGGGCTTGCCCCTGACGACCAGGCCGTCGGCGACAATGCGCTCGATCGGTTCTTCGCTTACGTCGACAAGCGTGACGTTGGGCCGGTTGAAAGTCTCCCAGTAGCCGGTGTCGACGCACAGCCGCTTGCAACCGATGATGTTCTTCGGGCAGAGCAGCTCGGCCGTCTTCGGGTCCTTGACGATGGCGCGGATCTTCTCGCGCACGAAATCCGCCGCCGTCTGGTTCGACTTGTCGTTCAGCAGCAGGTCGGAGAACGACGCCATGAAGCCGATGCCACCATAGTCCCAGCGCTCCTGGTAGAGCCGCCGCCGCAGCTCTTCCGGCGTCTCGACTGCCGAGGCCATGTTGACCTTGAGGTCGATGCCGGCCGGCAAGGTCTTGGCCCGCGCCCGCATCTGCGGGTAGGTCGCCTTGATCTCGCGCACATACTCCGGATCGAGCGGCCGGTTGTGCGCCGGGATGGTGTAGTTGGCGGTGCGCTGGAACACCGTCAGGTGGCTCGCCTGTTGGGCGATGAGGGGGATCGACTGGATGGCCGACGAGCCGGTGCCGATCATGCCCACGGTCTTGCCGGTGAAATCGACGCCCTCATGCGGCCAGTTGCCGGTGTGATAGGTCGGCCCCTTGAAATCGGCGAGGCCGGCGATCTTCGGCATGTTGGGCGAAGAGAGGCAGCCCATCGCGGTGATGACGAAGCGTGCCGTCAACCGATCGCCTTTGTCGGTCTCGACCCGCCACAGATTGGCGTTCTCATCGAACGTCGCCCTGGCAACGCGCGTCTCGAACTGGATGTCGCGACGGAGATCGAAGCGGTCGGCGACGTGGTTGGCGTATCTCAGGATCTCGGGCTGGGTGGCGTAGCGCTCGGTCCATTCCCAGTCCTGCTCGAGCTCGCGCGAGAACTGGTAGGAATACTGCACGCTCTCGACGTCGCAACGTGCGCCGGGATAGCGGTTCCAGTACCAGGTCCCGCCGACGCCCTTGCCGGTCTCGATGACGCGGCACCTGAAGCCCGCGCTGCGCAGCCGGTGCAGTATGTACATGCCGGCAAAGCCCGCGCCCACGATCACCGCATCGAAATCCGTCGACATCTTTCCTCCGTCCGCCCCCTGCTCGCCGGCGGCTCGCGGCCGCACTCCCGGCAGGGCAGCCCTGGCCCCCTATCGAAGCACAGCCGGTGCCCGGCCGCTGCACCGTTGTTTCGCCGGGCACTTGGCGCCGGCCGACCGGCGCCGGCCTGGAGCCTAGACAACGGCCGCCAGCCGGGCTTTACAGGGGTCCATGGAGAAGGTTTTCGCAGCACTCGTATCCATCGTTTTCCTGGTGGCGGGCGAGGCCGGCGCGCAACAGCAGATGCCGGCCTATGCCACGGGCGTGCTCGTCGGCTCCTGGCAGCTGGTCAAGTTCATGGACAGCAACGGCCAGGCGGTGATGCCCGGCAACAAGGCCGACTACACCATCACCTTCGCCGCCGATGGCCAGGTGAGCGTGCGCATCGATTGCAATCGGGGCACGTCCCAGTGGGCGACCGCGAGCAAGGGCGAAGTCCACTTCGCGCCGCTCGCGCTCACCCAGGCGGCCTGTCCCAAGGGATCGCTGCACGATCGCATGGTGAAGGACTGGCAGTTGATCAGGTCCTATACCCAGCAGAACGGCCAGCTCTATCTCGCGCTGGCGGCCGAAGGCGGCAGCTATCATTTCGAGCCGACGGGTCCAGGCAAAGGCAAATAGAGCCGCGCGCCTGTGGCAGCGCATGTCGATGGACGACCGCGCGGAAGCGCAGCGCACGGAGGCATCGTTGGCCGACCGCAATTCCCGAATCGCCGACCTCACCGGATGGCTTGCCGCTGAACTGGACGATCCGGCCCAGGCCGCGGCGTTCGCGCGTTTCGTGCAGGACAACGTGCTGACCTGGCACGCCCCGGCGGCCGATCCCGCCCGCTTCCGCACGATCCTCGCCTTCACGTTCGGCAACCGGATGGACTTGAACGGCAATCGGGCGCCCGGCCCGGTGAACGAGGCGATCGCGGCCGCGGCCGCCGAGGTTCAGCGCCGCAGCGGCGCAGTGGTCTACGCCCAGTGGGAGGTTGCCGAGCCGCTCGCAGCTCTGCTGCCCGAGACCGCCGTCATTCCCATCTACCCTGACCGGGATTCGCGGGCCGAGCCTGTCTACCTCGGCACGCAGGCGGTCGTCCGCCGCGTGGTCGGCCTGGCCGGCGGGGCGGGACTCGGACCCGTGGGCATCGTCGCCTTCAAGGACCATCTACGCCGCTGCGTCGCCACCGCGCGGGCGCTCGGGCTGGACGCCCATGCGCCCGAGGGTATCGCGATGCCGGACCGCTACGACCCGCTGTCCGGCCAGCCCTGGTGCCGCGACCGGCTGGCCTATCTGCTGCATGACATGGCGGTGGCTGCCGCCGAACAGCGCGACGCGCTCTGCGCGCGGGCGGACTGACGGCTCGCGGGCACGTGCGCGCGAAGGGGATGAAATGGAACCGCATGCGGTTCCATTTCATTCCCTTCCGCTCTAGCGCCCTGCCAGGCGGCGCAGACGGCCGAGCCAACTCCTGTCGTCATCCGCGCAGGCCTGCACCAACGCCATCCGCGTGCCGGCCAGCAACCCGGTCTCGGTGGGAAACCAGGGATACCAGCCGGCCAGGCCGGCGTCGGTCGGCTGGAGGCTGGTCTTGCTTGCGGGAACGAGGTCGAACTCGATGGTGGGCCGCAGCGATGCGCCGGTGATGGGCTTGTGCCACACGGCGCTGTTTTCGAAGATCATCCACGTCGGCCGGTCGGTCTCGAGCGTGAACTCCTTGCCGTCGCGGAGTCGAAACCAGGTGGTACCGGAACGGGTTCCGGCACCCTGCGGCAGCACGAAGAGCTTGCATATCGCTGCGGGCCATCCGTCGACATGCTTGTCGGCCGCGATGTCGCGAGGCACCAGCTCGAACTGCCGCGTCGAGGCAATCCGGAAGGGATGGCCGAGACTTTCCGCCAGGGTCGGCCCCACCTCGCGCAGGAAATCGGCGAACAGCCCGGCAGCGGCCGGCGTCTGCGTCCGATAGTGGTTGCAGTCGTTCATGTACGCGCACTGGCCGGGAGCCGTCTGCATGTAGCCGAGCGAAAAATCCTCGCGCCGCATGACGGTCTTCGGGCTGGCGAGGAAGACCGACTGAAAGCGCTCGGCGAGAACCGGGTCGAGCGGAAACGTCATCACGCCGGTTCTCGCCAGGGGCCTCGCCTCGCATTGCAGCGCGTCGGCAAAGGCATTCCAGGCGATCCGGGAGAGGTCCGACCGCAGCGACTGAAAACGACGCAGCTGCGGGGAATTCTCGTCATCGACCTTTTCCAGGTCGTAAATCGCCTGCACGAGATTGCGGTCCGACAGATCAAGCAACTGGCGCATGACAACTCCGAGGAGCCCTCGACTCACTTCGGAAATGGAGAGCTTTACCCCAGGAAGTCAAGGCGCCGAGAAATGGCGTCCCCGAGAGGATTCGAACCTCCGACCTCCGGTTTAGGAAACCGCTGCTCTATCCAGCTGAGCTACGGGGACGTA
>CAZHQA010000380.1:0-4069 GCA_964533955.1 uncultured Reyranella sp. | reverse complement strand
GGCTCTCTCGCCATCGGCTCGCTCAGGAAAGAGTCCGAGCAGAAATAGCCCGCGCCGAGCGAGGCCCCCTCTCCGACTCAAGGACATGACGCGCCACGGAAGGGTCTTCTCGTACTCAGGACTCGCCCCCGGCAATGAGCGCCTTGTCGACCGGCCACGGCGCGCGCAAGCTCCCCGGCAAGGAGACAGAGCGATGACGGCGCGCAAGATGCGGCTCGGCTTGTCGATCCGCGGCCATGGCTATCACCCGGCCGCCTGGCGCCATCCCGACGTGCCGGCCGACGGCACCTTGCACGTCGAGCACTATGTGCGCAGCGCCCAGGTCGCCGAGCGCGGCAAGCTCGACATGATCTTCTTCGCCGACGGCGCCGGCATTCGCCAGGGCGACCATCCGCCCGGTTCGCTCGCCCGGACTGGCCGCGACATGCTCGAGCTGGAACCGATGACCTTGCTGCCGGCGCTGGCCATGGTCACGAGCCGTGTCGGCCTGGTGACCACGGCTTCGACCACCTACAACGAGCCGTACAATCTCGCCCGCAAGTTCGCCACCCTCGACCTGATCAGCAAGGGCCGCGCCGGCTGGAACGTGGTGGCATCGTGGTCGGAACTCGAAGCACAGAACTTCGGGCTCGAGACGACGCTCGACTACGACACGCGCTACGCCCGCTCCGCCGAGTTCGTCGAGGTGGTCAAGGGCTTGTGGGACAGCTGGGACGACGGCGCCCTCCTGTTCGACAAGGCCGCCGGCCGGTATGTCGACGATGCGAAGATGCACGTGCTGGATCACCACGGGCGGTTCTTCAAGGTGCGCGGGCCGCTCAATGTCGCCGGCATGCCGCAGGGTCATCCGGTGATCGTGCAGGCCGGCGCCTCGGACCAGGGTCGCGAGCTCGGCGCCGCCACGGCCGAGGTCATCTACGCCATCAGCGGCTCGCTCGAGCAAGCGCGCGCCTACTACGCCGACGTCAAGGGGCGGATGGCCAAATACGGCCGCCCGCCCGACGATCTCAAGATCATGCCGGCGCTTTGTCCCGTCGTCGGTCGCACGCGCGCAGAGGCGCAGGCGAAGTACGACGCGCTGCAGGCCCTGATCGACCCGCTGGCCGGCCTCGGTTCGCTCTACAGCTCGTTCGGCGACCTGTCGGGCTATCCGCTGGACGAGCCGGTGCCCGAGGGCGCGCTCGGCCAGCAGGAACTGCGCAGCGTGAGCGCCCCGCTCGTCGAGCTCGCGAAACGGAAGAAGCCCACGATCCGCGAGCTTTACCTCCGGGTCGGCCTCACCGGCTCGGCGCGGATCGGCACGCCCGCCGACATCGCCGATGCCATGCAGGAGTGGTTCGAGGCGCAGGCCTGCGACGGCTTCAACATCACGCCCGCCACCCTGCCCGGCGGCGGCGAGGACTTCGTCGACATGGTCGTCCCCGAGCTGCAGCGCCGCGGCCTGTTCCGCCACGAGTACGAAGGCACCACCTTGCGGCAGAACCTCGGCCTGCGCCCCGTCACCAGCCGCTACAGCCGCGATCGCCGGGCCGCCGAGTAACCCCGCTCATGGTCATGCTCTTCCGGTCCCGAAGACTCATGATCTTTGGGACCGCTCAAGATGTCCGAGCGGCAGCGGCGCGCCGGCCTTGAGCGTCTGGATGGCGATGTTGCTTCGCACCTCGCTCACCAGCGGCAGTTCGAGAAGCCGGGTGACGAGAAACCGGCGATAGTGCTCGAGGTCCGGCACGACGACTTCGACGAAGTAGTCGGCCTCGCCCGAGACCATGTGAAAGGCAACGACTTCCGGCATGGCCATCACGGCCTTCTCGAAATCCAGCGCCCGGTCATTGGCGTGGCCTGCGATCTTGATGCCGACGAAGACGGTGAAGCCCAGTCCCACACGATCGCGCTCAAGGACCGCCCGATAGGCGCCGATGTAGCCTTCCCGCTCGAGCCGCTTGACCCGCCGCAGGCAAGGCGACGGCGAGAGGCCGACGCGTTCGGCGAGGTCGATGTTGCTCAACCGGCCATCGGCCTGCAGCGACGCAATGATTCGGCGGTCGATGGCGTCCAGGGGACTGTTTGGCATGAATGCCCATCCTTGATCTCGTTGAGAGCACGTAGTTGCGTTCAGCGGCTCCTCATTAGCCCAATTGGCAAGGATTCGCCCGACCTTCCTGGAGCAGGATCTGCCTCGCCAACACCAGCGAGGATCGCGTGACCGAGCAACCCGACGCCCAGGGCCTGATGCAGGCCGTCGAGCACTATTTCGACCTGATGTACGACGCCGATGTCTCCCGCTTCGACCGCGTCTTCCGCCCGACCGCCCGGCTGCATGGCCTGCGCGACGGCAAGATGCGGATGCTGACGACCGAGGCCTATCGCAACATCCTGGCCGGCACGCCGTCGCCACGGTCGAAGGGGGCGCCGCGCGAGGAGGAGATCCTGCTGCTCGATTTCACGTCGGCCGACCAGGCGCTGGCCAAGGTGCGGGTCCGGATCGACGCCATCGTCTATGTCGATTATCTCAGCTATCACCGCGTCGATGGCGAATGGCTGGTCAGCTCGAAGGCCTTCCACGTCGAAAGCGACTCGTCCCAACGTCCCTGAAGGCGGAAAAATCATGAGCACGACCCTCGATCGGACCCGCGCCTTCTGCTCCCGGTTCGGCTTGCAGGTTCCGATCCTGCTGGCGCCGATGGCCGGCGCCAGCGCGCCCGCGCTGTCGATTGCCGTCGCCAACGCGGGCGGCCTCGCGTCCTGCGGCGCGCTGCTGATGCAGCCCGACGAGATCGCAAAATGGGCGGCCGAAGTCCGCACCGGCAGCAACGGCCCGTTCCAGCTCAACCTCTGGATCCCCGATCCGCTACCCGTGCGCGATCCCGAACATGAATCCCGCGTGCGCGATTTCCTCGCCGGCTGGGGACCGGCCGTGGCGCCGGAGGCCGTCGACGCCACGCCGCCGGACTTCGCCGCCCAGTGCGAGGCGCTGCTCGCCGCCGGGCCGAGCGCCGTTTCCTCCGTCATGGGTCTCTTCCCGCCGGCGTTCGTCGTCCGGCTCAAGGAGCGCAAGATCGCCTGGTTCGCCAACATCTCCACCGTCGCCGAAGCGCGTGCCGCCGAGGCGGCCGGGGCGGACGTCGTCGTTGCCCAGGGCATGGAAGCGGGCGGCCATCGCGGCTGCTTCGATTCCACGAAGGCCGAGAGCGAGCTGGTCGGCCTGTTCGCCCTCCTGCCCGCGGTCGTCGACGCCGTGCGCGTGCCGGTGGTCGGCACCGGCGGCATCGCCGACGGACGCGGTGTCGCCGCGGCCCTGGCGCTGGGCGCGAGCGCGGCGCAGATCGGCACCGGATTCCTGCGCTGCCCCGAGGCGAAGATCAGCCCGGCCTGGGCCAATGCCCTGGCCGCAACGGCGCCGGAAGACACGGCGGTCACGCGTGCCTTCAGCGGCCGGGCGGGCCGAAGCATCCGCACAGATTACGTCCGCGCCACCCTGGCCGACGGCGCGCCGAAGAGCGCCGGCTACCCCGTGCAGCGCGGCCTGACCGCCGCGATGCGTGCGGCGGCGCAGAAGGCCGACGACCTGCATCGCATGCAGGTCTGGGCCGGCCAGTCGGCCGGTCTCGCCCGCGCCGAGCCCGCCGCCGCCGTCGTGCAGCGCCTGTGGACCGACGCCCAGGCACTGCTCGCCTGAGCACGCGCGCTCAAGATTCATGAGCGGGCTGGAAGCCCGCGCTCCGGCAGCTCAAGGCACCGTAACGCCGATCGATTTCAGGCGCGCATGGGCGCGGCCGGCCCTCGCCTTCAGGCCGTCGAGATAGGTGCTGACGTCGTTGCCGGGCAGGTTCAGCACCTGGCAGCCGAGCCGCCAGTACTCCTCGATCTGCGCCTCGGTCTCCGCCGACCCGCGGGCGAGCTTGTCGTGCGCCTTGCAGGCCTCGACGATCCGGCGCACCGCAGCCTTGAACGTCGGATGCTCGAGCTGGAGATGGACGCCCAGGCGCGCGCTCAAGTCGGAATGGCCGTAGGCGATCATGTCGATGCCGTCCACGGCCGCGATCGCCTCGACATTCTCCAGCCCCTCGAG
>CAZHQA010000379.1:0-4123 GCA_964533955.1 uncultured Reyranella sp. | reverse complement strand
TTCAGCCAGTCCGAGATGTAGCGGCCGATGCGCACGTCGATCTGGGCGAACAGGTTGCAGCCCGCCGGATAGAGCGTGTTGTCGAGGTCGAACAGCCAGACGTCGGGGTCGTGTCCGGGAGGACGGTTGCGTTGCTCGGGCATGTGGGTGAATTAGCCGCCGATCGTGCGCTTGTCGAGGCGGCGGCCTATAAAGAGCGCAATGGATCTGCTCGTCTACGCCCTCCTCGCAATCGTTGCCCTCCTGCTGGTCGGCCTCCTCGTGGTCGTGCTGCGCCGGAACGAAAGCCGCCAGGAAAGCACGCGCCACGACATGGTGCTGGCCGATACCATCCAGCGGGTCGAGCGTTCGCTGCGCGAGCAGGAGCAGGCACTCACCAAGGTGGTGCACGAGCGGCTCGACCGCAGCGACAAGGCGACCGGCCAGGTCGTCACCGACCTGCGCGAGCGGCTGGCCCGCATCGACGAGGCACAGAAGAAGATCGGCGAGCTCTCGACCCAGGTCGTCAGCCTGCAGGAGATCCTGAGCAACAAGCAGGCGCGTGGCGCCTTCGGCGAGGTCCAGCTGAACGACCTGGTGGTCAACGCCCTGCCGCCCGGCGCCTACGACTTCCAGTGCACGCTCAGCAACGGCTCGCGCGTCGATTGCCTGCTCCGGCTGCCCAACCCGCCGGGCCCGATCGCCATCGACGCCAAGTTCCCGCTCGAGAGCTACCAGCTGCTGCGCTCGGTGAAGGCGGGCGATGCACAGGGCCTGGCCGGCGCGCAGCGTGCCTTCCAGCTGGCCATGCGCAAGCACATCGGCGACATCCGCGACAAGTACATCCTGCCCGGCGAGACCGCCGAATCGGCGCTGCTGTTCCTGCCGTCAGAGGCGATCTACGCCGAGCTGCACGCCAACTTCGCCGCCGTGGTCGACGAGTCGTACAAGGCGCGGGTCTGGATCGTGTCGCCCACCACCATGATGGCGACGCTGAACACCGTCCGCGCCGTCCTGAAGGACGTGCGCATGCGCGAGCAGGCCGGGGAAGTGCAGAAGCTCGTGGCGCTGATGCTCAATGACGTCCGGTTGCTCGAAAAGCGCGTCGCCAACCTGCGACGTCATTTCAGCCAGACCACCGAGGACATGAGCGAGATCGAAACCTCGACCACCCGCATCATCGGGCGCGGCGAGCGCATTCAGACCGTCGAGTTGGGCGATCAGCCGGAGGCCCTGCCGCCGCCGCCGAGCGACCGAAAACTGATCTGAGTCTGCCGGCCGGTCAGCCCCAGGGGCCGCGACCGCCGGTCTGCGGCACCGAGCCGCCGGCCCGCGCGCGCAGCGGGGCCGCCGGCGCCGACGTACCTGCCATGGCCTGCAGGCGCGCAATGCGCTCTTCCATCGGCGGATGAGTGGCAAACAGGCTGGCCATGTCGCCGGCCGACAGCGGGTTGTCGATATAGAGGTGAGCCGTCGCAGGGTTGGCCTCGGCGGTGGCGTTAGGAATGGCCTGCGTGCCCTCGTGCAGGCGCCGCAGCGCAGAGGCAAGCCACAGAGGGTTGCCCGAAATCTCCGCGCCGGTCCGGTCGGCCTCGAACTCGCGGCTGCGGCTGATGGCCATCTGCACCATCGAGGCGGCAAGCGGCGCCAGGATCATGGCGGCGATGGCGACGACCGGGCTCACCGAGCGGCCGTTCTCGCCGCGGCCGCCAAACAGTCCGCCGAAGGTCGCCAGCATGCCGATCGCGCCCGAGATCGTGGCGGCGATGGTCATGGTGAGGGTGTCGCGGTTGCGCACGTGGCCGAGCTCGTGGCTCAGCACACCTGCGACCTCCTCGCGACTGAGGTGCCGCAACAGGCCGGTGTTGACCGCCACGGCGGCGTGCTCGGGGCTGCGGCCGGTGGCGAAGGCGTTCGGCTGGTCCTCGTCGATCATATAGACGCGCGGCATCGGCAGGCCGGCGCGCTGGGCCAGCTGCTCGACGATCCCGTAGAGTTCGGGCGCCTCTTGCGGGCCGACTTCGCGCGCATTGCTCATGCGCAGCACCATCTGGTCGCTGTTCCAGTAGGCGAAGAAGTTCATGCCGAGCGCAAAGACGAGCGCCATCACCAGGCCGGCCTGGCCGCCCAGCAGGTAGCCGACAACCAGGAAAAAGCCGGTCAGGACGGCCAGCAGAAGTGCCGTGCGGAAATAGTTCATGGCCGAAAAGATGGCTCCGGAGTGTGGCGATTCAAGGCGGCAGTCGGCATCATGGCGGCATGAAAGACGACAAGAAACCTGACGGCACCGGGACTGAAAAGCCCGCGGCGCCCACGCCCGTCCCGCCGGAAAAGCCCAAGAAAGTCGAGGAGATCGGCGGCCCGCCCGGCCCCGAGCCGACCCGCTACGGCGACTGGCAGTTCAAGGGGAAAGTGACTGACTTCTAGTCGGTCGTCCTGAGCGCAGCGACCTCACGCCGACAGCAGAATCGCTGGTCGCTCCGCCAGGTCCTTCCGCTGCGCCCAGGGCGACCAGAAACGAGCAATCGCATGGCTACTCGAAAAGACATTTTCGCTCCCGGTTTCAAGGCCCAGCCCTGGTGGTGGGAGGCGTGGACGCCTAACAACGCCCTGTCGCAGGATCCGCCCGCGAAGACCGACGTGGTGATCGTGGGCGCGGGCTACGGCGGGCTGTCGACCGCCCTCGAACTGCGGCGCAACGGCATCGGCGCGGTGGTGCTCGAGTGCGGCGTGTTCGGCATCGGAGCGAGCACGCGCAACGGTGGCATGATCTCGGGCGGCACCAACGTCGCCAAGGGGCTGGGCGGCAAGAACCCGAAGGTCGACGCGGAGTTCGAGCAGAAGAAAGCCGAGTTCCTCGGCAGCGGCGCCGATTCGCTGCAGACCCTGATCGACATCATCGGGCGCGAGAAGATCGACTGCGGGCTGATCACCAACGGCCGCTTCACCGGCGCCTGGACGCCGCAGCACTACGACGACCAGGCCCGCAAGGTGGAAATGTTCAACAGGTACGCCAATGTCGGCGCGGAGATGATCCCGCGCGAGCGCGTGCGCGAGATGATGGCGTCCGACTATTACTACGGCGGCATGTACGTGAAGAGCGGCGGCAATCTCCATCCGGCGCGCTACTACAAGGGCCTGCTCGAGGCCGCGCACAAGCAGGGCGCGATCCTGTGCGGCAACGTCGAGGCCGAACGCATCGAGAAGATAAGGAATAACGCCGAGGGCGGCTGGCGCGTGTTGACCGCCAAGGGCCCGATCACGGCCAAGGAAGTGGTGATCGCGACCAACGGCTATACCGGCGACCTCACGCCGAAGCTCAAGATGCGCGTTGTGCCGGTGGCGAGCCATATCATCGCCACCGAGCAATTGCCGATGCCAGCGACGGACCTGATCCCGTTGCAGCGCTCGATCGGCGACACCAAGCGGGTGCTCACCTATTACCGGCCCTCACCCGACGGCAAGCACATGATCTTCGGCGGCCGCGCGCGCTTCACCGCGGCGCCGCCCGAGGTGAGCGCCCCGATCCTGTACAAGTACATGACGGACCGCTTCCCGCAGCTCGACGGCATCCGCATCACCCATGTGTGGACGGGCAACGTCGCCTTTGCCCTCGATTCGATGTCGCACATGGGCCAGGACGACGGCATGCACTACCTGCTGGCCTGCAACGGCAGCGGCGTGGCGATGATGACCTATCTCGGCACCCAGACGGCGAAGAAGATCGCGGGAGGCAGCAACGCGCCGGTCAATGCCTTCGACGGCCGCGAGTTCCCCGAGCATCCGCTCTACAACGGCGATCCGTCGCTCTATCTGCCCCTGATCGGCGCCTGGTACCGCACGCGCGACTGGATCGACCGCCGCATGGCGGCCTGATGGTCACTCTCCAGGACGTTCGCGCCGCGGCGGAGCGCATTGCCGGCGCCGTCGTGCACACACCCTGTTTGCGCAGCGAGACCCTGTCGCGCATCGCCAAGGCCGATATCTGGCTCAAGTTCGAGAACCTGCAATTCACCGCCTCGTTCAAGGAACGCGGCGCGCTCAACACGCTGCTGCAACTGACGCCCGAGGAGCGCCGGCGCGGCGTCATCGCCATGTCGGCCGGCAATCATGCCCAGGGCGTGGCCTATCACGCCGGCCGCCT
>CAZHQA010000378.1:0-4126 GCA_964533955.1 uncultured Reyranella sp. | reverse complement strand
GCCGATGGCTGCATCGATGGCGCCCGGCGCCAGCACGTAGACGCCGCGCACCGGAACGCGCTTGGGCGCGTCGGCGTTGGCCTCGATGGCGAGCGTTATGAAATCGACGTCGAGAAGCTCGGGAAGCTCATGAGTGACGACGTGGATCATCTTCTCGAAGGTCGTCGCCTGGATGATCGAGATCACGGCCGCCTGGATGCGGTTCTGCACGATCTGGTTCTGCTTGGAATTGGCGATGATCTCCGAGCGCTCGTTCTTCAGCCGGTCGATCTCGCCGCGCAGCCGCTTCAGGATCGCCTGCTGCATGTCGATCACGCCGGGCCCTTGCACGCGTGGCGCAAGTCCGAGGTCGCCCGCGAGCTCGGTCTGCTTTTCGAAGAAGTCGGGATGCGCCTTGAGATAGGCGATCACGTCGTCGGCCGTGATCACCTTGACCTGGCGGCCCGATCCGTCGGGCGCGGGGACGGTCCCGTCGCCACTCATCGGCCTGCACTCACAGGACGGATTGCCCCGGCTGTCATGATCAGGCAGGGATTGGTCGTCACCTCGTCGAGCAGCCCGGACGCCACGAGATTCTTGATCCCGGCGACGTCGGCGGTATCGGCGAAGAACTTCATATAAACTGCCTCGATGCCCAGTGGTCGGGATGGACGCGCCGTCACAACTTCTAGCAGACCGGGCCCCGGCAGGGGACGCTGAATCGGTGGAAAAAGCCCAGACGAAACCGGGGCGAAGGACCGTGCGGGTCCTGCTGCCATTGCCGCTGGCCGATGCCTACGACTACAGCGTTCCCGAGGGCCTCGACGTTGCACCCGGCAACTTCGTGGTGGCGCCGCTCGGCAAGCGCGAAACCCTCGGCGTGGTGTGGGGCGAGGGCACGGGCGAGGTCGCGGCCGAGAAGCTGCGCGACGTCATCGAAGTCCTGCCGGCACTGCCCATGGCTGCCGCCCTGCGCCGATTCATCGACTGGGTGTCGGCCTATACGCTCTCGCCGCCCGGTGCGGTGCTGCGCATGGCGCTGGGCTCGACCTCGGCGCTCGAGGCGCCCAGGACCGAACTGATCTTCCGTCCGGCTGCCGCCGCGCTCGACCCGCCGCTGAAACTGACGGCCCAGCGCCGCCGCGTGCTCGAGGCCCTGAAGGACGGCCCGGCGATGCCGGCGGCGGAGCTTGCCCACGTGGCGGGCGTCGGCACCTCGGTGATCAAGGCCATGGCCTCGGCCGGCCTGCTCGAGGGCATCGAGCGCACCGTGCGCCGTTCTTTTCCGAGGCCCGACGGCACCCGCGCCGGGCCCAGCCTGTCGCCCGAGCAGAAAGCCGCGGCCGACGCCCTGGTCGGCAAGGTCGAGGCGCGCGCCTTTTCCGCCACCCTGCTCGATGGGGTGCCCGGCGCCGGCAAGACGGAGGTCTATTTCGAGGCCATCGCGGCGGCCCTCGCGGCCGGCCGCCAGTCGCTGGTGCTGCTGCCCGAAATCGCCCTCACGGCGCAATGGTTGAAGCGCTTCGAGGACCGCTTCGGCTGCGCCCCGGCGGCCTGGCATTCGGGCCTGACCAGCCTCGAGCGGCGCGAGACCTGGCGCGCCATCGCCGAGGGCCGCGTCGGCGTGGTGGTCGGCGCACGCTCGGCGCTGTTCCTGCCGTTCGGCGATCTCGGCCTGATCGTGGTCGACGAGGAACACGACACCTCGTTCAAGCAGGAGGATGGCGTCTCCTACAATGCGCGCGACATGGCGGTGGTGCGGGCGCGGCTGGTTTCCGCGCCGATCGTGCTCGCCTCGGCGACGCCCTCGCTGGAGAGCGTCACCAATGTGAGCGCGGGCCGCTACGGCACGCTGCACCTGCCGGATCGCCATGGTGGCCAGCGGCTGGCGTTGATCTCCGCCGTCGATCTCAAGAGGGATCCGCCCGAGCGGGGCCGCTGGCTGTCGCCGCCGGTGGTCGATGCCGTCGCCAGGACGCTGGCGGCCGGCGAGCAGACCTTGCTCTTCCTCAATCGCCGCGGCTATGCGCCGATCACGCTGTGCCGGGCCTGCGGCCACGGCATCGAATGTCCGCAGTGCTCGGCCTGGCTGGTCGAGCATCGCTTCCGGCGAACGCTGGTCTGCCATCACTGCGGCTACAGTGAGCCGCCGGCGCTCGCCTGCAAGTCGTGCGGCGCGGTCGATCAGTTCGTGGCCTGCGGACCGGGCGTCGAGCGCCTTGCCGAGGAGGCGCACGAGCTCTTTCCAAAAGCGCGCGTCGAGCTTTTCACCTCCGACACCCTGATGAACCGCAACGAAGCCGCCGATGCGGTCGAGCGAATGACCAACGGCGAAATCGACATTCTGATCGGCACGCAGATGGCGGCGAAGGGGCACCACTTTCCGAATCTGACCTTGGTCGCCGTGATCGATGCCGATCTCGGCCTCAATGGCGGCGACCTGCGTGCCGCCGAACGTACCTTCCAGCTGCTCTACCAGGTGGCGGGCCGTGCCGGCCGCGAGGATCGTCCGGGCCGTGCCCTGGTGCAGACCCACATGCCGGAACATCCGGTCATGCAGGCACTGGTCGCCAACGACCGCGACCGCTTCGTCGCCGCCGAACTCGCCGATCGCTCGGCCGCCGGCATGCCGCCCTACGGCAGGCTCGCCTCGCTGATCATTTCCGGGCCCGATCCCGCGGCGGTCGACAATGTCTGCAAGGCCCTGGCGCGCCGCGCACCGCGCCAGGACGGCATTACCGTGCTCGGACCGTCGGTCGCGCCGATGTCGCTGCTGCGCGGCCGCCATCGCCGGCGGTTCCTGCTCAAGGCTGCGCGCGACATCGCCGTCCAGCCGCTCCTGCACGGCTGGCTGCAACACGTCGGATTGCCCGGTTCAGTGCGCCTGCAGATCGATGTCGATCCCTATTCCTTCCTGTGATGCGGCAGGCGCGAAAAGGCCGGTAATTGCGGGCTTTTGCTATCCTTGCGCTGCACAAAACCGCATGGTAGCAACGCGCGATTTTCCGGCGTGGGGCGACGCCGTGCATCCGGAAAAGCACGGGGATTCAAGGCTTTGTAGCCCGCCACCAAGGCATGGGAGAGGCTTTCGACGTGTCAACTTCCGCCACTTCAGGCGTCGCCGGACGCTATGCCAGCGCCCTTTTCGAGTTGGCGGACAATGCCCGATCGCTTGATCAGGTCGCCCAAGACCTCACCACCTTGCGCAGGCTCATCGGCGAGAGCGCCGACCTGTCGCGGCTGATCGCAAGTCCGGTCATCAATCGCGACCTGCAGGCCAAGGCGCTGCTCGCCGTGCTCGAGGCCGTGGGAATCGCCGGGCTGACGCACAAGTTCATCGGCACCGTCGCCAAGAACGGCCGCGCCCGCGACCTGCCGGCCATGGCCACCGCCTTCCTTGCCGAGCTGGCCAGCCGGCGCGGCGAGACCACGGCGGTGGTGACGTCGGCCGTTCCGCTCAGTTCCGCCCAGGCACAGCAGCTCGGCGACGTGCTGCGCTCCGTGCTGGGCGGCGCCAAGGTTTCCATCGACGCGCGCGTCGATCCCGACATTCTCGGCGGTCTCGTCGTGAAAGTGGGTTCCCGCCTGTTCGATTCGTCCATCCGCAGCAAGCTCGCCCGTCTGCAGCTTGCCATGAAGGGAGTTGCCTAATGGATATCCGCGCCGCCGAGATTTCGGCCATTCTCAAGCAGCAGATCGCCAACTTCGGCACCGAGGCCGAAGTCGCCGAAGTGGGCCAGGTCCTGTCGGTCGGCGACGGCATCGCCCGCGTCTATGGCCTCGACAGCGTCAGGGCCGGCGAGATGGTGGAATTCCCCGGCGGCATCAAGGGCATGGCGCTCAATCTCGAGCGCGACAATGTTGGCGTCGTGATCTTCGGCGAGGATCGCACGATCCGCGAGGGCGACACGGTCAAGCGCACCGGCGCCATCGTCGACGTGCCGGTCGGCAAGGGCCTGCTCGGCCGGGTGGTCGACGGCCTCGGCAATCCGATCGACGGCAAGGGCCCGATCGCCACGACCGAGCGTCGCCTGGTCGAGGTCAAGGCGCCCGGCATCATTCCGCGCAAGTCGGTGAGCGAGCCGATGCAGACGGGCCTCAAGGCCCTCGATTCGCTGGTGCCGGTCGGCCGCGGCCAGCGCGAGCT
>CAZHQA010000377.1:0-4131 GCA_964533955.1 uncultured Reyranella sp. | reverse complement strand
CTCCTGGTTCATGCGCTGGCGGTCCTCGCCGTAGCGCTCCTTGAGCTTCTCCATCTCCGGCTGCAGCGCCTTCATCTTGCTCATCGCCGCATAGGACTTGTTGGCCAGCGGATAGAAGATCGCCTTGACGATCACGGTGAGCACCATGATGGCGAGGCCGAAGTTGCCGATCTGGGCGTACAGCCACTCGAGCAGCCAGAACAGCGGCTTGGTGAAGAACCAGAACCAGCCCCAGTCGATTGTCAGGTCGAATTTCTCGATGCCGTATTTCTTCTCGTAGGCGTCGATCAGCTTGACGATCTTGGCGCCGGCGAAGAGATGGGCGTCGTTCGAACCGCTGGCCCCCGGTGCAACGGTGACGCCCTGGCCGACATAGTCGACCTGGAACTTGGTATTGGGCAGGGCGCCGGTGCCCTTCACCGTGACCTCGACCTTGTCCTTCTGGTCGGGCACCAGCGTCGCCATCCAGTACTTGTCGGTGATGCCGACCCAGCCGCCGGTGGTGCTGATCTTCTGCTGCTTGTTGTCCTTGAAGTCGGAGTAGCCGAACTCCTTCAGGCTGCCGTTGAACACGCCGTACGGGCCCTCGTGCAGCACGTAGGTGCCTTCGGCCTTGGGCTCGCCGTAGCGCACGACCAGGCCCCACGGGAACAGAGTCACCGGCTTGTCGGACTTGTTCTCGACGCTCTGCTTGACGTCGAACATGAAATATTCGTCGAGCGAGATGTCGAGCGCGAAGATGAGGCCCTGGCCGTTGTCCCAGGTGAGCCGCACCGGCTTGTCGGGCGCCAGGGTCGTGCTGCTGGCCGTCCAAACCGTGTCGGGGCCGGGCAGCTTCAGCGCCGTGTCCGCCGACGACCAGCCGAACTCGGCGTAGTAGGGATGCTCGGTGCCGACCGGCGACAGCACCGGCACGGGCGGACTGTTGGGATCGATCGTCTCGCGCTGCTTGGCCAGCCGCACGTCGTCGATGCGCGCGCCCTTGAGAGCAATCGACCCCAAGAGCTGACTGGTGTCGAACGTGACGCGTGCGCCCTGGGCGGCGAGCGCCTCGTCGAGGGTCATCACCTTCTGTGGCGCGGCGGCCGGCGCCGAACCCGGCGCGCCGGGCGCCGTGGCGGGAACGCCGGGCGCGGTGCCCGGGCTCGCGGCCTGGCCGGTCTGCTGCTGTTGCGGCGGCGGAGTCTTGGTGGGCGGGAACAGCGTCTGCCAGCCCATGATGATGACCACGGACAGCACGATCGCGACGATGAAATTCTTCTGGTCCATTTCAGCGAACTTTCACCGGCGTGCAGGACAAAGCGGGCGGCCTCGCGACCGGCGGAACGGGGTCATATCCCTGGCCACCCCACGGGCCGCAGCGGCACAGGCGATGGGCCGCCAGCCAGCTGCCGCGCAGCGCGCCGTGGCGCGCCAGGGCATCGGCCGCATAGGCCGAGCAGGACGGCTCGTAGCGGCAGGCGCCGACGAAGAAATAGGCGAGCGTGAGCTGGTAGAAGCGGATCAGGCCGCGCAACGCCCATGAAATGAAGGGGGAGACCATGCGGCCCGGAAACTGGCGATTCACGGGGGCCGGCGCAAGCCATCGTTGCGAGGTCATGGCGTCGCGAGCGCCTTGAGCCGCTTGAGGGCCTCGACCAGGTCCTGGCGCAGGACGGCGAAGTCGCGCTTGAGCGCGGCCTGGCGGCCGACCAGCACATAATCGAGGTCCGGCCGGGCCTTGGCCGGGATCACCTCGCGGGCCACTTCGCGCAGGCGGCGGCGGACGCGATTGCGGACCACCGCATTGCCGACCTTGCGGCTGACGGTAAAGCCCACCCGCACGGCTGCCCGGTCGGTCTCGGCGACAACCAGGTCGGCCGGAGCGGGGGCGGCCTGAAGCACGAATCCGGGCATGGCGCAGCGCCGTCCGGCCTGGACCCGCAGGAAATCCCGACGATTCGGCAGCCGCCCGGGACGGGCCGGGGCCAACGGGGGCCGGCTAGGCCGACAGACGCTTGCGGCCCGACCGGCGGCGATTGGCAATGACCTTGCGGCCACCGACCGTCGCCATGCGGGACCGGAAGCCGTGCCGCCGCTTGCGGATCAGCTTGCTCGGCTGATAGGTGCGTTTCATGACGCAACTCCTTCAAACACAAGGCCCCCGCGCGGTGCGCAGGGGCGAATTCTGTGGCCCAACTCAGGGAAGAGGGGTTCTAAGCGCGGGCATGGCCCGAGTCAATTGATGTCCCGAGGCCGTTCCAGAGGCCGTCTATGATGCGGCCATGACCCTCGTGCTCCATGGCTACCGCTACAGCGTCTACCAGCGCATCGCCCGCCTGACCCTGGCCGAGAAGGAGGTGCCCTACGGGCAGGTCGAGGTGAACCCCTTCGCAGCCGACGTGCCGGCGGCCTTCCTCGCCCTGCATCCCTTCGGCCGGGTACCGGCGCTGGTCCATGACGGCTTCGCGCTCTACGAGACGGCGGCGATCGCCCGCTATATCGACCGCGCCTTCCCGGGACCGGCCCTGCAGCCCCGCGAGCCGCGCGCCCTCGCCCGCATGGACCAGATCGTCGGCGTGGTCGACGCCTATGGCTACTGGCCGCTCGTGCGCCAGGTCTTCTCGCACGGCGTGTTCCGACCGCGCCTCGGCCAGCCCGGCGACGCGGCAGAAATCGCCAAGGGGCTGGCGGCGTCCGTGAAAGTGCTGGCGGCACTCGAGCGCCTGGCAGCGGAAGACACCTTCCTGGTCGGGCCATCATTGTCGCTGGCCGATCTCCATCTCGGCGCGATGCTCGCCTATTTCGTGCTGGCGAGTGACGGCGCGGCGCTGCTTCAGGACCACGCCCGCCTTGCCGCGTGGTGGCAACGACTGCGGCAACGACCGAGCTTCGCCGCCACCGATCCCGGCCTGCCATGACGAAGCGCGTTCCGACGCTCCGCCGCTTCCTGCCGCTGGCGATCCTGTTCGTCGGCCTGGTTTGCTTCCTGCTGTCGGGACTGCAGCGCTACGTCTCGTTCGAAACGATCCGCCGCCATCACGCCGAGCTCACCGCCTGGGTGGCGGACAACCGCCCGGCCGCCGCCGTCACCTTCGTGATCGGCTATGTCGCCGCCGTGTCCTTCTCCCTGCCGGCCGGCGCGCTGCTGACGGCGCTGGGCGGCTTCCTGTTCGGCGTCTGGCTCGGCCCGGCCTTGTCCATCACCGCGGGAGCGATCGGTGCAACCACGATGTTCCTGGCGGCGCGCCTCGCCTTCTACGACCTGTTCCATGCCCGCGCCGGTCCGGCCCTGAATCGCCTGGAAGCGGGCTTTCGCCGCGACAGCTTCGCCTACCTGATCTTCCTGCGCCTGGTGCCGGTCTTTCCGTTCTGGCTGGTCAATATCGTGGCGGCGCTGCTCGGCATGCCGCTCGGCCGCTTCGCCCTGGCGACGTTGCTCGGCAGCGTGCCCGGCGCCGTGATCTTCGCCAACCTCGGCGCGAGCTTCGGCATGCTGATCGATCAGGACGAGAGACCCGACCTCGGCGTGATCTTCCAGGCGCGCATCCTGCTGCCGCTGCTGGCGCTCGCCGTGCTGTCGCTGCTGCCGGTGATCTACACGCGGCTCAAGAACCGGCGGGAGCGCTACCGCGCGGGTGAATGAACGTTTGGTGAAGACGCGATCGCAACCTGACGCTGCCGCCGGGCTTCCGCTATGGTGAGCGCCATGAACCGTGACCAGATCCTCAAGCTCTCCTCGATGCCGGCGGCGGGTCCCAGCTATCCGCTGCCGCCGTTCCGCTTCCTCAATCGCGAATACATGACGGTGATCTACGAAAGCGACCCCGACGCCATTCGCGCCGCGCTGCCCGAACCCCTGGTGCCCGATGCCTCCAACCAGGTGTTCTACGAATGGATCCGCATGCCCGACTCGTCGGGCTTCGGCGACTACACCGAGACGGGCGTGGTGATCCCCTGCTCGTTCGAGGGCAAGCCGGCCAGCTTCGTGTCGCAGATGTATCTCGACGACGAGGCGCCGATCGCCGCCGGCCGAGAGATCTGGGGCTTCCCCAAGAAGTTCGCCAACCCCAAGCTCGAGCTGATCAGCGACACGCTGACCGGCACGCTCGACTATGCCGGCCAGCGCGTCGCCACCGGCACCATGGCCTA
>CAZHQA010000376.1:0-4142 GCA_964533955.1 uncultured Reyranella sp. | reverse complement strand
TATCCGCATTTCTATGCCGACATGCAGATGTACAACAACGGACCGCTGCAGCCGGACCCTGAGGTGTTCCTGCGCCAGTTCCTGTCGGACGAAGTGGCGACCAAGGCCAACAAGTGGCAGGGGCGCAACATCACGCGCTGGCGGAACCAGGAGTACGACGAGACCCACAAGGCCGCGCAGGGCGAACTCGATCCGATCAAGCGCGCCGCACTCCTGATCAAGTGCAACGAACTCGCGGTCAACGATCATGTGGTGGTTCCGGTGGTCGCTCGACCGGGCGTCGCGGGCGCCAAGGACAAGCTGGTATGCGAGCTGAGCGGCTGGGACACCAACATGTGGAATCTCGCCAACTGGTACCGCGACGCCTGAGCCGGGTCGCTCGCAGCGACTCCCCGCTGCAGAGTTGAGCGTGCCCCGATGCCGAGGGTGCCGTCGGCATGATGGGCGAGGACATCGGGGGTGCGGCCGCTCGGTATTCCCAAGGACCTCCCGCTATCGCTATATGGGGCGCTGGAGGTTGCATGTCCGACAATCCGCCGATCGAGTTTGCCTTTCCCGAGTTGCGCAGATGGGAGAAGGGCGCCGCGCCCTACATTCACATCTTCGAGAGCGGCAAGCCCGGGCCGACGGTCATGGTGGCTTCGCTGACGCACGGCAATGAGGTGTCGGGCGCGGTCGTGGTCGATGCTTTGCTCGAGAGGGGGCTGCGGCCGCGCAAGGGCACGCTGATCTTCTCGTTCAACAACATCGAGGCCTATCACAGCTTCGATCCCCGCACGCCGTTCAAGTCGCGCATGGTGGACGAGGATTTCAACCGCACCTGGGGCAGGCTCGACCAGCCGGCGACCACGGTCGAGACCAGGCGGGCGCAGGTCGTGAAGCCCTTTGTCGAACGCTCCGACCTGCTGCTCGACCTTCATTCCATGCACGACGAAGGCGTGCCGTTGATGCTGGCCGGCCCGCTGGCCAAGGGTGTGGCCTTCGCCAGGAAGATCGGGACACCGGTCGACATCATTGCCGACGCCGGTCACGCCGCCGGCATGCGCATGCGCGACTACGGCGCCTTCGGCGATGCCAAGAGCCACAAGAACGCGCTGCTGATCGAGACTGGCCAGCATTGGCGGGCCTCGTCGGTCGCGGTTGCCAAGGACGTCACCTGGCGCTTCCTGATCGAGGCCGGGATCGTGGAGCCGTCGGATCTGCCGCAGGACTGGAAGCAGCCGACGCCGGCCCGCCAGCGCGTCGTCGAGGTGACGCATGCGATCGCCACCAAGCGCGGCAACTTCAAGCCGATGCGAAAGTTCGAGGGCCAGGAAGTGATCGCCAAGGCGGGCACCGTGCTGGGCCACGACGAGGGCGAGGCGGTGACGACGCCCTACGACAATTGCGTGCTGGTGATGCCGTCGTCCAGCCGGCCGCTCAGGCCCGGGGTCACTGTGGTTCGCCTGGGTCGATTGATCTGACGCCGGGCTGGCGGCGCACGAGGAAGCGCAGCTCTGCGAGGTTGACGACGCCCAACATCGCGCCGAGCGCCAGATAGGCGATGCCACCCAGGGCACAAAGGCCGAACAGGGCGGCGATGCCCGCGAGATCGGGATGAGCAAGCGGGCGCGCAAGCTCGCGCAAGGCAAACCAGAGCACGACTCCCATGCCCAGCGTCGCGCCGGCCATGCGTACCGCCCGCGACTTCAGGCGCGGGTCGGGCACGAGATGAGCGCGATGCATCAGGATCACGCCGAGCAAGAGCGCGTTCAGCCAGCCCGATAGAGACGAGGCGAGGGCAATGCCGACCTGCGCGAGGGAGGTGCCGAATACGAAGAAGGCGTTCAGCGCGACGTTGACGAGGATCGAGGCGATCGCGGTGTAGAGCGGAGTCCTGGTATCCTCGCGAGCGAAGAAACCGGGCGTCAGCGCCTTGACCAGCATGAACGCGGGCAGACCGGCGGCGTAAGCGGCGAGTGCCCCCGCGGTGCGCAGCGTGTCGTCGGGCCCGAAGCGGCCATGCTCGAACAGCACGCGGACGATCGGAACGGCCAGGAGCCAGAGCGCCACCATCGAGGGCAGGCTGAACAGCAGGCCGAACTCGATGGCCCTGTTCTGGTTGGCCATCGCCGAGTCGATCGCGCCGGCGCGCAGCTGGCGGGCGAGCAGCGGCAGCAGCGCGGTGCCGATGGCAATGCCGATCACGCCGAGCGGCAGTTGGGCGATGCGGTCGGCGTAGAAGAGTGCGGCGATCGAGCCCGCCGGCAGGATCGACGCCCAGACGACGTCGAGCAGCGTGCTGATCTGCTGCGCGCCGCCGCCGATCGCCACCGGCGTGGCGAGCCGCACCAGCTGGCGTACCTTCTTCGTGTAGCGCGGCCTGACCAGCTTCATGGCGACGCCGTCGCGCCAGCAGGAGAACAGCAGCCACAGCCATTGCAGGAGGCCCGCCAGCGCCACGCCGATCGAGGCGGCGTAGCCCGCGTCGGGCAGCAAGGGCGTCAGGCCCAGCACCGTACCGATCATGACGATGTTGAGCAGAACCGGCGTGAAGGCCACTTCGGCAAAGCGCTCGATGCTGTTCAGCACGCCGCCATAGAGCGAGGCGAGCGAGATGAACACCAAATATGGGAATGTGATGCGGCCGAAGGAGACGGCTAGGTCGAAGATCGACTTCTCGCTGGTGAAGCCCGGCGCCATCACCCAGATCACCGCGGGCATGGCGAGCACCATCAGCAGGGAGAACGGCACCAGCACCATCAGCAGGCAGGCGTGCGCCTGGCGGGCGAACGCCAGCGCCGCCTCACGGCCCTCGCCCTGCAATTCGCCGGCGAACAGCGGCACGAACGCCGCCGAAAACGCACCTTCGGCGAACAGCCGGCGGAACAGGTTCGGCAGCTTGAAGGCCACGAGGAAGGCATCGGCCACCGGGCCCAAGCCCAGCACCGCCGAGAGCACGATATCGCGCCCAAAGCCGACGATGCGGCTCAGCAGTGTGAGGCTGCCGACGGTGGCGATGGCTCGGCCGAGGCTCATGGGCGGTCGATCACTGCCACAATCCTGTCATCGTTGCCTGCCATAGTCTCCATCGGTGGCGGCCGGCGATGTGATGGCCGGTATAAACCGCTACCACGGCCGGTCCCTCAAGGGGCCGGTTTTTTATTGTCCGGCCTTCTAGGAATGGTGACCCGCCAGCCGCATCAAGGTCTCGCGGTCTTGCGCGGCGAGCTTCTTGTAGTCGCCGACGATGCGCTCAAGCTCATCGGCCGGCAGCACGGCTTCGAGCTCGGTGAAGCCCTGCGGCGCCCGCTCTTCGACGAGATCGAGCATGACGTCGATACCCTTGCGCCGGTTGCTTTCGACGATGCGTGCCATCGGCGGCAGGCGGCGCTCCTCATAACGTTGCAGCGCTTTTTCCGGATCGCCGCCGGCCGACAATTCCTGGGCGATCGCCTCGCCGTCGATGATCGACTGCGAGGCGCCGTTGGAGCCGATGGGATACATTGGATGCGCCGCATCGCCCAGCAGGGTGATGCGGCCATGGCTCCAGCGCGGCAACGGATCGCGGTCGACCATGGGAAATTCGAGAATTGTATGGGCGTTGCGGATCACGTCCGGCACGTCGAGCCAGCCGAAATTCCAGCCGGCGTAGCGCGGCAGGAAATCCTCGAGCCGGCCCGGCTTGTTCCAGTCCTCGCGCGGCGGCGTAGCCTGCTCGCCCTGGTAGAGATCGCAGATCCAGTTGATCAACGCCTCGCCGCGCTCGGCGTGGGCACGACTGATCGGATAGCAGACGAATTTCTGCGTATGATGGCCTGCCTGCACCATGCTGGCGCCGCCGAGATAGGGCTTGCCGACGGTGACGCCGCGCCACATCAGGATGCCCTGCCACTTGGGCGGGCCTTCGTCGGGAAAGAACTGCGCGCGCACCGCCGAATGAATGCCGTCGGCGCCGATCAGGATGTCCGCTTCGACCGCAGTGGCGCCAACATGCACGATGACCTTGGCGCCGCGTTGTTCGAAGCCGACGAGACGCTGCCCCAGACGGATCCTGCTCGCGCCCAGCATGCGCTTGGCCGCCTCGAACAGGATCATCTGCAGTTCACCGCGATGGATCGAGAATTGCGGCCAGGGCAGGCCGGCGTGGCGGCCGCGCGGGT
>CAZHQA010000375.1:0-4168 GCA_964533955.1 uncultured Reyranella sp. | reverse complement strand
CTCGCCGTAAAGATGGACCGGCATGATCGCCTTGGTACGCGTTGAGACGGCGGCCGCAATCCGCTCCGGGTCGATGTTGGGTCCGGCGCGTGTCGGCTCGACCGGGACAACCGTTGCGCCTACTGCCGTCACCGCGAGCCAGGTCGCGATGTAGGTGTTGGACGGCACGATCACCTCGTCGCCTGCACCGATGTCCCAGGCGCGCAAGCAAAGCTCCAGGGCCTCGAGCCCGTTGCCCAGGCCCACGCAATGGCGCGCGCCGCAGAACGCGGCATACTCCGCCTCGAACGCCTCGACCTCCTTGCCAAGGACGAACCAGCCTGAAGCCATCACCCGATGGTAGGCGGCATCGAGCTCGGGCTTGAGCTCGGTATAGGGCGACTTCATATCGAGAAAGGGGATCACCGGTGAGCTCCGACCTCGCGTTTGAAGACCTCGTAGTCGCGCAGACAATCCGCTTCGTCGTGCAGCGTCGAGGCGATCACCACCACAACGGCGCCGGGAGCGAAGTCGGTCAGCTCGTACCATACCCAGGGACCGATAAAGAGTGCGCGTGCCGGATCGTCGAGTGCAACGATCTGCTTGACCGAGCCGTCATCGAGATAGGCGCGGCACGCACCATGCACGGCGACCAGCACCAGCTCGGATAGCCGGTGACCATGCCGGCCTCGCCATTGCCCGGGCGCGACATGGCGCAACCAGAACATGCGCTTGGGCTGGAAAGCCAGGCTCTTACCCAGCTCAAGGAAGTTCACCTGGCCGCGCGAATCGGCAGCGCCAGGTACCTCGATCCAGCGGCAATTGCCGACAGACAGGGCATCGGTCATGCCGGCTGGCCGACGGCGAGCTTGCGCAATTGCATGTAGACCACTCCGCTCAGCGCGACCAATCCTCCGGCGATCTGGTAGCCATTGGGCATGAAGCCATAGGTCATGGACCACAATACGGCAAAAAACGGCACGAGATTGACCCATAGCGAGGCCACCGCGACGCCCAGCCGATTGGCGCCGATGTTCCAGCAATAGCTGCCGATGCCGCTCGCCAGAATCGCAACCACGATGAGCTGGGTCCACAGCCAGCCATCGTGCACCTCAAACGGCGTGCGCGACCTGCCAAGCGCGATCAGCACGAGGCTGCAGGCGATCAGCCAGCCCATGCCGGACAGCGAGGCGACGTAGGCGCGATGGAGCTGGCTGGCGCGGTCGAACCAAGCCTGCGCCTTGAGGCTGTAGAGCGTCCACAGCACATTGGACAGCAGGACGACAACCTCGCCGCCGCCGAAGGTGACGCTGCCGCTGCCGAACAGACTGCTGGAGGACAGGATCGCCCCACCGGCCAGGGTGATTGCAAGGGCGGTACCGAAGCCCGGGTCGAACCGTTGGCCGACAGCGAGCCGCACCGTCACGGCGGAAACCAGAGGACCCGCGACCTGGATGGCGGCGGCGGTGATCGGATTGCTCCAATAGAGGCCGAGGGCATAGACAGCGAAGAATGCAGCCTGGATGAAGCCCAGGGCCAGAAATCGACCGAATGCCAGGTCGATGCGCAGCGCCTGTCCGCCCTCGACGATCCAGAGCATGACGGCGAGCGACGCCGACGCCGCAACAGTGCGCAAGGCGGCCATCGGGATCAGGTCGAAATGCAGCAGCATCACCTTGGTGACGGGTACGTTGGCGCCCCAGCTTGCGCCGACGAACACCATGGCGGCGAAGGCGCCGGCCAGATGGCGGGCTTGCCCGGTCATCAGACGCTACGGCGACGGGTGGCCTCGTAGCCGACACGGCAATCCTTGTAGACGTCGGGCTTCTCGGTCGAGACGCGCGCCTCGACCACGCCCGGCTGGAGCAGGCAGAGATCGAGGATCGCCTCGACCAGCGTCTCCTGCAGGTTGAAGTGCCGGCTCTTGGCCAGCGCCACGATCCCGTCATGCACGGTGTCGTAGTTCAGCACGTTGGCAATCCGGTCGTTGTGCGCCTGCCCGGGCGGCGCCAGCCGGAGATCGACGTTGACCACCACGGTCTGCGGCGCCTCCTTCTCGAAGTCGTGGATGCCGATCGAGACCTGCAGCCTGAAGTCGCGGATGAAGATGCGGCGATCCGAATGCTGGGCCATTTCATTTCTTCTTGTGAAAGGCGATGTCACGGGGGCGGCCGGTCAAGTGCTCGCCGCTGTCGACGATCAGCACGTCGCCGGTGTAGGTCGGCGTCGCCACCACGAAACGCAAGGCGCGCACGAGATCTTCCGTGGTAACCCCAATGCCCAGCGGATTCTCCTGGTGCTCCTTGGCGAAGCGTGCATCCGTCTGGCTGCCGCTGCGCAAAGTGAGGCCAGGGGCAATGCCGGCCACCCGCAGGCGTGGCGCGAAGGATTGAGCCAGCAAGGTCGTGAGGCCCTGCAAGCCAATCTTGCTGAGCGTATAGGTGAGGAAGTCCGGATTTAGGTTGAACAGCTTCTGATCGAGCACGTTCACGATCAGGCCCGTCTCCTTCTCGGGAAGCTGTCGCGCCAGGGCCTGCGACAAGAGCAGCGGCGCGCGCAGGTTGACCGCCATGTGGCGGTCGAAGCCCGCGGCCGTGGCCATTGGCGCGCGATCGAGCTCGAACAGCGAGGCGCTGTTGACCAGGCAAGCAAGGTGCACGGCTTTCGCCTGGCATCGACCCACGAGCGCTTCAGCCTGCTTGGCGGAAGAAAGATCGGCCTTCACGGCCTTGGCCTTGCCGCCGGCGGCAACGATCGACGACACGGTCTCGCGCGCCGCCGCGGCCGAACGGTTATGATGAACGAACACGAAGAAGCCGTCAGCGGCCAGAGCCAGGGCGAACGCACGGCCGATGCGCATGCCCGCGCCCGTGACCAATGCGCCCCTCATCTTGTTGTGACCTCAAGCACGCCGGTCTAGTAGCATGCGCTCATGGAAACCGTCGATTGCGTCGTGGTCGGTGCAGGCGTCGTGGGCCTCGCCGTGGCCCGCGCCCTTGCCCTTGCCGGCCGTGAGGTCATCGTCCTCGAGGCTGCCGAGGGCATCGGCACCGAGACCAGCTCGCGCAATTCGGAGGTCATTCACGCCGGCATCTACTATCCCAAGGGCAGCCTGATGGCGCGCACCTGCGTCGAGGGAAGGCGCAAGCTCTACGCCTACTGCGCCGAGCATGGTGTGCCGCACCGCAATTGCGGCAAGCTGATTGTGGCCACCAACGCCGCCGAGAGCGAGATGCTGCAGGCGATCAAGGGCCGCGCCGAGGCCAACGGCGTGGAAGGCATGCAGCTCCTGAGCGGCAATGCCGCCACCCAACTCGAGCCCAACCTGCATTGCACCGCCGCCCTGCTTTCACCCGCTACCGGAATCGTCGACAGCCATAGCTACATGCTGGCGCTGCAAGGCGACGCCGAGGAGCACGGTGCCATGCTCGCCTTCCACAGCCCGGTGCAGGGGGGCCGTGCAACCGAAGACGGCATCGAGATCGAGGTTGGCGGCGCCGAGCCGATGACCTTGCGCACGCGGCTGCTGGTCAACTCTGCCGGCCTGCATGCACCCGGGCTCGCGCAAAAGATCGCCGGCATGCCATCCGACCGGATACCGACCGCGTATTACGCCAAAGGAAACTATTTCACCTTGGCCGGACGCTCCCCTTTTTCACGCCTGATCTATCCGGTGCCGGTTCCGGGTGGCCTCGGTGTGCACATCACCGTCGATCTCGGCGGCCAGGCGAAGTTCGGCCCAGACGTCGAATGGATACCGAGCATCGACTACACGGTCGACCCCCACCGCGCCGACAATTTCTATGCCGCCGTGCGCAAATACTGGCCGGGCCTCAAGGACGGCGCCCTGCAGCCCGGCTATGCCGGCATCCGGCCCAAGATCGTCCCACCCGGCGCCCCAGCGCAGGATTTCACGATCCAGGAAGCGGCCCAGCATGGCGTGCCTGGCCTCATCAACCTTTTTGGCATCGAATCGCCCGGCCTGACCGCCTCGCTGGCGTTAGCCGAACAGGTGCGCGACATCGCCCAGCGATGAACATGGCCCGTCGCGGTCTCATTGGGGGTATTGCGGCGTTGCTCGACGGTTGCTCACCGGCGTCGCTCCTCAACACCACGGTGCCGCGCCAGGGCTTCATGCGCACAGCCGACATCGCCTACGGCCCGTTGCCGCGCCAAAGGCTCGACATTT
>CAZHQA010000374.1:0-4222 GCA_964533955.1 uncultured Reyranella sp. | reverse complement strand
GCGCTGCCGATCGTGCTGGCGGGCCTGCTCAACACCGTGCTGCTGTCGCTGATGGTGGTGCCGCTCGGCTTCCTGGGCGGCCTGGTGCTGGCGCTGCTGGCGCATGCCAGGAGTCCGCTGATCCGCTGGCCGCTGATGGCCTGGGTCGATTTCTTCCGCGCCTTCCCGCCGCTTGTGCTTTTGGTGCTGCTGTTCGCCGGCCTGCCGTTCGCCGGGCTGGAGCTGGGCGGCTTCGCCTGCGTGGCGATCGCCTTCCTCCTCAACACCGGTGCCTATTACGGCGAGATCCTGCGGGCCGGCATCGAGTCGATCCCGCACGGCCAGGTCGAGGCCGCGCGCTCGACCGGGCTGAGCAGGCTGCAGGCCATGGTCTACATCGTGCTGCCCCAGGCCGTGCGCAACGTGCTGCCGGACCTGCTGTCCAACACCCTGGAAGTGGTGAAACTCACCTCGCTCGGCAGCGTCGTGGCGGTTCCGGAACTGCTGTTCCAGGCGCGGCAGGCCCAGAGCGTGACGTACAATCCCACGCCGATCGTCATGGCAGCGGTGATCTACTTCCTGATCCTGTGGCCGATGGTCCGCCTGTTGAGCCGGCTGGAGAACCGCGCGCTCGCGACCAGGGCGTGAGATCTCAGGCTTGCCGGAACCCCACGAGGCGACCGGCCTCCTCGTCCCACAGCGTCAGCCATGGAGCGGCGAGGGCACTCTTGAGGCTGACCTGCTCGGTCGGCCAGCGCGCCTGCAGCGCGGTACTCGCCTCGGCCAGGTGATAGTTGGGAATCCGGGTGTTGAGATGATGGACGTGATGGATGGCGAGGTTTCCGGTCAGCCAATGCACGATCTTCGGCGCGGCCAGCCATGACGAGCCGGCGAGGGATGCCTCGACATAGTCCCAGGTCTCGGGCGGCCGCCAGCACGCCCTGTCGAAGTGATGATGAACGGTAAGCACCCAGCAGCCGAAGATAGAGGCGATCGCCACTGCGGGCAGCTGCACCACCAGCACGGGCTCCCAGCCAAGCACCAGGGCGAGCGCGCCGTACAGGCCGGCCAGCGCGAGATTGGTCAGGTGGAACGAGCGATGTTCGTTCACCAGGCTGCGTGGCGTGTCGAGGGGCAGCCGCAGGATCAGCGCGAAGATCAGCGGCGGCAGCAGGACGATGGACATCAGCGGATGGCGCGGCAGGCGATAGAGCAGGCGCCGGCCGCGCGGCAGCGCGCGGTACTCGCGCACCGTCAGGCAGGCCGAGAAGATGTCGGCTAGGTCGCCGCGCTGCAGGTCGTTCCACTGGGCGTGGTGCAACAAGTGAAGACGGCTCCAGCCGAGAAAGGGCGTGACCGTCAGCAGGCTGCATAGCCGGCCTGCCCAGACGTTGGCGCGGCGCGAGGCGAAGAACGAGCCGTGCGTGCAGTCGTGCTGGATGGAGAAAAGCCGTAGCAGCAGCCCACCGGCCGGCACGGCAAGGGCCAGCGAGAGGAGCCAGGATGTCGGATACACCGCGTAGGCTGCGGCACAGACCGCGATGAAGAGACTGAGGGACGTGGCGAGCTGGAAAAAGCTTCGGCGGCGATCGGCGCGGGTATACGGAGCCACGATGGCGCGCAACTCGCTGCCCGGCGGAGAAGCAGAGGCACTCATTCTCGGGTCAAAACTGACGGCTTTTACAATCCGGCGCAATCGCGTCGGCGAAGTGCCTCGGGTGGACGGGCTCTTTCGCAGCGCGCTGCATGGCCACTTCCCCTCGGTCCCGCAGGTCCGTAGCATCGCTGCAAAGAGCCAGAAGGAGGATCGCCATGGCGCTGCCCCAGGACATCCGTTCCGTGAACAACGAACTGGCCGATTCCATCACGCGTTCGGCCGACATCCCCTGGATCGAGACCAAACCGGGCATGGCCTGGACCAAGGTGCTGTGGGTCGGCCAGGAGTCGGGCCGCTGGGCGGTGCTGCTGAAATGGAACAAGGGCTACGTCGCTCCGCCGCACAAGCATCTGAGCGCCGCGTTTGCATTCGTGCTCAAGGGCAGGCTCAAGGTGCGCACCACGGAATATGGTCCCGGAGATTTCCTGCACGAGGCGAACGGCATGGTGCACGGCGCCACCGAAGCGCTGGAGGACACCGAATATCTCTTCTTCTGCGATGGACCGGTGCTGTTCTTCGACAAGGACAATTTTACCGGCTACCGCGGCTGGGAACAGGTGCTGCAGATGCAGCGCCAGGCGCAGCAAAAACAAGCTGCCGAGTAGGGAGGGTCCCATGGAAGTCGGCATGATGATGGTGTTCGCCAGCTATGGCTGGGAGAACTGCTCCGACGACCGCGTATGGGACGAGGAGATCCGGCTTGCCCGCATCGCCGCCGACTCGGGCTTCGACTGCCTGTGGTCTGCCGAGCATCACTTCAACGACTATTCCTTTGTGCCCGACAACCTTGCCCTGATGATGCACCTGGCTGCGCTCTGCTCAGGCATCGATCTCGGCACCGCGGCGGTCATCGTGCCGTGGCACGATCCGCTGCGTGTCGCCGAGAACGCAGCCGTGCTCGACATGGTGAGCGGGGGGCGGCTTCGCCTGGGCCTGGGCCGCGGACTGGCGCGGCGCGAGTTCTCGGCGTTCCGCATCAGCATGGACGAATCCCGCGCACGCTTCGACGAGGCGGCGCCGATGATCGTCGAAGCCCTGCGCAGTGGCTTCATGGAAGGCAGCGGGCTCCACTACAAGCAGCCCCGCGTCGAGCTCCGGCCGCGGCCGAAGTACAGCTTCGACGGCCGCATCTACGCCGTCGCCTCGAGCGAGGATTCGATCGACTCGGCGGCCAAACTCGGTGCCCATCAGGTGATGTTCGCCGACCGGCCGTGGGAAATGCGTGCGCCGATGATCGAGAAGGGGCGGGAACTGCATCGCAAGTACCACGGCAGCGAGCCGCCCCGCGTGATGCTGACCGAGTTCTGCGTCTGCGGCACCGACACCTCGACCCTCGAGGACGAGGCCCGCCGCTACCAGGGCAAGTTCGTCGAGAGCAATTTCTACCACTACGAATTCCTCGGCGAGCACTTCAAGACGGTGAAGGGCTACGATGCTTACCAGCAGAAGGCCGAGATCGCCCGCAAGGGCGGCCTGGAGGGCGCGGTCGCGGGTTTCATGCAGGCGGCGAGTTGGGGCACACCCGAGAAGATCCTGCGCGGGCTCGAGGCGCGCCGGAAGTTGTTGGGAGACTTCGAAATGAACGTCGCCTTCCGGTTTGGCGGCACGCCCTACGAGGTGAGCGAGCGCGGCCTGAAGCTCTTCGCCAAGGAAGTGCTGCCGGTGGTGAAGTCGTGGGGAGCAGAGACCAAGGCCAAAGCCGCGGAGTGAGGTTGCGGGCGCGCCCCTAGCGAACGCCGCCCCGCTAGCTGCTTTCGGCGTGCATGATGTCGCCGAACAGCTCCCACGTCTCGCCCTTGAAGCGCTGCAGCTGGACCGCTTGGATCGGATAGAAGTCCGTCGGGCTGGTGTTGATCAGGATGCCCGGCAGCAGCAGCGGCACGCGGAACTTCTGGAACGACGCGGCCTGCTTCATCAGGTTGGTGCGGGTGAGATCATCGCCGCAGCGCTTCAGCGCCTCGGTCATCAGATAGGAGACAGCGTAGCCATAGATATGGTTGGCGTCGGCCTTGTTGGCCTGCGGCATGTACTTGTCCATCCAGGCGCGCCAGGTCTTCATCTCCGCGTTGTCGTCCCACTGCTTGTCGGTGGCGTCCATCAGGTAGGACGCGGTGATGATGCCCTGGGCGTTCTCGAAGCCGGCCGGCTTCATGACGGCCGCCACCGAAACGGAGACGTTGTTCAGGTAGTGCGCGGCCGGTTTCCAGCTGATGTCGGCCATCTTGCGGATGCCCTGCGCCGCCGCCTTCGGTCCGGCATAGTTCATGAACACGTTGGCGCCGGAATCCTTGAGCTGGATGATCTGGCTGTCGACTGTCGGGTCGGTCGCCTCGAAGGTCACCGATGCGACGATGCGGCCCACGTCCTTGCCGAGGCCATCCTTCAGCCCGCCCAGGTAGTCACGGCCATAGTCGTCGTTCTGCGACAGCACGCCGATCCTGGCGTCCTTGACATTGGCCAGGGCGTGTTTGGCGTAGATCACCGCCTCGGTGTGGTAGTCGGGCTGGAAGCCCATGGTCCAAGGGAAGTTCTTGGGATCGCCCCACTTCGAGGCGCCGGTCGCGACGTAGAGCTGCGGCACCTTCT
>CAZHQA010000373.1:0-4255 GCA_964533955.1 uncultured Reyranella sp. | reverse complement strand
CGCTTTGCGCCGTGTACCCCTTCGGGCGCCCGAAGGGAAGCATGTCCGACTTTCTGCCTCACCCGTTCTGGAACTTCTCTCTGGAGATCTATGCCGGGGAGGGGGTTGCCGCCGCTTGCCTCGACTTGCAGGAGCGGCGCGGCTGCGACGTCAACATATTGCTGTTCTGTTGCTGGCTCGGTGCCTCGGGCCGGTCGACGCTTACGGCCGACCGATTGCGCGCCATCCTCAAGGTGACGGACGTCTGGCAGGCAGAGATCGTGCGGCCCCTGCGCCGGGTGCGACAGCTGCTCAAGGACAAGCCATGGACGGAGGCCCTTCCCGAGACCGTCGAGGCCGCCCGCCGGCGGGTTGCCGAAGCGGAACTCGCCGCCGAGCATGCCGAGCAGCTGAAGCTTGCCAGCCTGTATACGCCGCCCGCCGATCGCGACCGGCCGATCGAGAAGCGTCTGCGCTCGGCGGTCGGCAATCTCGGCGTCTATGCCGTGTGCCTGGGTGTGGTGCCTGACGCCAAGGATCGCGCGGCCGTTGCCGCGCTCATGCAGGCGACGTTTCCCGCGCTCAGTCCGGCCGAAGTGGCCGCGGTGGTGCCAACCTAAAGCCGGGCGTCAGGCTCACGCCGCGGCGAGCCCGCGGCGCACGTCGTCTCCCGTGGCGGGCTCGGCACCGGCGGCGCGTACCAGGCGGACGGCGTCCTCGACCCAGGCCAGGTTGTCGATTGGCGTGCCGAGCGGTGCATCCTCGAGGCCGACCCGGATGTGGCCGCCCCGCACAACCGTCTCGGCGATCAGGGGCCGCACGTCGGCAGCAAGGGCCGCGATCATCCAGGGGGCGCCAGGCGCCGCTTCCTGCAGCAGTTCGAGGTGGGCGGTGAGCGCATAAGGCTTGGGCGGAAAGCCGAACGCGAACTTCTCGGAGAACATGAAGCGGTAGATTGGAACCTTGACCCCGGCCGCCTTGGCCAGCGCCGCACCGGCCCGGGTGAAGCCCGGCTCGTAGATTGCGAAGGCAGGATGCAGGCCTTGCTGCCTGGCGAGGTCGAGAGCGTAGCGAACATGCGCCTCGGGATTGAGATAGGTGAAGGCGGGCCTGGCCTCCGGCTTGACGGTCGTCGTGGTGAAATTGACGCTTCCCGGGTCGATCACCGCGAAGTCGAGCAGGCCGCGCTCGGCCAGCGCCGCGAGATGGGCAAAGCGAACCGCCGGATCGAGACCGGCGCCGCGGTCGGGAACAGCGGGGTAGGACGGGTAGACCGGCACATCTACCGCCGTACGGATGCCTTCGATGATGCGGGCATAGACCTGCCAGTCGAAGGTCTGGGAGGAGCCGTTGGCATAGGCGTGGGTATGGTGATCGCCGCGCCGGCCTTGGCGCAGGCGATGCCCTCCGCAACGATCGCTTGCACCGTCGCCGGAATGCCGGGCTGCACGTCACGGCCCCACGCCCCGTTCAGCGCCACTTCGATCCAGACCTTGCGTGCCATGTCTCTCACTTCCAGCGCTTGACCTTGCCGGTGTCGAGGTCGAACAGGTCGAGCACGCGCCCCACCGTGTGATCGATGACGTCGTCCAGTGTCTTTGGCTTGTTGTAGAAGGCGGGCATCGGCGGCGCCACGATCGCGCCGAGCTCCGACACCGTCAGCAGGTTGCGAAGATGAACCGCATGAAGCGGTGTCTCCCGGGCAACTAGAACCAGGCGACGGCGTTCCTTGAGTACGACGTCGGCGGCTCGCGTCAGCAGGTTGCTGGAGATGCCGTGGGCGATTTCGCCGAGGCTGCGCATGGAGCAGGGGGCCACGATCATGCCGATTGTTTGGAACGACCCGCTCGAGATCGCCGCCGCGAGATCGTCGATCGGATATGCCACATCCGCGAGCCGCCGCACGTCGGCGACCTTCATCTGCGTCTCATGCGCCAGGGTCACTTCGGCGGTTCGCGTCATGACGAGGTGGGTTTCCACAGGCAGCGCCTTGAGCGCCTGCAACAGGCGCACGCCATAGATGACGCCGGAAGCGCCAGATATTCCCACAATGAGCCGAACTGGAGGCCGATCTGGCGAACGCGAAGGGTCAGTCATCCTGACCATCCTACCCGACTTATGCACAGGCACGCGAGGCACCCGATTCAACGTGACTCAGGCCAGTCGAGGAGTCAGAGTTTTGCCAGTTCGCACCCAGCTCGGAGGTCATCTATGAGCACTGTGGACCACATCGAAGCGTTGAAGGCCAAGCATGCATCGCTCGAGCATGCGATTGTCGAAGAAACTGCCCGGCCGCAGCCCGATGACGACACGATCTGCAGCCTCAAGAAGCGCAAACTTCAGATCAAGGACGAGATCACCCGACTGAGCGCGCGAGCGCCAGCACACTAGCCCCACCAGGGACTCATCGGACCGCGCGCATCGAGCGCGCTCATGGACCATGGGCGGGCCGGAGGCGCGTGGTCCGCACGAGCCTCTAATTTATCTTGTGGAGATTGACCTGCCAAGATGTCGGGCCAAAGGCGCCGCGCGACGTGCCGCTGCATTGGGCGACATTGTCGGCGCCGCGCCGACAGACGAGCTGGTCGGCGTACCAGTGAGAGCCGTCATTGCAGGTCGTGTCGGAGTCGCGCAGCCGCAGCGTCGACCCTTCGAAGTGCGCCTGGGCCTGCGTGCGGCAGGCCGTGCGGCCGCGCCGCCATTCGAGCTGGCCGGAGCCGGATGAATTGAAGCAGTAGGACGAGACGCCCGCCTGGCTCTGCGAGGTCTCGTGGCGAAACGGGTCGGTGCGCCAGCAGCCTTGCATGAACGAGTAATCGTTGGTTGGCGCGGGCGGCAGGCGCAGCCGGCCGTCGTTGGGCGCCTGTGGTGGCGCGGGCGGCGGCGGTGTCGGCGGTGCGGTCGCGACTTGTGGCGGCTTGGGTGCGGGCGGCGGTTCAGGTGGCTTGCAGCCGGCAATGCGCTTCTTGAGTTCGGCTTCGATCGCCGCCAGTTCGGTGCGCAACGCCTGCGCCCGGCTTTCTTCCGAATTGAGCGAGGCCTTCATTGCCGGCCTCGGATCGGGCGGAGCAGCGGGCGCTGCCGGCGCCGGCGGGCCCTCGCGGGTGGCGAGCGTGAGGGCGGGATCGTCGGGCAGCAAGCTGCGCAGCAGCCAGGCGCCGGCCAACAGCAGCAGCAGCAAGGGCAGCGCGGCAAGGAGCGTGCGCAGCCAGGGAATCCCGCCGTTGGCCGTGCGCAGGGCCGTCACCGGCAACGCCCCAGCCGCCCCGAGCACCGGCACACGCGCCGGCACGGGCGGCGGTGCGGGAACGCTCGGCAGGTTGGGCGTCAGGAGTGCGCTGGCCGCTTCCTTCTCGTAGCCCCAGCACACCACGACCGGCCGCTCGCCGATCAGGTAGACAAAGGATTCGGCGGGATGTTGCGCCGCCAGCTGCAGGGATCGGCCGACCACGCCCGAATCGTCGGCGCCACCCGTCCGGCTGCTGGCCTGGGCCAGCGTCTCGCCGAGCTTGCCGATGTCGCCCAGCATGACGTCGACCTGGGCAAGCAGCGCCGCGCGCCGCGCCGGCTCGAGATCGGCGACGCGCTTCACCTCGCCGGGCCAGGCCGCGTACCAGTCGATCGCCTTGCCGTCCTCGTGCAGTTGCGGATCGGCCAGCAGGTCTGCCGCCTGGTCGCCGAGGCGGCGGCGCACGACGCGGCGCAGCTGGTCGGCCGCGTTGTGCAGCGGCTCGCCGCGCACGCCGAGCGGGCGAACGCCGGCGCGCGTGGTGACGATCAGGGTGGAGTCGCCGGCCATCAGGCCAAGAGATTAGCCGGCCGAATATGGCGGCGCGATGATCGGGTTTCTTTCCCGCCGTCGGCTTCCGCCACGGGGAAGCACGCTCAAACCGCCTTCGCCCACTCGCGCAGCACGAATTTCTGCACCTTGCCGGTCGAGGTCATGGGAAGCTCGCGAAACACCACGTGACGCGGGCATTTGTAGCTTGCGAGGTTCCGGCGGCAGTGGGCCACGATCTCGTCGATGGTGGCCTCCGCACCGGGTTTCAGCACGACGAAGGCGCAGGGCGTTTCGCCCCATCTCTCGTCGGGCTTGGCGACCACCGCGACGTTGGCCACCGCCGGGTGCTTGATGATCACGCCCTCGACCTCGATGGTCGAGATATTCTCGCCGCCCGAGATGATGATGTCCTTGGAGCGGTCGCGCAGTTCGATGTAGCCGTCGTCGTGCAGCACGCCGAGATCGCCCGAATGGAACCAGCCGCCCTCGAAGGCT
>CAZHQA010000372.1:0-4255 GCA_964533955.1 uncultured Reyranella sp. | reverse complement strand
GCCCCCGGTGGCGGGGGCGCGTGGGCCTTTGGGGGGGGGGCCGGGCGGCCCGCCCCCCCCACGCTCCAGTCAGAAGATCCGCAGCACCACGAACAGGCCGGCGGCGAAAAGCACCGAACCCAGGATCACGCAGGCCGGCAGGGTGAATACCCAGGCCAGCAGGATGTTGCGCAGCGTTTCCTTCTGCAGGCCCGAGCGATTGGCCGCCATGGTGCCGGCGATTCCCGAGGACAGGATGTGTGTCGTGCTGACCGGCAGGCCGAAGACGTCGGCCGCGCCGATGGTCGTCATGGCGACCAGTTCGGCCGACGCGCCCTGGGCGTAGGTGAGGTGCGACTTGCCGATCTTCTCGCCGACGGTGACGACGATGCGCTTCCAGCCGATGGTGGTGCCGAGTCCCAGCGCGATCGCGACCGCGATTTTGACCCAGAGCGGTATGAAGTCGGTGAGCGACTGCAATTCGCTCCGGAGCTTGACCAGGATGGCTCGATTCTTGGGATCTGGAACGGAACCCGCCTTGATCAGCTTGCCGATGCCTTCCTCGACAAGATAGACGTCGCGGCGCAGGCGCGAGCGGCCGTCGGTCGGCAATTCGCTGATCGACTTGATCTTGCCGAGAGTGGCGGCAAGGGCGCTGTTCTTGAGCGCCAGCGCCGACATCGTCTGCGGCGTCGGCTTGCCGCTGGTCAGGAAGCGTGACAGTTCGGCATCGGCGACGGCGTTGGCCATCGAATCGCCGGACGAGGGCGACGGGCCGAGCACCGGCGAAGCGGCCTGCGAGGCGGCGGCGATCGACTGCAGCTGCGTGCTGGAGCTGGCGAGGTTGAGCGCATAGGTCGCCGGCACCAGGCCGATCAGAATCAGCATGATCAGGCCCATGCCCTTCTGCCCGTCGTTCGAGCCGTGCGCGAAGCTGACGCCGGTGCAGGTCAGCACCAGGATGGCGCGGATCCACATCGGCGGCGGCGACTTGCCCTCGGGCGCCTGGTAAAGCGCGGGATTGGTGATGACGGCCTTGGCCACCAGCAGGAGGAGCGCGGCGGCGACGAAGCCGACGACCGGCGAGACGACCAGCGCCAGGGCGGTGTCCTGCACTTTGCCCCAATTGACGCCCTCGCCGAATTGCTGGTTGCTCGAGATCAGGGAGTTCATCAGGCCGACGCCGACGATCGAGCCGATCAGTGTGTGCGAGCTGGAGGCGGGCAGACCGAGATACCAGGTGCCGACGTTCCAGATGATGGCGGACAACAGGAGTGCGAACACCATGGCGAATCCCGCGCCCGAACCGACATCGAGGATCAGCTCGACCGGCAGGAGGGCGACGATGCCGAAGGCCACGGCACCGCTCGACGTGAGCACGCCCAGGAAGTTCCACAGGCCCGACCAGATCACCGCCTGAGTGGGTGTCAGCGTGTGGGTGTAGATGACGGTGGCGACCGCGTTGGCGGTATCGTGAAAGCCGTTAACGAACTCGAAGCTCAAGGCGAGAAAGAGCGCCGCGACCAGCAGCACCAGCGTGCCGACGCCGAGTGCGCTGCCGAACAACCATTCCATGTGTAATTCCCCCGGTTTCTTGTGACTTCTCCCCTTCGCGCCGTTCGCGAAGGGGAGGAGCCATGACGTTCAGTGCTTGCCGTGATGCTCGGCGTGATGCTTGCTCGCCTCGCCGGCATGATGGGCGGCGTGGGCAGAATGGCCGTGCGCCGAATGGGCGTGATGGGCGGCCTTCTCGTGATGCTCCGTCTCGTGATGCTTGGCCGCTTCGCGATGATGCTTGGCGGCATGCTCATGGTGCTCGGCCGCGGCGTTGTGATGCTCGACGATCTTGTCGTTGGACATGATGCGCTCCATCCGTTGCGCAGCGACTGCAAATCAGTCGCCGCACCGCAACTGTAGGAAGGCGATGTTGCAGCGGCGTGAAGGCTCAGTCCGGCGTCACGCCGAAGCGGCGCTGCCAGAACTCACGGCTGCGCCGCTCGCCGACATCGCAGCCAAGCTCGTATTCCGGCTTGACGAACTTGGTGTAGTCGTCGTCGTCACGGACCCGGCGCGGACGCCCGCTTTGGGCAAGCTGTATGCCCTCCTCGAGCCGCACGGCGCCGATATCGAAGTCGCTGCGCGGTCCCCGTTCGGCCACCTCCTGGAGGAGTTTCTTTCGAACGGCGCGGGGAAAGTCCTCGAAGTTGCTGGCCACCTCGACGAAGGAGCGCGGCCCACCGGTGACGCAGTGCAAATAGTATTTGTCGAGATCGGTCTCGTTGGGAAAGCCGAAAGGATTGGGCCGGTCGTTCATGATCGGCAGGCCGTTGATGACGATGCGCTCCCTCAGCGCCTCGTAGCGCATGTCGGTGACCAATCCGCCGTCATTGTTCGAGCCATCGCCCGAAATGTCGAGCACCTTGCGGGCAGGCTCGTAGGGGCTCCTGCCGAACAACGGGATGGCATAACGGATGGCGCCGCTGATCGACGTCCGACGCGCGATGGAAATCGGCAGCTCGGCCAGACGATTGGCGAACGCCGCGATGGCCGCCTCGCTGTCGAGCAGCGTCCAATCGACCAGGAGCTTCTGCATCCACGAATCCGACCATTCGTAGTAGGCGACGGCGATGCGGCCGTTGGGGCCGCCGAGGATCGCCCTGACGATCACCGGGTCGCGGAAGGCCTGGACGTAGCCTTCACGCTGCAACTTGGCCTCGTCGGGATCGATGCTGCCCGAAATGTCGATGGCCATCGCCAGCGACAGGTCGACTTCCTTTTTGTCCTGCGCGAGCGCGGGCAGCGCTGCGACGAGCAGGGCGAACAGGCAAGCGAGAGAGCGCATCTGGATCTCCGCGTCGGCTGCCGACATTCCATCCGGCTGCTTCGAGCCGGACGTAAAGTGCTGCAGGCAAAAAGCATACCGCCCGGCGGAAGCCACGACCAGACGCTGACGGGCGATGATGGACGGCTGCTGCTCGGCACAGGTAGCCTCTTCACAACGACTGTCGGAGGACGCCTTGGATTTGAGCCTTAGTCCGCAGGACGAAGCGTTCCGCACCGAGGTGCGCCGCTTCCTCGACGAGAATCTCACAGACGATCTGCGCGAGGCCGGCCGGAAGACCGGCGGCGTGTTCGCCGAATTCGACGCCGGCCAGCGTTGGCACAAGGTGCTGGCCAAGAAGGGCTGGTCGGCACCGAGCTGGCCAAAGGAACACGGCGGCACCGGCTGGACCGCCACCCAGCGCTATATCTTTGCGCGCGAATGCACGACGGCCGACGCGCCACGCATCTTCACCATGGGCGTTCGCATGGTCGGCCCGGTGATCATGAAATTCGGCACGCCCGAGCAGAAGGCCAAGTACCTGCCGGACATCGTTTCGGGCGATTCCGTGTTCTGCCAAGGCTATTCCGAGCCGGGGTCGGGCTCGGACCTCGCCAGCCTGAAGACGCGTGCCGAGCGGGACGGCGACGACTATGTCATCAACGGCACCAAGATCTGGACGACCGGTGCGCATGTCGCCAACCGCATGTTCTGCCTGGTCCGCACATCGGCTGACGGCAAGCCGCAGGATGGCATCTCGTTCGTGCTGATCGATTCGATGGACACGCCCGGCCTGACGGTGAAACCGATCGTCACCCTGGCCGGCGACCACGAGGTCAACCAGGTGTTCTTCGACAATGTGCGCACACCCGTGGCCAACCGGATCGGGCCGGAGAATACCGGCTGGACGGTGGCCAAGTACCTGCTCGAGTTCGAGCGCGGCGGCGATGCCTACACCCCCAACCTGCACGCACGCCTGGACGACGTTCGCCGGATCGCCAGGGAAGAGGCGGCCGACGGCTCGGGCCGGCTGGTCGACGATGGCAACTTCGCCGAGCGGCTGGCCGAGGCGGAGATCGCCATCGAGGGCCTGGAGATGATCGAGATGCAGGTCCTGTCCGACCTGAGCCGCGGCCGCAATCCGGGGGCTATCTCGTCGCTGATGAAGGTCAGGGGCAGCGAGACCCTGCAGGCGATCGATCATCTCGGGGTGCAGGCGCTCGGCTGGTACGCCGCCCCATTCGAGCCGGAGGCAAGGTTGCTCGGCCACAACCAGCCGACCGTCACGCCGGACCATGGCGTCACTGCCGTGCCGCTCTACTTCAACAACCGAGCCTCGACGATCTATGCAGGCTCGAACGAGATCCAGCGAAACATCATCGCCAAGGCGGTTCTCGGGCTCTAGTCGCGCAGCGGTTCCCGGCGGGCCGGCTGTGGGCCAGCGGGGGCTTGCAA
>CAZHQA010000371.1:0-4265 GCA_964533955.1 uncultured Reyranella sp. | reverse complement strand
GATTCCTCGGAACATGGTCTTAATTGCCGGTGGCGCGCCACTCCAGTGGCGCGTCTTTGTCATGTTCAAATGGATCGCGCTACGGAAGGCCATGATCGCGCAACTGGAGTTGCGCGCCCCCAGCGCGCTACGCTGGCAACCAACACCGGGAGGAATTGCAATGACCGTTGCCCAGCTCGACAGCCTGATCACCCTGCTGCGCTCGCGGCCGACGCCGGAGACGCCGGACGTCGGACAGTCGCGGGCGCGCTACGAGAAACTCGCGGTCGTGCTGGGCGGCGCGCCCGACGCCAAGTGCGAAAAAGTCGATGCCGGCGGCGTGCCCGCCGAGTGGGTCGGAGCGCCGGGCTTCGACGGCGACCGCGCCGTGCTCTACCTCCATGGCGGCGGCTATGCGATCGGCTCGATCAACACCCATCGCCGCCTGGCCTACGACATCTCCGCCGCCTGCGGCGCGCGCGTACTGGTGATCGATTACCGGCTGGCACCCGAGCATCCGTTCCCCGGCGCCGTCGAGGACGCGACCAAGGCGTGGCGCTGGCTGCTGCAGCAGAACATCAAACCCAGCCGGCTCGCCATCGCCGGCGATTCGGCGGGCGGCGGCCTCACCATCGCGGCCCTGGTGGCCCTGCGCGAGCAGAAGCTTGCCCTGCCCGCCTGCGCGGTGGCGATCTCGCCGTGGGTCGACCTCGAGGGAGTCGGCACCAGCATGACGGCGCGCGCGGCACAGGATCCGATGGTGCAGAAGGCCGGCCTCAAATGGATGGCCGACCTCTATCTCGCCGGCAAGGACCCCAAGACGCCGCTCGCCGCGCCACTGCATGCCGACCTCAAGGGCCTGCCGCCGGTTCTCGTGCAGGTCGGCTCGGCCGAGACGCTGCTCGACGACGCCACGCGCCTCGCCGAGAAACTTCACACGTCGGGCGTCGAGGTGAAGCTCTCGGTGTGGCCCAACCAGCTGCACGTCTTCCCGTTCTTCGCGCCCATCCTGTCGGAGGGCCGCGACGGCTGCCTGGAGATCGGCCACTACATCCGCAGCAAGACGAGCTGAGGGCGCCATGAAATTCGGCGTCACCGTCGTTCCCCGCATCTCCGACTGGCAGCTGTTCGTCGAGCTCGAGGCGATGGGCTACGACTGCGCCTGGGCGGCCGACTCGCAGATGCTCTACTCCGACGCCTATGCGACCCTGGCCCTCGCCGCGGCCAACACTTCGCGCATCCGGCTGGGCACCGGCGTCTCGGTCGCCGGCGTGCGGCTGGCGCCCGTCACCGCCCATTCGATCGCCAGCATCAACCAGCTTGCGCCCGGCCGCGTCTTCCTCGGCATCGGCACCGGCCACACCGCGATGCGCGTGATGGGCATGGATCCGGTGAAGGCGGGCGCCTTCCGCGAGTACCTGCGCGTGCTGCGCGCGCTGCTGCACGGCGAGGAAGTCGACTACGAGCTGGCCGGCGAGCGGCGCGACATCCGCTTCCTGCATGCCGACCGGGGCTTCATCGACGTCGCCCATCCAGTGCCGATCTATGTCGCGGCCGACGGGCCGCTGGCGCTCAAGGCGGCCGGGGCCTACGGCGACGGCCGGGTGTGCTCGCACAACCAGACGCGGGCACGCCTGCAGAAGAGCCTGGAGACCATGCAGCAGGGCGCGGCCGCGGTGGGCCGCACCTTCCCCAGCGGCTTCCACACAGCGGCGCTGAGCTACGCCTGCGTGCTGAAGCCGGGCGAGAGCATGACCTCCGATCGGGTGATCGACGAGATCGGCCCGATGGCGGCGGCGACGCTGCACTATTGGTGGGAGCTCTACCAGAAGGACGGCGACACCAGCACCGTGGCGCAGCGCTGCCGCAACCTGTGGGACGAGTATCTCGCCTTCACCGAGCGCATGGAGATGCCGATCGAGCGGCGCTACCAGCAGGTCCACCTCGGACATTGCGCTTTCCTGCCGCCCGAGGAGCGCCGCTTCATCACCGAGGACCTGATCCGCGCCACCGGCGGGCTGGTCGGCACGCCCGACGAGATCATCGTGGCCTTGCGTGAGCGCGAGGCGATGGGGTTGAGCGAGATCACCCTCCTGCCGGCCATGGACGCCGCCCGGCGCAGCCTCAAGGACTTCGCCGACCATGTGATCCGACGGTATTAGGTCTCGCCGGCCCGCGGGCCTCCGGCCCGCTTACGATCATATTCTTCCGGACCGCGCGCGTCTCGCTCGCTCAAGCTCATGAGTGCGCAGGATGGGCGCGGTCCGCTCCCAGGATCCGCTGGCGCGACTCGCGGACCATGGCGGCCGCGCGGGCGGCGTCGAAGCCGAGGAGCTGGCCGCCTTTCACGCGCGCCTCGCCGTCGACCAGCACGGTGTCGATCTCGCGCGGGCTGGTCTGGAGGAGAACGTGCGCGCAGGCGTCGTCCTCGATCGAATCGCCGAACGGGCCCTTCCTGATCAGTACGACGTCGCCGCGCTTGCCCGGCGTCAGCGAGCCGACGCGATCGTCGAGCCCGAGCACGCGGGCAGCGCCGATCGTCGCCCGCTGGATCAGCGTGCGCGGCTTCAGCAGCGGCAGGCCGGGGCGCACCGCCGGCCGGCGGCCGAGCACAGTGGCGAAGCTCCGCTCCATCGCGCCATCGAGAAAGCCCTGCACGTTGTACATGACGCGCAGCTGGCCCAGCGTATCGGAGGCGATCGAGCAGGGAATGTCGCACCCGAACACCACCTCGACGCCGCGCTCGCTGGCGCGGCGCACGACGTCGGCCGGCGTGCCCTGCGTGTCGGCAGTCGGCGTGAAGCAGAGCGGCATGCGCGCGCGGGCCATCAGCTCGAGCTCGGCGTTGGTGATCAGGTTGCCGTGGATCACCAGGAAGTCGGGGCCGAGCAGGCCATCCCCGGCGAGCTTGTCGATGGTGCCGGTCTCGTTGACATGGATGCAGCTCGGCGCCTTGTAGGCGCGCGAGAAGGCGAGCTGCCTGGCAAGATCCGGCGCGCCGATCGAATCGACGCCGAAGCCGATGGTGGTGAGGCCCTGCGGATCGTGGAATCGATCGTAGACCTTGTGCGCGTCCTCGTAGCGCGCGGCGAGCGGAAACTCGTCGAAGTTCGCGCTCATGAAGGAATAGGTGAACAGGTGGCGGATGCCCGTCGCCTTCAGCGCCTCGATCGAGGCCGGCGCAAAGTCGGGATTGCGGATGTTGTGGCAATAATCGACGACGGTGGTCGTGCCGTACGACAGCATCTCCCAGGCGCCGACATAGGCCGCGTTGTAGTTGTCCCGGGCGCTGTACTTGCGGCGCAGCGGCAGCAGCCCCGAGTAATAGGCGCCGGGCCAGAGATCGGGCACGTAGCCGCGCAGCACCGTCTGCCAGAGGCAGGTATGGGCATCGACGATGCCCGGCAGGGCGATCATGCCCGCCGCATCGATCGCCTCGGCGCCGGCCGGCGCGTCGAGCGACGGGCCGACCGATTTGATCGCGCCGTCCTCGATCAGGATGTCGGCTGAGGAGAAATCGCCCAGGCGCTCGTCCATCGTGACGACCTGGGCACCGCGGATGACAACACTCTTGGGCATCACGTAGGCTCGCGCAAAACAAGCAGCATGAACAGGGTGGAAATGCGCCGCAGGACTTTCCAACGACTGGCCGCCAGTGCGCTCGCTTTGCCGGCCTTGTCGCGGGCCGCGATCGCCGAGGCCTATCCGTCACAACCGGTACGCCTTGTCGTGGGCTTCGCCGCCGGCCAGGCGATCGACATCCTGGCGCGGCTGATCGGGCAATCGCTGAGCGAGCAGCTCGGCCAGCAGTTCGTCGTCGACAACAAGCCCGGCGCCGGCGGCAACATCGCCGCCGAGGCGGTCGCGCGGGCGCCGGCCGACGGCTACACGCTGCTCGTGATCGGCGCCAACAACACGATCAACGCCACGCTCTACGACAAGCTCGGGTTCGACCTGCTGCGCGACTTTACGGCCGTCGCCGGGATCTACCGCGTCTATCAGGTGATGGTCGTCAATCCGGCGTTCCCGGCAAAGAGCGGCGCAGCGTTCATCGCCTACGCCAAAGCCAACCCGGGCAAGGTCAACTACGGCTCGGCCGGCACCGGCTCGGTGGCGAACGGCAGCGCCGAGCTGTTCAAGATGATGGCAGGCGTCGACATGCAGCACGTGCCCTATCGCGGCGCGCCGCTGGCGCTCGCCGACCTGCTGGCCGGCCAGGTGCAGGTCATGTTCGACAACCTGCCGTCGTCGATCGACCACATCCGCGCCGGACGGCTCCGCGCGCT
>CAZHQA010000370.1:0-4269 GCA_964533955.1 uncultured Reyranella sp. | reverse complement strand
GCGCGTACTGCTTCACGGCGCCGGCGGCGCGGCGGTCGGAATTGCCCTCGCGCAGTACCGGATTGACGGCGCTGCCCAGCACCTTGCCGTAGCGGGCGCGGATTTCCTTGTCCGCCGGCGTGGCATCGCTGTCCGGATAGTTCGGCACGTCGTAGCCTTTGCCCTGCAACTCCTTGATCGCGGCCTTCAGCTGCGGGATCGACGCGGAGATGTTGGGCAGCTTGATGATGTTGGCCTCAGGCTTCATCGCCAACTTGCCGAGTTCGGCGAGCTCGTCGTTGATCTTTTGCGCTGGCGTCAGCTTGTCGGGGAAGTTGGCGATGATGCGGCCGGTCAGCGAAATGTCCTTCAGCTTCATCTTCACGCCGGCCGTTCCGACGAAGGCCTCGACAACTGGCAGCAGGGAAAACGTTGCAAGTCCGGGTGCTTCATCAACCTTCGTCCAGACGATCTCGAGATCTGACATACCTGCACCTCCGTGCGCCGCTTTCGCTTCGGCTGGGTTGATCCAATGCTGATTATGGCCTGTCTTGTTGCACCGACGTGGGGGAAAGGCAATCTGTCGCACGACGATGGCAACGGGGCATTCGGCCTGTCGCGGGGCCACTGCAGATCGCGCTGGTCCACGGCGAAGAGCAAGCCGTTGCTCGAGGCGCTCGCCGGCACGCAGGCGCATCGCACGCTCTCTCCCGATGCGATCCAGCCGGTCAACTGCCCGAGGCCGCTCGCGCGGCCGGGTCCTGCAACGCAGGTCAGATGCGGTCGAGCTGCTTTTCGACGATGTCGCCGCGCGGCATCGCCGCCAGGGTCGGGAGCAGGTCCTTGAGATCGCGGATGAAGGCCACGTGATCAAGGTGAGTGCGGTCGGCGAAACCGCCTTCGACCACCGACCGCAGCAGGGCCGCCAACGGATCCCAATATCCGCCCTCGTCGACGATCACGATGGGCTTGTTGTGCAGGCCGAGCGTGCGCCAGGACAGGACTTCGAAGAATTCCTCGAGTGTGCCGATGCCGCCCGGCAGGACCACGAAGGCGTCCGAGCGCTGGAACATCTCGTACTTTCGCTGGTGCATGGTCTCGACGACCACCGTCCTGGTCAGCGCCGGATGGCCCGCCTCGCGCCGCACCAGGAACCCGGGAATGACGCCGACCGTCTTGCCGCCGGCCTTAAGCGCGGCGTTGGCCAACACGCCCATCAGACCGACGCCGCCGCCGCCGTAGACCAGCGTTATGCCCTCGCGCGCCAGCAGTTCACCGAGCCGCGATGCCGTGTCGCGGGCAGCGGGGCTGGCGCCGAAGCGGGCGCCGCAGAAAACACACAGGGAAGAGGGGACGGACACGGCGGGTTCTTGGTTGACGGGGGATCCGACGTTTCCGGACCGGGCGGGCATGGTATCATTTGGTTATGGAAATGTGCGACGCCAATAGTCGATTCGTCGCGCTGCTGGGAGTCCAATGTCACGCACGGTCATAGCGCTGGTCGCGGTAGGCGGGGTGGTCATGGCCATCGCGCTGGGGGTGGCCTGGCGCGGCAAGATGATGGACCAGGCCGTGATCGACAAGGTTGGCAAGGCCGACAAGAGCGCCCCTGCGCCGTCGCCCGCGCCGACCGAGGCCAAGCCGCTACCAAGCAGTTTGCCCGCGCCGAGCATCGCGACGCCCAGTTTCGACGTCGCGCGGATCGGAGCTGACGGCCGGGCCGTGGTCGCAGGCCGCGCTGCGCCGGGCGCCAAAGTCGTGCTGCTCGACGGCGGCAGGGAGATCGCGCACGGCGAGGCCGATTCCCGCGGCGAATGGGTATTGCTCGCGCAGGATCCGCCTCTGTCGCCTGGCCAGCATGAGTTGCGCGTAATCCAGCACGTCGAGGGGCGCGCGCCGGTGACGTCTGAACAGGTCGTGGTCGCAGTCGTCCCGGAACCACAGCTGGCGTCTTCCGGGGAGGCCAAGAGGGAAACGCTTGTCATGATTGCGCCCAGGAGCGGCGCGGCCACGCTGATCCAGCCGCCGACTGCCGCCGGCGTTCCCAAGGCGGGAGACTTGCAGCTCTCGACCCTCGATTACGACGAGCGAGGCCAGGCGACGATCACCGGTCAAGCGGCGCCGGGCACGACGGTGCGCGCCTATGTCGACGACAAGATGGTGGCCGAAGGCATGGCTGGCGCCGACGGCAGGTGGCGGCTTGCGCCTGCGGCGCCGCTCGAAAGCGGCAAACACCGGCTTCGCGTGGATCGTCTGGCCCGTGACGGCAAGCCGGCGTCGCGGCTCGAGATGCCGTTCGAAAGAAACGCGGCCGCACCTATGGTGACAGGCCAGCGCCAGTTGACGGTGGTGCACGGCGACAGTTTGTGGAATATCGCGCGGGCCCACTACGGCGAGGGTTGGCGCTACACCGTCATCTTCGAAGCCAACAAGGGGCAGATTCGTGACCCTAATCTGATCTATCCCGGCCAACTCTTCAGCCTGCCCAAGGTCAACTGACCACCATGCTGGCGAATTTCCTCGTGCCCATCCTGAGCGATGGCTGGCGCTTCATCGCCATCTTCGCCGCTGTGACCCTGCTAGCCGCGCTGACTGGCATCGCCTGGCTGTTTTGGCCGCTTCTGCTGCTCACGCTGTGGTCGATCTACTTCTTTCGCGATCCGCCGCGGGGCGTCCCGCAGCAGGAGGGCCTTCTGATCGCGCCTGCCGACGGGTTGGTGCAGATGATCGTTCAGGCGGTGCCGCCGACAGAGCTCGGGCTGGGCGAGCAACCGCTGACCCGCGTCTCGATCTTCCTCAGCGTATTCGACGTGCACATCAACCGTTCCCCCTGTGCCGGCACGGTCGATGTCATGGTCTACCGGCCGGGTAAGTTCCTCAATGCTGCAGCTGACAAGGCGAGCGAAGAGAACGAGCGGATGGCGATTGCATTGCGGCGCCTCGATGGCCAGATAATCGGCTGTGTGCAGATCGCGGGCTGGGTAGCGAGGCGCATCATCTGCTACGTCAAGCCCGGGCAGGTGCTGGCGGCGGGCGAGCGGTTCGGCCATATCCGATTCGGCAGCCGCACCGACCTTTACCTGCCACCGGGCGCGCGTTTGCTGGTGGCGGCCGGGCAGCGCATGATTGGCGGCGAGACCGTCGTAGCCGAGCTCAATGCGGCTGATGCGACTCCGAGGCCAGCAATCGAGTTCTAGAAGGCAAGGAATCCGTCATGGACAGCGATTTGCGGACGCGCCGCGGACTGCGCGGATTTTCGATCAACCGGCTGATCCCCAACGTGCTGACGCTGGCAGCCCTTTGCTCGGGCCTGACCGCCATCCGCTTTGCCCTGTTGGGGGAGTTCGAGCGCGCCGTGATCGCCATCATCGTTGCCGCGATCTTCGATGCCCTCGATGGCAGGGTGGCACGACGCCTCGGCGTCACCAGCCAGTTCGGCGCCGAACTCGACTCGCTGTCGGACTTCCTTTGCTTCGGTGTGACACCTGCGCTCGTACTGTATATGGCTTCGCTGAAGGATGGCGGGTCGCTAGGTTGGGTGGTGACCCTGATGTTTCCGATTTGCTCGGCCCTCAGGCTTGCCCGTTTCAACACCGGCCTGCTGGCCGACACCCCGCCGCCCGCATGGACCGGTTCCTATTTCACCGGTGTACCCGCACCGGCCGGAGCGCTCCTTGCGCTCATTCCCCTCATGGTGAGCTTCGAAGACCTCGCCTGGCCTCGGCACGCGCTGGTCGTTGGCGCGACGCTCGTTCTGGCCGGCGGCTTGATGGTGAGTCGCTTGCCAACTTTCTCCTTCAAGAAGGGCAGGGTACCGCGCCATCTCGTGCTGCCTTCGCTTCTGGCCGCTGCGCTGGTGATGGGCGTGGTCGTGAGCTCCCCGTGGATCGGGTTGTCGCTCCTGGGGCTCGTCTATCTCTCCCTGATCCCTTTCAGCTGGATGGCCTACCGGCGGCAGGCAACGAGGGAACGGGCGGTCCGAAGCGGCGACGTCGTCGCGCTGCGCACGGATCAGGAATCGGCTGCCCGCGAGTGAAGGCGCGCAACCCGACGGCGTCTATCAAATTATGCGCCCGCGTGGAATGCTCGACGGGATCCACGAGCCACTCAATATGGCAGTCAAGAGGCGAGTAAAATATAATCTTATCAATATGTTATAAGATTTTCTTCATATTTTCACCCTATTTCCATTGACCTTAGGAATCACGTTAAGTACGGTTCGTAACTTGGAGCGGTAAAGTGGAGTTGGGGCCGCTTCCGAGGAGGGCCTCATTTTTCAATGACTCCGCC
>CAZHQA010000369.1:0-4286 GCA_964533955.1 uncultured Reyranella sp. | reverse complement strand
CACTGGGCGATGTTCTCCGGTGCGGCGATATTCATCACGGTGCTCGCGATCAATTTTGTCGGCGACGGGCTGCGCGATGCGCTCGATCCGCGCCGCATGCTCTAGGCGCCCGAATGGCCGAAACCCTTCTCGACATCCGAGGCCTCAAGACCTGGTTCAAGACCGACGACGGCATGGTGCGCGCCGTCGACGGAGTGGACCTGCGCATCGATCGCGGCGAGACAGTCGGGGTGGTGGGCGAATCCGGTTGCGGCAAGACAGTGACCGCGCGCTCGGTGCTGAAGCTGATCGACATGCCGCCCGGGCGCTTCGAGGATGGCCAGATCCTGTGGCAGGGCCGCGATCTCATTCCGCTGCCGGCCGAGGAAATGGACAAGATCCGCGCCCGCGAGATCGCCATTATCTTCCAGGAGCCGATGACCTCGCTCAACCCGGTCTACACGGTCGGCGGCCAGATCGCCGAGGTGGTGCGTCAGCACCAGCAGCTCGGCCGCAAGGAGGCGATGGAAGGTGCCATCGAGATGCTGCGGCTGGTCAACATTCCCAATCCGCAGAAGCGGGTGCACGACTATCCGCACCAGTTCTCCGGCGGCATGCGCCAGCGGGTGATGATCGCCATGGCGCTATCCTGCAGACCCAAGCTCCTGATCGCCGATGAGCCCACGACGGCTCTCGATGTCACCATCCAGGCGCAGATCCTGGAGCTGATGCAGGAGATGAAGCAGCGGCTGGGCATGGCGATCATGCTGATCACCCACGCGATGGGAGTGGTTGCCGAGACCTGCCAGCGCGTCGTCGTCATGTATGCCGGCAAGGTCGTCGAAGAGGCGCCGGTCGAGGCTCTGTTCGGCGATCCGCGGCATCCCTACACCCAGGGCCTGATTCGCTCGATACCGCGCGTCGACCGCGCCGCCGGCGCCGATCACAAGAAGCGGCTGGAGGCCATTCCCGGGACCGTGCCGAGCCTTCTCGAGCCGCCCCCGGGCTGCCGCTTCGCCCAGCGCTGCAAGTACGCCATGGACGTCTGCCGGCAGGCCATGCCGCCGCTCAAGGAAGTGGCGCCCGGCCATTTCGTGCGGTGCGTGCTGTGAGCGGCGAGCCGCTTCTGTCGGTGCGCGCGCTGCGCAAGCACTTTGCGGTGAAGGGCGGCGTGTTCTCGCGCGAAATCGAGCGCGTGCATGCTGTCGACGGTGTCAGCTTCGACATCAAGCCGGGCGAGACGTTGGGCCTGGTGGGAGAGTCGGGCTGCGGCAAGTCGACGACCGGCCGCTGCATTCTGCGGCTGATCGAGCCCAGCTCGGGCGAGATCTGGTTCAAGGGCGCCGACGTGACGCGGCTGGACGGCGAGGCGCTGCGCGCGCTGCGCCGCGACATGCAGATCATCTTCCAGGATCCCTATGCCTCGCTCAACCCGCGGCTCACCGTGGCGGCGATCATCGGCGAGGCGCTGGAGATCCACAATCTCGCCAAGTCCAGACGCGATCTCGAGGAACGCGTGGTGCAGCTTCTCGAGACGGTCGGCCTGCAGCCGGACCACATGCGGCGCTTTCCGCACGAATTCTCCGGCGGCCAGCGCCAGCGCATCGGCATTGCCCGCGCACTTGCGGTCGAGCCCAAGCTGGTGATCTGCGACGAGCCGGTGTCGGCGCTCGACGTCTCGATCCAGGCTCAGGTGATCAATCTCCTGGAGGACCTGCAGGAGAAGTTCGGGCTCACCTATCTGTTCATCGCCCACGATTTGTCGGTGGTGGAGCACATCTCGACGCGCATCGCCGTGATGTATCTCGGCCGCGTGGTCGAAATCGCTCCGGCGCGCGATCTCTACGACACGCCGCTCCATCCCTACAGCGAGGCACTGCTCTCGGCGGTGCCGATCCCCGATCCGACGGTGAAGCGCAAGCGCATCATGCTGCAAGGTGACGTGCCCAATCCGATCCGCCCGCCCTCGGGCTGCCATTTCCACACGCGCTGCCCGATCGCGCGGCCGGATTGCTCGCAACGTGATCCCGAATTGCGCGAGAGCCGGCCCGGCCACTGGGTGGCCTGCCACTACCGGGGATAGGGAGCTTCGGTCCGCGCGCTTGTCACGCCGAGGCAGCGCCTAGTTCTTGGGCGTAGCCTGCGCAAGGTCGTCCGTGCCGATCCGCTTCTCGATCTGCTCGACTCGCTTGGCCATCTTTTCGAAGCCGTCGCTGCCGAACTTGGCGACCTCGGCCTTCTCCAGCGTCTCGCCCAGCTCTTCGAATTCGTTGGGCGTCATGAGGCTGCGCAACGTCGGGAAGATGTTGGTGTCCTCGCGCGCGGCATGCGGCCGGTAGAGCGTGATCGAGGCCTGGATGGCGTCGGTCATGGCGGCCCGCTGCTCCTTGCTGCCGCGCGAGGCCTCGGCGGTCTGCAGGATGCGCTCGGTGAGCTTGCGGCCTGCCGTGTGCTGGACCTGCAAGACGTCGACCAGCTCGACCATGCGCCCGGCCTTCTTGAAGCGCGGGAAGACATGTTCCTCCTCCGACTTCTCGTGATAGTCGTGAATGAAGTCGCGCATCGTTTCGGCGGCCATGCTGAACACGGCCGGGTCGATATCCTCGCCCTGGCTGACTCGGCGCGAGCCGGCCTCGTAGATCAGCAGGATGCGCTGCAGCACGCCGTGTTCGCGCATCAGGTCCTCGGTTGGCGTTACCGGCACCGCCTCGGCGGTCTTCTTCTTCGGTGTCGCCTGGCGCCGCGTGTCGGCCAAGGCAGGGGCGGAAGCCAGCAACGATCCCGCCGCGCCCGCCAGCAGGTGGCGCCGGGAACTGAAAATGCTGGCCATGGCTGCTCCTCCAATGACGCTGGGCGCTATTGGAGAAACGTCGATGGCCTTTCGGGGTTGCGTCCGATGGTGCCCGCTGCTGGACTTGAACCAGCACGGCCTCCTTCGAGGCCTCGCGATTTTAAGTCGCGTATGTCTACCAATTCCATCAAGCGGGCAGGTCGGATCAGTCTAGTGGCTGAAGGACCCGATCAGGCCTTCCTCGACCCAGGCCCGTAACAAGCCGGCGGCACGGGCGGCCGCCTGGTCCTCTCCGACATGGGTCACAATTGCCTCGCAAAGCTCGGGAAACGGCCGACCGTCGACCAGGACGTCGAGCATCGCAGCTTCGTCGGTTTCGAGCGAACGGAACTTGGACACCCGCTCGGGGCGCCAGATCATCCACGGCACCGGCGCCGCGGCGGCCACCACCTCGAGACTGCCGGCCTCGACCTCCTCGCGGCGCTGCCACGCCAGCGGCACGTCGAAGACGAAGGCCGAGCGGCGCAGCGACGGCAGCGGTGCCAGGCAAAGTGTCTCCCACGCCTGTGCCGGCAGCGCCATCAGTGCCGCGGCCTCGACCGGCTCGACGTCGGGCGCATCGAAGGCTTCGCCGAGCAGCCATTCGAAGCGCGCCATCTCGGCCGCCGCCGGCGAGCTGCTGTAGGGCGATGTATGCGCGATGAAGTCGGCGAGGTGACGACCGAACCAGCGCACCGAGGCATGGCGCGACGGATGGGCGGCGATATAGGCGCGCGCCAGATGGTCGAAATCGGCCGGCCCTGCCATGGCAATCAGGCCGGGATAGTCGTTTGTCAGCACCTCGATCAGGCGCAGCGCATAGCCGTCGCGGTAGACGTCGAGCAGAGTAGTGCGGTCGGCCTTGGCCGTGTCTCGCACCGCCGCCGCGAAACTCTCGCTCGACGCCAGCAGGTAGTCCTGGAAGGCGCGCTGCAGGTCGGCGAGCGAGCCGGAGTTCGCGAGAGTCATGCCGCCGCCTCGCGTGCCGTTTCGCGCGCTGCGATGCCGCGTGCCACGTCGAGCTCGGCCAGGAGGTCGGCGTAGGGCGGGATATCGGCGTCGCGCTCGATCATGGTCGGCACGCCGGGGAAAAGCTTCACCGCCTCCGCATAGAGGTCCCACACGTCGGGCACGATCGGATGATCGTGGGTGTCGATGATGTGGCTGCCGTTGTTGGTGTGGCCGGCGAGATGAAACTGGCGCACGCGCTCCCGCGGCATGGCGCGCAGGTACGCGAGTGCATCGAATTCGTGGTTGAAGGCGCTGACGTAGACGTTGTTGACGTCGAGCAGGATGTCGCAATCGGCCCGACGGCACAGGTTGGCGATGAACTCCCACTCGGTCAGCTCGGACGCCGCATAGGTGACGTAGCTGGAGACGTTCTCCAGCACCAGTCGCCGGCCGAGATGGTCCTGCACGCGCAGCACGCGCTCGTCGACGTGGTCGAGGGCCTCCTCGGTATAGGGCAGCGGCAGCA
>CAZHQA010000368.1:0-4328 GCA_964533955.1 uncultured Reyranella sp. | reverse complement strand
ATCAGATTCTGACGCTCGCGGCTGGCGCGACGGTCGACCTGGTCGACTGCCCGTACAGTGATACCGCGGTTTCATATCTATACGACCGCTTTGATGAGGCTGGCCCGTTCTACGTGGTCCGCAGGTCGGGCCGCGAGGATTTTTCCTACGTGCTGGTGAACAAGAGCAGCGGCCGCCTCCACGAAGCCTATGCCTCGCCGATCTGGTCGGCCGACAAGGTGCGGTTCGTGACGGTGGCCTGCTCGCTCTCGCCGCCACGCGGCATCTTGACCATTGTTGCGCCGTCGGGCGATGGGCTCGCGACCGAGGCCGAATTCCCCCTGCCGTGTGAGGAGCAAACCTGTTCGGCGCGCTGGGATTTCCAGTCGTGGGTCTCGGTGTCCTGCACGCCGCACGACAGCTCCGGCAAGAAGGGCGCGGAGTTCGTGCTGATGCGTGGCAATGACAAGGCCTGGAGGAAGTTTGGGCGCTAGAGCATGATGGGCATGATGGGTTCGGCTGGAACCAGCCGAACCCATCATGCCCTGTGAAACCACCATCTCTGCGCCCTAGGAAGTCGTCTTGTCCCAGCCGTCGCGGGTCTGCGGCAGCTTCTTCTTCAACAAAGCGCCCGCCACCACGTTGCGGAGCACCTCTGCCGTGCCGCCGCCGATGGTAAACATGCGCACGTCGCGCGCCATCCGCTCGAGCGGCAGCTCGCGCGAGTAGCCGCGCGCGCCGAAGAACTGCAGCGCGTCATTCACGACCTGGATGGCGCTCTCGGAGGTGAACACCTTCGCCTGCGCGGCCAGCAGCATGTCGGGGAAGCCACCTTCGCCTGAACGGGCGGCGTTGTAGACCAGTGCCTGCGCCGCCGAGAGCTTGATCGACATGTCGGCAAGCTTCCACTGCAGGCCTTGGAACTCGTTGATTGGCCGGCCGAACTGATGCCGCTTTTCCGACCAGTCGAGCGCCAGCTGGTAGGCGCCCTGGGCGACGCCCAGGGCCACCGTGGCCGCGCCGACGCGCTGGCTGTTGTAGGCATTCATCAGGTCGGCGAATCCCTTCTTCAGCCCGCGTGGCGGGATCACCAGCGCCGACGGCGGCAGGTCCATGTCCTCGAAGTCGATGACCGCCTCGGGGATGCCGCGCAAGCCCATGGTCGGTTCGCGCTTGGTGATCTTGAGGCCCTTGGTTTCGTCGCGGATCGCGAGGAAGCCGCCGATGCCCTCGAAAGTGCCCTTCTCGTCATAGACCTTGGCGAAGATCAGGTGCAGGCGCGACACGCCGCCACCGGTGATCCAGTGCTTGCGGCCGTTGACGACGAAGCGGTTGCCCTTCTTGTCGGCCCGCGTGGTCATGCCGTTCGCGTCGGAGCCGGCCTCGGGCTCGGTGATGCAGATGGCGGGCTTGTCGCCCGAGAGCACCATGTCGGCCGCCATCTTCTTCTGCTCTTCCGAGCCGTACGCCATGACGGCGCTGATCGCGCCCATGTTCGTCTCGACCACGATGCGTCCGGTGACGGCACATGCCGCGGACATCGCCTCGATCGCCAGCACCGCGTCGAGCCAGCCCTTGCCCTGGCCGCCGTACTGCGTCGGGATCGTCATGCCGAGCAGCCTGGCGTCCTTCAGAAGCCCGACATTGTCCCAAGGATACTGCTCGCTGCGATCAACTTCGGCGGCACGATTCGTCACCGGCCCGGCCGCAAGCTCGCGGGCGCGGGCCTGCAGGTTGAGTTGGTCGGTCGACAGGCCGGTCGCGTTCATGACGAAGTTTCCTGGGTAAGGTGATCGACCGCAAAGATCTCGATCGTCTCGCTGCGGCCGCGAACCGCCACGCTGCCCAGCGGCCGGAAGTCGAACCGCTCGCCGCAGGCCTCGCGCGTGCTCTGTGACACTAGGATGCGCGTGGAATGCTGCTTGTTCAACTCCTCGAGCCGGGCGGCGAGGTTCACCGTGTCGCCCAGCAGAGTGAAGCTGGTGCGCCGGCCGGTGCCGACATCGCCGCCGATCACGTGGCCGGTGCTGATGCCGATCCGGGTGGCGAGCGCCACGCCCTGGTCGCCGAAAGTGCGACTGCCGACGGCGCGCTGGATGTCGATCGCCGCACCGACGGCGGCCGCGGCATGGTCCTCGCAGGCGAGCGGCATGTTGAAGGAGGCGAACAGGCCATCGCCGATGAAGGTGTTGACGACGCCTCCACGGGCGCGGATCGGCTCCAGCACCGTCTCGAGATAGTCGTTCAGCGCGCCGACCAGCTCGGCCGGCGTCAGGTATTCGGCGATGGTGGTGAAGCCCGCGATGTCGGTGAACAGGATGGTGGCCTCGCCCGTCTCGCCGGAGCGCGCGCCCTCGCCCTGTCGGCGCAGGATGGTGGCGGCCACGCTCTCGTCGACATAGCGGCCGAAGGTCTCGCGGATCTTCTCGCGCTCGCGCAGGCCCTCGACCATGGTGTTGAAGCGGCCGGTGAGCTCGCCGACTTCGTCGTTGGAGGTCACCGGCACGCGCGTGTCGAGATTGCCCTCGGCAACCTTGGTCATGGCGCGCGACAGGATACCGATGGGCTGCAGCAGCGAACGGCCGACATAGTAGGCGGTGATGGCGATGCCCATGACGGCCGAGGCGACGTCCACCAGGATCTCGCTGTGCTGGCGCTCGCCGGTGTAGGAGAAGGTGTCGACGACGATCGCCGCCATCGGTGCCACCGAGACCACGGTCAGGGCCACGATCAGCTTCAGCGTGTAGCTGCCGAAGAAGAGCTGCAGGTTGTGGCCGTGGCGCTCGAAGATGTGGGTGCAAAGCCGGGCGAGGTAGTCGCTGACGACAAAATAGGTGTAGGTGAAATAGAAGACGGGCAGGATGACGAGGAGCGTGACGAAGTCGGCGATCGTCGGGCGCAAGTCGTGCATCACGTGCGATTCCACCCACCATGGCGTCGAGTTCCGAAAGCCGATCACGACGATCGCGAGCAGGCCGACATAGCGCGCGGTGAGCAGGGGCAGCTGGGTGAGGCGGCACTGGATGTCGTCGAACGACAGCTCGCCGGCGAGGAAGCGCCTGACCGGCTCGAACAGCTGGCGGGCGATCAGCCAGTTCAGGCCGCCCAGGAGCAGGATGCCGGCGCCCTCCGAGCGCCAGAAATTGTTCCATGAGCCGGTGGCCGCCGAGAAGATCAGGGTGATGGCGAGGTCGAGGAAAAAGATCGACGCCGCCGTCCAGAGATAGCGACGGCGCAGGGCCGCGATCTCGGCTGGTGTCGTCGTCATGTCGGGTCGATGCGATAGACCACCACGTCGCCCCGATGGCCGCGCACGCCGGTCTCGCCCAGCCGCTCGCAGGGAAAGCCGTCGCCGGCGGCGCGCACCGTGCTTTCGGTGGCGAGGATCACGCTGCCGAACTGCTTGTTGATCTGCTCCACCCTGGCCGCGATGTTCACGGCGTCGCCGAGCAGAGTGTAATTCAGCCGGTTCTCCGTGCCGATCGTGACGCCGATCACCGGGCCGGTATTCAGGCCGATGCGCGTGTTCAGCCGTACGCCCCGCGCAAAGGTCTTGGCAGCGAGCTGGCGCTGGATGTCGATCGCCGCCCGAATGGCCGCGGCGGCGTGGTCCTCCAGCGGTAGCGGCAGGTTGAACGAGGCAAACAGGCCGTCGCCGATGAAGTTGTTGACCACACCGCCATGGCGCTCGATCGCCGGTACGACCGTGGCGAGATAGGCGTTGAGCACGCTGGCGACCTCGGCCGGCTTCAGCGTCTCGGACAGGCTGGTGAATCCTTCGATGTCGGTGAACATCAAGGTCGCGTCGGCCAGTGTGTCGGCGACCCGGCCGTGGTGCTCCTGGTCGTCGAGAATGGCGGCGGCAACACTCTGGCTGACGTATTTGCCGAAGGTGTCGCGCAGGTATTCGCGCTCGGCCAGACCCTCGACCATGCGGTTGAATTCGCTGGTGGCGCGCCCGACCTCGTCGTCCGAGGTCACCGGCAGCCGGGCATGGAGATTTCCCTCCGCCACCTGTCGCATGCCCTGATCGAGACGGGCGAGCGGCCGGGTGAGCGCGCGGGTGATCCAGAAGTAGGTGATGCCGGCGGCGACGACGGAAGCGACCACGTCGTTCGACGCCTCACGCAACAGCCGTGCCCCCTCGTAGCTTGCGATGTCGCCCGCCAACAAGGTCATGGCGGCGAACGAGACGAACAGCACCGCAACGCCGATGCGGCGCCGGAATGTTCCCCGGAACACGGCGATATTGACGCCGCGCGCACGGAACAGGAATTCGCACAACCCGTCGAGATAGGCGCTGACGATGAAGTAGGTGAGCACGATATTGAAGCTGCTCACCACAAGGA
>CAZHQA010000367.1:1360-4383 GCA_964533955.1 uncultured Reyranella sp. | reverse complement strand
CACTCATAGGATTCCTCGGTGTCCATGGCGATCTTCAAGTCAAAGCCATGGGTGGCGTGGGCCGGCGACTCCTCGGCCCGGGCGCGATCGCCGGCGAACATCTCGGGCGCCACCGACGAGGCGACACCGCCGCCCATGGCGCCGGCCGACATCATCTGCAGCGTGGTCTGCGCCGGAAAGACGAGGGCGAGGGCGGCGAGCTCGGTGGTGCCGAGATGGCCGACGAACCAGCCGTCGGCGATCAGTACCACGCTCTGGACGGCGACGTTCAGGACGTTGGGTGCGGCGAGGCGCGCGATGGTCGGGGCGAGCGGGCCCTCCAGCATCAATGAGCGGCGGTCGAGCGCCAGGGCGGCCACTACGCCCGCCAGGCCGGCCGCGTGGTGGAGAAGGCGAGCACGGCCGAGAAGGAGACGATGCCCAGCGCCACGAAGCCGAACAGGCCGCGCGTGCCCCAGCCCATGACGTCGAGCGCGAACAGGCTGCCGCACACCGCGATCGTGATGCGCGACAGGTTCGCCACCACCGGCCACACCATCTCGCCGGTGCCCTGGCTCGCGAAGTAGAGCGCCATGGCGAGGCCGAAGAAGCCGTAGGCGGGGCCCACGATCGAGAGATAGGTGCGGCCCGAGGCGAGCGCGGCCGGGTCGGCGGTGAACAGGCCGAGCCACAGGTCGGGCCAGATCGCCACGACGATACCGATCGCGGCGGCGATGCCGCCCGCCATGAAGGCGCCGTTCCACGCCAGGCGCTGGGCGCGGGCATATTGGCGGGCGCCGATGTTCGTGCCGACCAGGGTGGTGAGCGTGGCGCCGATGCCGAAGCTGATCGGCACCAGCATGTACTCGAGCCGGCTGCCGATGCCGTAGCCGGCGATGGCGGCGTCGCCGGCGCGGCCGATCAGGCCGGTGACGAGCAGCACCGTGCCGTTGGTCAGCACGACCACGACGCAGGCGATCAGGCCGACCTTCAGGATGTCGCGGAACGAGCGCCAGCGGAAACCGTCTTGCGGCCAGCGCAGGCGGAGCGCGGCGTGCCGGCCGACCAGCCGCGAGGCCATCCACAGCGCGGCCAGGGTGAAGACGATCACCGAGGCCGTCGCCGGGCCGCGGATGCCGAGCGCCGGCAGGCCGAACCAGCCGAGGGTGAGCGTGCCGGTGAGCGGGATCTGCAATGCCGCGGTGGCGACCAGCGCCAGGCCCGGCGTCTTCATGTCGCCGGTGCCGCGCAGCACCGAGGCCAGCGAGTTGGCGATCCAGGGGGCGGCGCAGCCGAGAAACAGCACCGTGGCGAAGGCCTCGGCGCCGTCGAGCGCGCGGCCCGAACCGCCCAGCGCGCCGTAGATGGCGCGGCCGAAACCGACGAACACGACGGCGAACAGCGCGGCCATGCCGAGCGCGATGACCAGCCCGTGCGCCGCCGCGGCTTCCGCCGCTGCCTTGTTGCCCGAGCCGAGGGCACGCGCCACCGAGGAGGAAATGCCGCCGCCCATGGCGCCGGCCGACATCTGCCCGAGCGCCATCTGGGTCGGGAAGACGAGCGCCAGAGCGGCGAGATCGACGATGCCGAGCTGGCTGACGAACCAGCTGTCGGAGATGCTGACCAGGCTCTGCATCGCCACGTTCATCACGTTGGGCGCAGCCAGGGTCAGGATGGTGGGGACGATGGGACCGGCAAGCATCATCTGCCGGCGGGCAGCAGGACTCATGCGAGCTTAGGTAGCACGCACGCCGCGCGTTACGCGCAAGACTATCTCATGGGGGCGCTATTTTTGTGGCCCCGACAGGGAGATGTCGCGCTCGGCGCGGAACACGTTGCTGTAGAGGTTGGCGATCCAGTGCCGGCCGCTCGAGGTGACGTTAAGATAGCGGATGGCGGTCTGCACGTGCGGCGCCACGCAGTTCCAGTAGAACTTGGGATAGAGGTTCACAAGGTCGGCCGGCGTCGAGTAGCCGAACTGGCGGTTGAGGCCGATTTCCTCGAACTCGAGATAGAGCGCATTGGCCTTGCGGATGTAGTGGGGATCGCCGAGCTGGCCGATCAGGTCGGCGGCGCGCACCAGGGCGGGCTCCTCGTCCAGCTCTTCGCCGATCGCCGGCAGGCTCGCCGGAAAGCGCGTTCCCTCGACGGCGCGCGCGATCCGCTCGCTGTCGAGCCGCGCCATGCCGACGACGCGCTCGAGCACGTACAACTTCGAGCGGTCGACATGGTAGGGCAGCATGGCCGCGTCGGACGAGCCGCGCGGCAGGCTGACCTTCTGGCCGGTCGCCGTGACGACATAGCCGTCCTCGCCGTCGTCCTTGAACAGCCCGCGCACGTAGCCGATGTCGTGCGTCAGGCAGGCGATGATGACCGTGGCGTATTCCTCTGCCCGCATGTGGGTGTGCAGCGAGCGGCCGCGCATGATGTCGTGCCCGGCCAGCGTCACCAGCATGGTGTGCTCGACATTGTGGTAGAGCGCATCGCTGTTGCCGATGCATTCGAGCGCAATGCGCGCGATCGACGGCACCATCTCGACCAGGTGCTCCTGCGCGCCTCCGAACCGGCGACGCATATAGGCGCTGAGAAACTCGCCCAGCGCATCGGCCGCGAGCTCAGGAACGGTGAACATCCCGCGACGCTAGCGCCGCGCGATGACGGAATTGCTACGTTAGCGAGCCAGGTGCAGGGCGAGGATCGTGTCGGCGAGCTGGTCGACGGTGCGGATCTCGCTGACGCGCTTCATGGGGATCGACACGTCGAAGCGGTCCTCCAGCTCCACGATCATGTCCATCACGGTGAGCGAATCGACCTTGGTGCCGTCGCAGATCACGGTGTCGCCGGTGATCGGCATCTCCGGCACCTGGTAGGGCGCCAGCTGCCGCCGGATCTCGCGCAGGATCTCGAGCTGGAGCTCGACGCGCTCGACCCTGTCGGTGAGGAGATTTTGCGAGGTTTGCATGCCCGCATCTCACCCCGCCCGCGCACCGAAGGGAAATAACGTTTGGTTACGCCCCGTTGCGACACATTTCGAAATATTACTC
>CAZHQA010000367.1:0-1260 GCA_964533955.1 uncultured Reyranella sp. | reverse complement strand
GTGCGCGGATCGCGCAGGCCGACCGGCTTCATCGGCCCGAAGCGCAGGCTCTGCGGGCCGCTGGCGGCGATCACCTCGATCGGCTGGCAGCCGCTGAAGTAGGGCGTGTTGTGCTCCCACTGCTTGAACTCGGTCTTGTCGCCGGCCAGCAGTGCCGCGACGAACGCGTCGTACTCGGCCTTGCCCATCGGGCAGTTGAAGTAGTCCGCGCCGCCGCCGCCGGGACCCGCCTTGTCGTAGCGCGACTGCTTCCAGGCGATGGTCTGGTCGATGCTCTCGTGATGCACGATCGGTGCGATGGCGTCGAAGAAGGCGAGCTGCCCCTCGCCGGTCAACTTGCCGATCGCCTCGGCGAGCGCGGTCGAGGTGAGCGGGCCGGTGGCCACGATCACGCTGTCCCAATCGGCCGGCGGCAGGCCCGCGATCTCTTCGCGCTCGAGCGCGACCAGCGGATGGCCGAGCAGCGCCTCCTGCACGGCAGCGGAGAAGCCGTGGCGGTCGACGGCGAGCGCGCCGCCTGCCGGCAGCTTGTGGGCGTCGGCCGCGCGCATGATCAGCGAGCCCGCGCGGCGCATCTCCTCGTGCAGCAGGCCCACGGCATTGTTGGCAGCGTCGTCGGAGCGGAAGGAGTTGGAGCAGACCAGCTCGGCCAGGCCGTCGGTCAGGTGCGCCTCGGTGCCGCGCACCGGCCGCATCTCGTGCAGCACCACCGGCACGCCGGCATGAACCAGCTGCCAGGCCGCCTCGCTGCCCGCGAGGCCACCGCCCACGACATGAACTGCGCGCGCGCTGTGCGCGTGGTTGGTGCTTGACGTCATGCGCTCCGACCTGAAACCGTGCGCCTCCTTATATGGGGGAGTCGACCATGACCATCAAATATCACAATCCCAAATCCGTCTCGCTCGCCGGCAAGTACAGCCTGGGCGCCGAGTTTCCTGCCGGGGCGCGCATCCTGTCGGTCTCGGGCCAAGTCGGCGTCGATGGGCGCGGCAAGCTGCAGCCGACCTTCGAAAAGCAGGCGGCGCAGGTCTGGAAGAACATCGGCCAGGTACTGAAGAGCGCCGGCATGGCCTACAAGGACATGGTCAAGGTCACGACCTTCCTGACCGACGCACGCTACGTAGTGCCCTTCCGCACGGTGCGCGACCAGTTCATCACCGAGCCGCCGTATCCCTCCTCGACCCTGCTGATCGTGGCCGGCCTCGCCGATCCCGCCATGCTGATCGAGATCGAGGTCCTCGCCGCCAAGGCATGACGATG
>CAZHQA010000366.1:0-4388 GCA_964533955.1 uncultured Reyranella sp. | reverse complement strand
CAAATCGGACCCAGATACACTCGCACTCAAAGGTTTTTCCGCAAACTGCTAGGTCGTAGCGCGGGTCACTTGATGATCGCACTTCTTGTTACTCCACGGCGACGGCCTTCTGATCGAACGATGTCGCCGCCTCTATCTGGGGCAAATGCCGCAGCATATACCAGTCCGGCAACCTTCGGATTGTTGCCGGCCTCGGTGATGATTGCGCCGCCGCAGGAATTGCCGACCAACAGGACGGGACCGTCTTGCGCGTTGATGATGCGATTGGTCGATGCAACGTCATCCGCGAGGACGTTGAGTGGATTTTGCGCAGCCACGACCTTCAATCCCTTCGATCAGTGGATGGCTGGCGCTGAGAACGGCGCTCGTGGCCCTGAACCGACATGGCGGAGGCCCGCTCAGGGATGACCGATACGCTGCGCCAGGGCGATGTACAACGGGATGCCGAACATCAGGTTGAACGGGAAGGTCACGCAGAGAGACAGGATGAGCGGAATGGCGGAATTGGCTTCGGGCAAGGCCAGGCGCATTGCCGCCGGCACGGCGATGTAGGAGGCCGATGCAGCCAGGGTGATCAAGACCGCCAGGCCGCCCGGCGAGAGCCCGACGAGCAGGTTGACCGCTGCAGCGCAGATGGCGCCGATCAGAGGCATGATGATGGCAAAGGCCAGAACGCTCGCCGACAGTGCGCGGCCCTCGTCGCGAAGGCCGCGGCCGGCGACCAGCCCCATGTCGAGGAGGAACAGACAGAGAAAGCCTGCGAAGGCGTCGACAAGAAACGGCTTCAGCAGGGCCAAACCGCGATCACCCGTCACGATGCCGATGATGAAGGAACCTAGCAGCATCACGACAGCACCGTTGAGCAAAATCTCCCGCAGGAGTTCGCTGCGCCGACTGCCGACGTCGGCCCGCCGCGCAAGCAACAAGGCGCTGAGGATGGCGGGCGTCTCCATGGCAGCCGCGACGGCGATCATATAGCCCTCGAAAGGAACCGCCATCTGAGCGAGGACGCTCATCACGGCGACGAGCGTGACCGCGGAGATCGAGCCGTAGTGCGCCGAGACCGAGGCTGCATCCAATCTAGACAGCCGCGTCATGCCCCGCAGGAGCGCATAGGCTAGAAAGGGGATGCCGAAAGATAGAGCAATGCCCGCAGCAAGGGCTGCCACCAGCGTCACCGAGGGGCCGTAGTGCGCAACCTCGACGCCGCCGCGAAAGCCGATCGACATCATCAGGTACAGCGACAGAAGTTGGGCGATGGCTCCGGGAATGGAGAGATCGGACCTCGCGAGGCTGAGGCCGGCACCAAGAACGAAGAACAGCACCATGGGCGAGAGCAGATTTTGGGCAACGAGCGAAAAGAAGGACATCGACATCTCCGGGGAGAACGAGACCCGGAGGGCATAGGGCGTTGAGAGACCTTTGATAAATTGATAATTAAAAGGTGTATCATCAATAAAATTGATTGGATCACCGTGCCCCGCCTGCACAATCTCGATGTCGATCTGCTGCGAGCCTTCGTGAGCGTCGCCGACCTCGGAAGCTTTACGCGAGCCGCTGATGCGCTCCTGCGTCGCCAGTCCACACTGAGCCTGCAGATCAAGAGGCTGGAGGAGGGTCTGGGAAAGCGCCTTCTTGAGCGGACGTCTCGACACGTGAGGTTGACGGCAGAGGGCGAAGCGTTGCTCGGCCAGGCTCGGCAGATGCTCGAACTCAACGACCGGCTGGTGACGAGCTTCGACGAGCCGGCGCTGGCCGGCACGGTGCGACTGGGTACGCCGGAAGATTTCGCGACCACGCATCTACCGCAGGTGCTGGCGCGCTTTGCGCAGTCCTATCCCTCCGTCCAGCTCGAAGTGACGTGCGACCTTACGCTCACGCTCATGGCCCGATTTCGCCAGGGCGACTTCGATCTGGTACTCGTGAAGCGCGAGCCCGAACGCTCCGATCGTGGCGTACGAGTGTGGCGAGAAGCGCTGGTGTGGGTGGCTGCCGAAAGGCTTACTTTGCCTGGGAGCAGGCCGCTGCCATTGGTCGTTTCACCTCCTCCTTGCGTCTATCGCAAGCGGGCCATCGATTCGTTGAGTCGCGTGCGACGATCATGGCGTGTCGCCTATAGCTGCGCTTCGCTTGCCGGTCAGCATGCGGCGGTGAAGGCCGGGCTAGGTGTCGCCGTGCTTCCCAAGGACATGGTACCGGCAGGTCTCTCCGTGATCGAACGTCGCTCCGGGCTGCCCGACCTGCACGACACGGAGATTGCGCTGCTCGCCGCACACAAGCTGTCGGCGCCTGGCCGCCGTCTGCATGACCACATTGTGCGTTCGTTGGAGAATGTCGGAGAAGCATGAGTGGCCTCGTCCAAAGCAATTGATGACATCACGAGGATGCCATCGTCGCGTGTGTTTCCGCTTGTGGCACATTTGCGACATGGCAAGGGAAGTGATCGAAGTCGGCTTTGAGCAGCGAGGCGGACATGCCGTCAGGTCAGGGCAACGGACCGCTTATGAGTACACGCCCTAGTCGTGGCGGCGTTGCATAAACGAATCGAGGTTGGACCAGCACCAGCTGAATGTACGCGGCGCAAGCCAATCCTCTTCATACTAGTCGTTGACTTGTTTTCGACGCTTGTGCGCTTCACTGGCTTGTCGCAACCGAACTGCCGCCGGTCGACATTTCAGTCTGGCCACTGAGATGACCCTGCTCTGTGGCCTACTTTGCCATGCCTCATGAACGCCAAGCCTTCACCTGCTTTGCGAGGGCAGCTACATGCGCCGGTGGCGTCGTCTTGAGAATGCCGTGCCCTAGGTTGAAAACAAATGGTCCTTGGCTTGCCTGGCGAAGGATACGCTCGACCTCGGCTGTCATGCGGTCGCCCCCCACGACGAGCATTTGAGGGTCTAGGTTGCCCTGTATGCAGCGTCCTAAACTTCGCTGAATGGCCTCGGAGGCCCAGCCTAGGGGTACAGTGCTATCGAGCCCAATACAGTCGGTCTGGGTCGCTTCAGTGTAGCCGTCGTAGAGTAAACCTGCGCCTCGTGGAAACGCGATGATGGGAACATCGGGGTGAGTGAGCCGGAGCGCCTTGATAATGCTGGCGACGGGCTGAACGCACCACCTTCGGAAGAATGGCTCTGGCAAAATCCCAGCCCAGCTTTCGAACAGTTGGACTGCCTCGGCACCGGCCTCGATCTGCCTTTCGAGGAATTGGATCACTGCTGTCGTCAGGAGGTCGATTAGAGGCTGGAACGCGTCCGGATCGCTCAGCGCCCAATGCTTGATGCTGGCGTGTTCAGATGCCGCCCCACCACGGCCTTCAACCATGTAGGTGGATACAGTCCATGGCGCTCCCGCGTAACCGATCAGCGCCGCGTTCGAGGGTAACGATGTCGAGAGTAACCGAACAGTCTCGTATATAGGTTCTAATTTGCGGTGAAGATCGGACAGACTCAGTTGCTGAATATCCTGGAATGAGCGGATCGGCGGGTTGAGCAAAGGGCCATCGCCTTCTCTGTATTCGAGGGTCTGCCCCAATGCGGCTGCGAGTTGAGGAAGATCCGCAAAGAGAATTGCGGCATCAAGCTGGAAACGCCGGATTGGTTGGAGAGTAACTTTGGCGGCGTGCCTGGGCGAATTGCAAAGAGCGAGCATGCCCCCGGCCTCTTCACGGGTGCGATGGTACTCGGGCAAATACCGCCCCGCTTGACGCATGAGCCATATCGGCGGGCGTTCAGTGCGTTCCCCGGCCAATGCACGCAAAAGTAGCTTCTTCGGGGATGATGTCACGTTATGACCCGTCTCCGGTCTGAATGTTTGCATGAATAGCCCAGTCGGCGCCGAGCATCTACGTGGCGCATACAATCAAGACCGAGCCCGTCAGCTTGCCCATCGCCTATACGTCAGCCGGCCGATAGCGGATGATCTGAAAGCATCTGAACGAGCATCAGAGGCAAACGCCGAGCCTCGATTTTCCAGCAATGGCCCCCGCGCCGAATTTTTGCCTCACAAACTGCATGCGGACGAAAGCAAGGGCGGAGGCTCGTCGACAGCCTGACCGGTATCGGACGCCGCTTCCACGTCGACATGACCGGAACCTGGAATCGCTGAGCTAAGCGGTCAACCCGGGCGTACAGACAATTGACGATTCTCATTGCCCACTAGCGACCGATCTTGGGCGCTCAATCGCCGGGCAAGCTCACGGCGGAACGCCGCGATGGCGCGGTCCGACCCGAGCGTCCGGTCATCGGCGTCGGCACTGTCTCGCGGTGTTTGGGTCACGACGACACGGCGATCCTGTGGCGGCCGCAAGAAACGCCGCCCCGCGGGACTTCAACATGTGCGCCTCGAGCGGCGGAATGCCCGACACGTGAACCAGCAGCCAGTAGATCATC
>CAZHQA010000365.1:0-4388 GCA_964533955.1 uncultured Reyranella sp. | reverse complement strand
CCGGCTCATCCCTACACGACAAGGCTGCTCGCCAGCCTGCCCCGTGCGGACGGCACCGCCAGCGGAATTCCCGGCGAGGTGCCCGGGCTGATCACCCCGCCCGGCGGTTGCCGCTTTCACCCCCGTTGTGAGCGGGCAGCCGGGCCCTGCCGCGAAGCTCGCCCGCCCGTCGATCAGCTCGGCGCCGGGCACTGGGTGCGCTGCTACCACCCGCAGCGCGTGACCACATGACCGACGCGATCCTGAGCCTCGGCGACCTTCAGGTCCATTTCGCCGTGCGCGGCCCGTTCAGGCGCCGCATCGGGTCGATCAAGGCGGTCGACGGCGTCTCGTTCGACCTGATGCCAGGTGAAGTCTTCGGGCTCGTCGGCGAATCCGGCTGCGGCAAGTCCACACTCGGCAAGGCCATCATGGGCATTCACCCACCCAACGCGGGCGAAATCCGGTTCGAGGGGCAACGGATCGACCGGCTGGCGCCGGCCGCCCGGCGCGCCGTTCGCCGCAGCCTGCAATACGCCTATCAGGATCCGGCGGCATCGCTGGATCCACGCTGGAAGATCGGCCGCTCGCTGCACGAACCGCTTGTGATTCACACCGATCTCGACACGGCTCAGCGCGATGCGCGCATTCGCAGCATCCTTGAGGCGGTCGGACTGCCCGACACCCATCTCGATCTCTATCCGCACGAAATTTCGGGCGGACAGCAGCGGCGAGTAGGCCTTGCCCGCATCCTCACCTTGCATCCCAAGGTCGTCATCCTGGACGAACCGACATCGGGCCTCGACGTGTCTGTACAGGCGACGGTCCTGTCTCTCTTCCGCGGCCTGCGGGAGACCTTCGACCTCACCTATATCCTGATAAGCCACGACCTTGCCGTCATACGCATGATGTGCAGCCGTGTCGCGGTGATGTACCTCGGCCGAATCGTCGAAATCGGGCCCACTGATGCAATCTTCGATCGGCCGCAGCACCCCTACACCCGCTCCCTGATCGCGGCCATTCCCAAGATCGGCGGCGCGCGCCTGAGCAAGGATTTCTGGCTGCAGGGCGAGCCGCCCGACCCGGGCAATCTGCCCTCGGGCTGTCGCTTTCGCACGCGCTGTCCCAAGGCCGTCGACTTGTGCGCGCGCGAGGAGCCGGCTCTGTCGGCGCTGGCGCCGGGCGCGGTTGCCTGTCATTTCCCGGGCTGAAGTGGAGTTGGTGGTAATGGCGAAAGCAGGGAAATTCGAGATCGGCGTCGATATCGGCGGCACCTTCACCGACGTCGTCTGCCGCGACGACAAGGGGGCGATGCGTCTCGTCAAGATCCCGACGACGCGGCTCAACCCGAGCGCCGGCGTCAAGGCGGCGATGGACTACATGCAGCGGGAATGGCGGGTATCGCCGAACGAGATCGTCCGGTTCGTGCACGGCACGACGGTCGCGACCAACGCCGTGATCGAGGCCAAGGGAGCGAAGATCGGCCTGCTCACGACGAGGGGCTTCAAGGACGTGCTCGAGATCGGCCGGCAGATGCGGCACTCGGTGTACGACCTCCTTCTCAAGCCCGAGACGCCGGTATTCCTGGCGCCGGGCGCGTTGCGCAAGGAAGTGTCCGAGCGCCTGACGGCGACGGGCGAGGTTCTGTCCCCACTGGACGAGGGCTCGGTCATCCGGGCGATCGACGATCTGGTCGCGGAGGGCGTCGAAGCGATCGCGGTCAGCTACCTGTTCTCGTTCCTCAATCCGGCGCATGAACGGCGCACACGCGAGATCGCCGCCGAGCGGCATCCGAAGATCATGATCTCCCTGTCCTCCGACGTCGATCCGGCCTTCCGCGAGTACGAGCGCACCTGCGTGACGGCGTTCGACGCCTACATCAAGCCGGTTGTCGGGCGCTATCTCGAGAACATGGAACGGGACCTGGCGGACGACGGCGTGCAAACGCCGCTCCAGATCATGCAATCCCGCGGCGGCATCAGCTCCTCCAGCATCGCCCGGCAACGGCCGGTGCGGCTCTTCCTGTCGGGACCGGCGGCCGGGGTCATCGGCGGTCTGGAGGTCGGCCGTGCGGCCGGGATCGAGGACCTGATTACCGTCGATATCGGCGGCACGAGCTGCGATATCGCCCTGATCAGCCGGGGCCAGCCGCTGATTCGCGCCGAAGGCGAGATCAGCGGCTATTCGGTGCGCGTGCCGATGGTCGATGTGAACGCCATCGGTGCGGGCGGCGGGTCGATCGCCTGGATCGACGGCGCCGGCTCGCTACGGGTCGGGCCCCACTCCGCCGGCTCGGAACCCGGCCCCGCCTGCTACGGACGCGGTGGCGAGCGGGCAACGGTGACCGATGCGTCGATCATCCTGGGATATATCAATCCGGACTATTTCGCCGCCGGGTCATTCAAGCTCTCGCCCGACCTTGCGCGACAAGTCATCGAGACGACGATCGCGCGGCCGCTCGGCCTCACTCTGGAACATGCTGCGCTCGGTATCCATCGCGTCCTCAACGCCCAGATGGCGGAAGCGATCCGCCTAGTCTCGATCGGCCGCGGCATCGATCCTCGCGGTTACACGCTCCTGCCGCTGGGCGGCGGCGGGCCGCTTCATGCGATCGCCTTGGCGCGCGAATTGGGCATCCGGCGGATCGCCGTGCCGCCGCATCCCGGCGTGCTGTCGGCGACCGGTCTGCTGTTCGCTCCGATCGAGCACGAAAGCTCCGTCGCCTTTCCTCGGCCGATCGCGGGGCTCGACTGGCCGGAAGCGACGCGGGCGCTCGCCGAGCGCGACCAGGCATGCGCCAGACTGATGCGCAGCGAAGGCGTGCCGGCCGAGCAAACCCGGATCTTCTACTTCGCCGATGTCTGCTATGTCGGTCAGGCCTACCACCTCGAGATCCCGCTTCAGGTCGACGCCGCCGACCCGATCGAGACGCTCTACCGCGACTTCCTCGCCGCGCACGACCGCATCTACGGCCACAGCACCGAGGGCCCGGCGCGCATCGTCAATCTGCGCAGCATCCATCGTAGTACCGTCAGCCGGCCGGCGCCGGCGGCGCCGGCACGTGCGGGCGGGGACACCACGGGCAAAGGCTCGCGCGATGTCCTCACCGCTGAAAGCGGCCGCTTCATCCCGGCCAAGGTCTACGATCGCTGGACGATGGCGGTCGGGCTCGAGATTGGCGGCCCCGCGATCGTCGAGCAGCCCGACACGACGACCTTGATCGAGCCCGGATGGCGCGCGACGGTCGTCGCCGACGGCACCCTTGTCATCACCGCCGAGTGAGGGAAAGAGCCATGACAACTCCGGGAAAGACCGAGTCCCTCGACCCCATCACCGTCGAAGTCGTCCGCTACAAGCTCGACGGCATCGCCAACGAGATGCAGTCGACGCTGCTGCGCAGCTCCTTCTCGCCCATCGTCAAGGAGGGACTCGACGCCTCCGCCAGCCTGTTCACGCCCGACGGCACCACGCTCTCCCAATCCTGCTCGATCCCGATTCACTTGGCGACGCTCATCCCGGCGGTTGCCAAGGTGATCGAGACCTATCCGATCGACGGCATGCGCGACGGCGACATCTATGTGCTCAACGACCCGTACACCGGCGGAACGCACCTGCCCGACATCGCCGTCATCATGCCGGTCTATCATCGCGGCAAGGTCATTGCGCTGAGCGGTGCCATGACCCACCACCAGGACGTCGGCGGCATGTCGGCGGGATCGGTGCCGACCAACGCCACGGAGATCTACCAGGAGGGCTTGCGGATCCCGCCCCTCAAGCTGCGCGATGCCGGCGTCTTCAACGACACCCTGGTCAAGATGATCCGGCAGAATGTACGCATCCCCGACACGGTGATGGGCGACCTCAACGCCCAGGTCGCAGCCTGCACTGTGGCGGCACGTCGGCTGGCGGAGCTCGCCGACGGCTATGGCCACAATCAGTTGGCCTCGATCTTCCACGAACTGCTGCAGCGCTCGGAGACGATGACCCGCAAGGCGCTCGCCGCCATCCCGGAAGGCACCTATCGGTTCGTCGACTATCTCGACAATGACGGGATCGAGCTCGACAAGCCGATCCGCATCGAGGTCGCCGTCACCGTCAAGGGCGGCGACATCGAATTCGACTTCGAAGGCACCAGCCCGCAGGTCAAGGGCCCGCTCAATTGCGTGCCATCCGGCTCGCTGGCGGCGGCGTGCTTCGCCGTGCGCGCGCTCACCGACAGCACCATTCCCACCAACGGCGGCTGCTTCCGGCCGATCAAGCTGCGCCTGCCCCAGGGCACGATCGTCAACCCGCAGGAGCCGGCGGCCGTTAACGCCCGGACATCGACCATCAAGCGCATCACCGGTTGCATGATCGGGGCGCTCGCCCAGATCCTGCCGGAGCGCGTGCCGGCGGCGTCTGCCGGCGAA
>CAZHQA010000364.1:0-4400 GCA_964533955.1 uncultured Reyranella sp. | reverse complement strand
CTGGCCCTGCCCGCCTGGGGCCAGCCCACGACGCTCAAGGCGGTGATGCACTCCGATCTCAAGGTGCTCGATCCGGTGTGGACCACCGCCAACATCGTGCGGAACCACGGCTACATGGTGTGGGACACGCTGTTCGCGATGGACGAAAAGCTCGAGCCCCAGCCGCAAATGGTCGACAGCTGGAGCCTGAGCAACGACCGGCTGACCTATACCTTCACCTTGCGCGACGGCCTGAAATGGCATGACGGCAAGCCGGTCACGGCGGAGGACTGCATCGCTTCGCTGAAGCGCTGGGGTGCTCGTGACGGCACCGGCATCAAGCTGCTGAGCTTCGTAGCGGCCTATGACGTCGTGAACGACAAGACTTTCAAGCTGGTGCTTAAGGAGCCCTACGGCCTGGTGGTCGATTCGCTGGCCAAGCCCGGCGGGTCGACGCCGCTGATGATGCCCAAGCGCATCGCCGAGACCGATCCCGCCAAGCAGATCGACGAGTTCATCGGCTCCGGTCCGTTCATCTTCAAGAGGGACGAGTGGAAGCCGGGAGACAAGACGGTCTATGTCCGCAATCCCGACTATGTCCCTCGCAAGGAGCCGGCCTCGGGCCTGGCCGGCGGCAAGGTCGCCAAGGTCGACCGCGTGGAATGGCTCGCCATTCCCGACCACCAGACCGCAGTCAACGCCCTGCTGGCCGGCGAGATCGATTACATCGAGGCGCCGCCGCACGACCTCAAGTCCCTGTTGCTGGCCGACAAGAGCGTGACCCTCAAGGTGTACAACACGATCGGCGCGCAATACGCCTTCCGCTGGAACACCGTGGTGCCGCCGTTCAACGACGGGCGGGTGCGGCGCGCGGCGATGCATGCCTTCGACCAGAAGGCGTTTCTCGAGGGCGTGATCGGCGATGCGCGCTACTACCAGACCTGCGACGCCATGTTCGTCTGCGGCACGCCCCTCGAGAATGCTGCCGGCATGGCGGGGCTGGTGCGCGGCAACTTCGCCAGATCGCGCGAGCTCCTCAAGGAAGCCGGCTACGACGGCACACCGATCGTCATGTTGCACACGACCGACATCGCCGTGCTCACCAATGCCGGACCGATCGCCAAGGACCTGCTGGAGAAGGGTGGCTTCAAGGTCGAGATGGTGCCGCTCGATTTCCAGGCGATCGTTTCCCGCCGGCTGCGCAAGACGCCGGCTCAGGAGGGCGGCTGGAACGGCTTCATGACCTCCTGGCTGTCGGTCGACATGATGAACCCGCTGACCAACAGCATGGTCAATGCGTCGTGCGAGAAAGCGAACTTCGGCTGGCCGTGCGATGCCGAGGTCGAGAACCTGCGCGACGCCTTCGCCCGGGCGCCCGACGCGGAGAGCCGCAGGAAGATCGCCGCCGAACTGCAGGCGCGCGCCGTCGCCTACGGCACGCACATCCATCTCGGCCAGTACACCCTGCCGACCGCGAGCCGCGGGCTCGCGGGCATCGTCACCAGCCCGATCCCGGTCTTTTGGAACATCGAAAAGAAATAGGCCGCCATCGCATCATTGCCGCCGGGGTCGTCGGCAACGTGCTCGAGTGGTACGACTTCTCGATCTACGGGTTCTTTGCCGTCCAGATCGGGGCGACGTTCTTCGCCAGCGACAACCGGCTCACTCAGGTGCTGGCGGCATTCAGCGTATTCGCCGCCGGCTACCTGGCGCGGCCTCTCGGCGCCATCGTCATCGGCATGATCGGCGACCGTCGCGGCCGCTCGACAGCGCTGGCGGCGTCGATCGGCGGCATGATCGTCGCCACGCTCGGCATGGGCCTGGTACCCGGCCATGCCAGCATCGGCGTCGCTGCGCCGATCCTGCTCACCCTGCTGCGCATCCTGCAGGGCCTGGCGGTGGGCGGCGAATCGGCGATCGCCAACGTCTTCATGATCGAGAATGCGCCACCCGGGCGGCGAGCACTGGCGGGTGCGATCTGCGGTGCAGGCTACGCAGTCGGCATCCAGCTCGCCTCGTTCACGGCGCTCGCCTGTGCGAGCGTCCTGTCACCGGCCGAGCTGCGGGACTGGGGCTGGCGCATCCCGTTCTGGCTGAGCTTGATCGTCGCCACCGCCGGCTTCTGGCTCCGGCGCACCCTCAGGGACTTGCCCCAACCGATGGGCGAGCATCCCTCGCCGCTCGCGGAGGTGCTGGCGCACCATCTGCCACTGGTGCTGCGCATCGCCGGCCTCACCGCCTTTGCCGCCGTCGGCTTCCAGGCAGCCTTCATCTACATCGCCGAATGGCTGCAAACGGTCGCCGACGCCTCGCCCGTCGACACCTTCAAGGTCACCTCGGTCAGCATGCTGCTGGTCACGCCAGCCTCGCTGCTGTTCGGCTGGTGGGCCGATTCCATCGGCCGGCGCGGCCTGCTGATGGCAAGCGCCGCGCTCGGCGTCGTGGGCGCGGTGCCCTTCTTCATGATGATGCAGCAGGGCTCGATCTATCTCGGCCAGGCGGGCTTCGTGCTGGCGCTGTCAATCCAGTTCGGTGTGCAGGGCGCGCTGATGGTCGAGACGACGCCCGCCGCCATCCGCTGTACCGCACTCGCCATCGGCAACAATATCGGCTGGAGCGTTCTCGGCGGCCTGACGCCGCTTGGCGCGACCTGGCTCGGCGCCCGCACCGGCAACGCCCTGGCGCCGGCGTGGCTGATCGCCGCCGCGGCAGCGATCACCCTCGTCACCCTGGCCGTGACCGCCGATCCCTTCCGCAAATGGACCGGATCACGCACAGTGCAGGGATGACCATCCGTCCCTCGACGGCCCGCGTGATCGGTGCCGGCGTCATTGGCAACCTGTTCGAATGGTACGACTTCGCCATCTATGGCTTCTTCGCCGCCCAGATCGGACGGACCTTCTTTCCGGCAAAGGATGAGGTGACACAGATCCTGTCGGCCTTCGGCATCTTCGCGCTGGGGTTCCTGATGCGGCCCCTGGGCGGCATCGTGGTCGGCCATATCGGCGACAAGTTCGGGCGCCAGGTCGCTCTCACCTTCTCGATCACCGCAATGGCCGTGCCGACTTTCCTGGTCGGCGTCATGCCCGGTTACGAAACGCTTGGCCTGGCCGCGCCGATCATCCTCACGCTCCTGCGCATGCTGCAAGGCGTCTCTGTCGGCGGCGAATGTCCGACCGCCTACGTCTTCCTCTTCGAGCAAGCGCCCGCCGGGCGGCGCGGGCTCGTTTGCTCCATCGCGGCGTGCGGAAACTGCGGCGGTATCCTCCTGGGATCCCTGACCGGATCCATGATCGCTTCTGCCCTGTCCACTGCGCCCATAGAGCAATGGGCCTGGCGGATCCCCTTCATCGCCGGCTTGTTCGTCGGGCTGGCCGGCTATTTCCTGCGCCGGCGACTGCATGCCGCTCCGACGGGATCCAAGGCGGCGCATTCTCCCGTTGTCGAAACGCTGACGAACCACCGTCCGCTATTGCTTTGGCTCGCCGGCCTCACGGTCTTCGGCTCGGTCGGCTTTTATCTGATGTTTCTCTATATCGTGAGCTGGCTGCAGTTCGTCGATGGCATCGCGCCGGCACACGCCCTCGGATTCAACAGCCTGAGCCTAGCTTCGCTCATTCTGGTGGTGCTCGGAGCAGGTTGGCTGTCGGACCAGGTTGGACGCAAGCCGGTCTTGCTGCTGGCCCTGATGTTCGGCCTGTTCGGGGCGTTTCCCTTGTTCCGCATGATGCATCACACCAACCCGACGATGATCCTGCTGGGTCAACTCGGATTCTCGCTGATCCTCGGGATGTTCTGGGGCACCGCGCCAGTCGCCATGACCGAAGCGGTGCCGCAGGGGGTACGCTGCTCGGCAATGGCGCTCGGCTTCAACGTCACCACGGGGATCGTGGGCGGGCTGACGCCGCTGGTCGCCACCTGGCTGGTGCATCGCACGGACGACGATTTTACCCCCGCCTACATGATCATGACGGCAGCGGCGATCTCGCTGCTGGCGATGGTGTTCTATCGCGAACCCTATGCCGGCGAAGTTCCCGCCTGAGTAAGCCTATCGAGCAGGTCGTCGACCTTGGCGATCCAACGGTCCAATTCAGACGACCTTGCCCATAGCTCGGCGATCTCGGAGTCTTCCTTGACACGCTCGATCGCCAATCGCGACGTGGACCAGAGCGCCCGAGGGATCGCCTGCCCGCTCTGGCCGGCCACCCATTCCTCCAACTCCCGTGGCAAGGCGGCGGTCGGCCGACCGCCCAGCGCCGCCAGCACCTCGGCCGCGATCAGGGCATACACGGCGGATTCATAGAGCAAGTGACCCCGTACCTGCTCGGCCCGGTCGAGCGCGCGACACACGATGTCGATCCCCTCCGATCGAGCGATCTCGGCGGCGAAATCGGAAGCCAGATCATCCGGGAAAATTCCTG
>CAZHQA010000363.1:2319-4404 GCA_964533955.1 uncultured Reyranella sp. | reverse complement strand
CGTGGCGCGCCTCGTCCATCACCTGGGTGGCGGCGTAGAACTTGGCGTTCATGTCGGGCACCGTGCCGACGATCTTGGCGGTGGCGATCAGCGCGCCCTGCTCGCCGTGCATGAACTGGCTGATCGAATTGGCCTGCAGCTCGCGGCGCAGCCAGCTCTTCTCGCGGTCGGTCATCTTGCGCCAGTAGTCCGTGCCGTGGATCGAGATCGCCTCGTCCTTGAGCTCCATCGGATTGTCGGGATTGAGCTCGAGCGTCCAGTCGAGCCGCGTGCTGGCGTCCCACTGCTGCTTCTTGCCCTTCTCGTAGAGTTCGAGCAGCGCGGCGGAGCCGTCGTCGTATTCCCAGTTGAAATGGATCTCGGTCGCGCCGTCGAACTTCCAGTCGGTGACCTCGACGGGCAGGGAGTAGATGCGCTCGGTGCTCATGGCCGCAGGATGGCCTACTTCTGGTCGAAATGCCACGTGCCGTCCCAGTCCTTGGGCAGGCCGTCGCGCAGGAGGCGGGTGCAGCGGGCGATGAAGGTGGCGCAGGGCGCATCGTCGGGCCGGGCGGCCTGCGCCTCCTTGAAGCCCGCCAGCGCCTCCTCGTAGTGGCCCTTGTCGTAGGCATCGTGCGCCCTGCGCCACAGCTCGAGGAACTCCGCGTGCTGGCCCGCCGTCGCGATCTCGCCCATCGGCTCGTAGATCTCCAGCGTCTCGGTCGTGCCGGCCGCGACGACGCGGTCGATGTGGCGCCAGACGAAGCGCGACACGGTCGGCTTGGCGATCTCGCCGCTGGCCAGGATGTCGGTGCCGTAGCTCTTGTTCAGCCCCTCGAGCCGCGACGCCTGGTTGGCGACCGCGCCGACCAGCGTGTAGTTGATGCGCTCGCGCGCCCCGACATTGCCGACCAGGGCCGGCCCGGTATGCAGGCCGATGCGGGTGCGGAAGGTCGGCCGGCCGCGCTCGCGCCACTTGTCGGCGAGCCTGCGGCTCGCTTCCGCGGCCTGCAGGGCGGCGCGCACGGCGTTGGCGATATGATCTGGATCGGGCTCCGGCGCGTTCCAGAACGCCATCACGCTGTCGCCGATGTACTTGTCGATCATGCCGCGATTGCTCGAGATCGCCGCCCCCAGCGCCTCGAAGTAGCGTGACAGACGGCTGGTCAGAAGCTCGGGTTCCATGCTCTCGCTGATGCGCGAGAAGCCCTCGATGTCGGTGAACATCACCGAGAGATTGCGCCGCGTGCCGCCCAGCCCGGTCGCGGTCGGCGAGCGCATGATCTGCGTCACCAGGTCCTTCGACACGTAGCGGCCGAACACTTCGAGGCCCTCGCGCATGCGCTCGATGGCATCTGACAGGCGGCAGATCTCGGTGATGCGGCTGTGCACCGGCTCGATGTCGGAGAAATCGAGATGGCGGATGCGCTCGGTCTTGGCGGCAAGCCGCGACGTCGAACGCGAGACCAGCAGCGAGGTCACCAGCACGCCCAGGATGGCGAGCCCAATGGCCAGCGCCGCCGCGACGGCGGCACGGTCGAGCAGCACCCGGGAATCGGCCGACAGTTCCTCGACCGGCACGGCGGCGGCGATGGTAAGCGGCCGGCCGAGCGCCGCCGGCAGCGAATGTACGAAGATCTTGTAGTCGCGGCCGGCCGCCACGATGTCGCGCGACAGCCGCAGGCCGCCGCTTTCCGCCACGGCCTCGCGCAGCGCCTGGCGCGCGGCAGCGTCCTGCGGAAAGCAGCCCGCGGCGTCGGTCTTGCAGGGGTCGGTCTCGATCAGCACTTCGGACGTGCCCATCGCCATCAGCACGATGGTGTTGGGCGTGATCTTGTGGTCGCCCATCAGCCGGCCCATCGTGCCCAGCGCGAAGTCGAAGCCGATCACCCCGCCGCCGCGCATCGGTATGCCGGCGGAAACGCCGGGCTCCTTCGACCAGGCGAACCGGTAGGGCTCGGTCAGCACCGGCGCGAGCTGGCGCTCGGCCTCGATGTACCAGGGCCGGGTGCGCGGATCGTAGCTGTCCGGCCGCGAGCGCGGCGGCGCATTCGAGCCGGCGATGCTCCAGGTCTCGCGTCGCGCCGCGCCCTCGCCATCCACGGT
>CAZHQA010000363.1:0-2219 GCA_964533955.1 uncultured Reyranella sp. | reverse complement strand
GCGATGGTGCGCAGCCCGTCGGTCAGCGACGTCGCCACGGCATAATCGAGCGCGGCCATGCGCTGGCTGACGCTGCGCTGCTCCAGCACGTCGACGGCGTGCCAACCCAGCCACAGCAGTGCCGAGGCGAGCGGCACAACGATCAGCCCCATCAGCGTCAGCAGCGTGAGGCTGAACGGTACCGAACGCGTCGTCGCCGGCTTGCTTGCGCCCGCCTTGGTCGGGTCGGGCTTGCTCGAGTCGGGCTTGCTAGGGCTGGAGTCGATAACCGCCTCGGTCGGTGATCAGGATCGCCGCGTTGGTCGGATCCTTCTCGATCTTCTGGCGCAGGCGATAGATGTGCGTCTCGAGCGTATGCGTGGTGACGCCGGCGTTGTAGCCCCAGACCTCGTTCAGCAGCACGTCGCGCGCCACCGGCCGTTCGCCGGCACGGAACAGGTACTTGAGGATCGAGGCTTCCTTGTCGGTCAGCCGGATCTTCTTCTTGCCGCCCTTTTCCAGCAGCATCTTGCCGGCGGGATGGAACTCGTAGGGGCCGATGGTCATCACCGCATCCTCGCTGCGCTCGTGCTGGCGCAGGTGGGCGCGCAGCCGGGCGAGCAGGACGTTGATGCGGAACGGCTTGGTCACGTAGTCGTTGGCCCCCGACTCGAGGCCGAGGATGGTGTCGGCGTCGCTGTCGGCGGCAGTCAGCATGATCACCGGCGCGCGCACGCCCTGCCGGCGCATCAGCTTGCAGAGCTCGCGGCCGTCCATGTCGGGCAGGCCGATATCGAGCAGGACCGCGTCATAATGGGCGAGCTTGGCCTTCTCCAGCCCCTCCGCGGCGGTGCCGACCTGGATGGTGGTGAAGCCGTCGTAGAGGTCGAGCTGCTCGGCAAGCACGGTCCGCAGCGCCTGGTCGTCGTCGACCAGCAGGATCTTCTTGCCGCGGTTGTTGGTCGCCATACCGGTGCCTGATGCGTCCATAGGCTGCACTTTACTTGTTACGGCCGCCCTGCAAAAGCGGTTCACATCGGCAAAAAGGCCGCGCCATGCTAGGTATTATAGTCTCATGACTGCCCCGGGCCCGCACCAATCCCGCACCGCCCCTGCATTGGCGGCGGTCGAGCGCGCAATGGCCGAGCTGCGCCGCGGCGGCGTCGTTGTGCTGCGCGACGAGGGCGGCCACGGCGGCCTGGTCATCGCCGCCGAATCCTGCGGCCCGCGCGCCCTGCAGCGCCTGCTCGGCCTCGCCCAGAACGCGCCGGTCCTGGTCACTACGCGGCGCCGCGCCGAGGCGATCGGCATGGAGATCCCGCCGCATATCGCGGCCGCCATGGGCGACACCAACATGCCGATCACGCTCGAGCTGCCCGAGGGTGTGCCGGTCGACATCATCCTGGCGCCGCACGAGATCGAGGGCGCCGGGCGCCACGTCGCGCTGCGCTCGCTGTCGCGACCGGTGGTGAGCCACGCACCGCGCATCGCCGAGACGGCGATCGAGCTCGCCAAGATCTCGCGCCTGCTGCCCGCCGTCGTGCTGGGCCCGCTCAGCAGTGATCCCGGCAACAAGCGGCGCGATTGGGCGCGCGAGCAGGACCTGGTCTATGTCGACGCCGCCGACGTGCTCGCCTACGAGGATATCGCCGCGCGCAACCTGCAGCAGGTGGCGCAAGCCCATGTGCCGCTCGAGGGCGCGGAGAACGCCCGCATCCTCGCCTGGCGCCCGAGCGACGGCGGCAAGGAGCACCTCGCCATCGTGGTCGGCGAGATCGACCCGACCGAGCCGGTGCTGATCCGGCTTCATTCGGAATGCTTCACCGGCGACCTGCTGGGCTCGCTGCGCTGCGACTGCGGCGTGCAGTTGCGCGGCGCCATCGCCGAACTCGCCAAGCACGGCTCGGGCGTATTGCTCTACCTCGCGCAGGAGGGCCGCGGCATCGGCCTGGTGAACAAGCTCAGGGCCTACGAGCTGCAGGACGACGGCTTCGACACGATCGACGCCAACGAGCAGCTGGGCTTCGACGCCGACGAGCGCATCTATGCGCCCGCCGCCACCATGCTGACGCGCATGGGCATCAAGCGCGTGCGGCTGCTGACCAACAACCCCGAGAAGATCTCCCAGCTCGAGCGCTACGGCATCGAGGTGGTCGAGCGCGTGGCGCACGCTTTCCCGGCCAACGGGCACAACGAGAATTACCTGCGTACCAAGGCAGAACGAGCAGGACACCTGCTCA
>CAZHQA010000362.1:0-4421 GCA_964533955.1 uncultured Reyranella sp. | reverse complement strand
GCCGCATCTGCCCGGCGCCGTGCGAAGCCTCCTGCACGCTCAACATCGACGACAACCCGGTGACCATCAAGTCGATCGAGTGCTCCATCGTCGATCGCGGCTGGCAGGAGGGCTGGATTCAGCCCTTCATGGCATCGAAGAAGACGGGCAAGCGCATCGCCGTCGTCGGCTCGGGTCCGGCCGGCATGGCCTGCAGCCAGCAACTGGCGCGCGCCGGCCATGCGGTGACGCTGTTCGAGAAGTCCGACCGTGTCGGTGGCCTGCTGCGCTACGGCATTCCCGACTTCAAGATGGAGAAGCACCTGATCGACCGGCGCATGCGGCAGATGGAGGCCGAGGGCGTCGAATTCCGCACCGGCGTCGAGGTCGGCGCCACATTGTCGATCAAGTCGCTGCTCGAGGGCTACGATGCGGTGGCGCTGACCGGCGGCGCCGAGTGGCCGCGCGACCTCGAAGTGCCCGGCCGCGAGCTTTCGGGCATCCACTACGCCATGGAATTCCTGGTGCAGCAGAACAAGCGCGTCGCCGGCGACGACGAGGGCCGCGCCGCGCCCCGGGGCACGATCAGCGCCCGGGGCAAGCACGTGGTGGTGATCGGCGGCGGCGACACCGGCTCGGACTGCATCGGCACCTCCAACCGCCAGGGCGCCGCCTCGATCACGCAGCTCGAAGTGCTGCCGGCGCCGCCGGAGAAGGAAGACAAGGGCCTGACGTGGCCCGACTGGCCGCTCAAGATGCGCACGTCGTCATCGCAGGAAGAGGGTACCGAGCGCGACTTTGCCGTGCTGACCAAACGCGCGGTCGGCAGGAGCGGCAAGGTCGAGGCGCTGGAATGCGTGCGCCTCGATTGGGTCGGCGGCAGGATGACCGAGGTGCCGGGGAGCAGCTTCCAGCTCAAGGCCGACCTGGTGCTGCTCGCCATGGGATTCCTCGGGCCGCGCAAGCCCGGCATGCTGGAACAGGCTGGCGCTGCGCTCGATCCGCGCGGCAACGTCGCCGCTGACATCAAGGACTACAGGACCTCGGTACCAAAGCTGTTCGCCGCCGGCGACATGCGGCGCGGCCAGTCGCTGGTCGTGTGGGCGATCCGCGAGGGTCGCCAGTGCGCCCGCGCCATCGATGAGAACCTGATGGGCAGCACGACGCTGCCGCGCTGAATTCGTTCGTGAAATTCCTCCTGGTTCAGGGCGCCAACATGGCTTCGCTCGGTCGGCGGCAGCCCGAGCTGTACGGCACGACGACCGCACGCGAACTCGACGCCTTGCTGCGTCGACAGGCGCGCAAGCTCAAGGTGGAGGTTGATGTCCTCTATACCAGCCGCGAGGGCGAGGCGATCGCGGCGATTGCCGCGGCTGCGCGCGCCGGCGTCGACGGCGTGCTGTTCAATCCGGCGGGCTTCCTGCATGCCGGACGGGCGCTGGCCGATTGCCTGCGCTCGATCGAAATCCCGGCGATAGAGATCCACATGACCAACATCGAAAAACGCGGTCGCCGATCGGTTACCGCCGATGCGGCCGTGGCCGTGATCGCCGGCTTTGGCGTCGACAGCTACCTCCTGGCGCTCGACGCGCTTGTCGCCCAGGCTCCGGTGGCGCGGGTGGTCGGCGCGTAGTCGCCGAAAGTCCAGCTGAAGGGAAAGGCGTCGCGGCGGCGCACGGCGCTCTCGACGCGCAGACGCCAGCTGCGCTGGGCGCCGTCGAATGTGGGGTTGGCGGTCCAGTCGATGGTGACCAGGCCCTGCAGCTGCAGCAGGTCGCCCGAGGCGAAGTCGATGAACAGCAAACCGGCTCTCGGGTCGTCCAGGAAGTTGCCCAACGTGTTGAAGTAGCGGTTACCGCGGAAATCCGGGATCACCAGCGTGTCGTCGCGGACGTCAACGAAGCCCGGCCGGCCGCCGCGGTGGGACATGTCGAGGCCGCCGTTCGCCGCGTCGGCGCGCGAGCGGCTGGCGACGAAACAGGTGTCGGCCGCGGCGATCATCCGGCGGGCGTGTTCGTCGAGGGCGGCGAGCGATTCGGCGGCATGCGGGCGCGCCGCGCGTGGCGCAGGTGTGCGGGTCTGGATGTATTGCGGGCAATTGCCGAAGCTCTGGCGCACGGTGACGCTGAAGCCGTGCCCGTCCACTGCCGTGACCTCCCCGTTGGCGCGATTGCGCCGTCGGTTGGTGAGGTCGAGCCCGAGCAGGCCGACTTCGGCTGCGACCGCAATTCCTTCGATTGGCGATGCGGCGACAGCGAGTGTCGTCGGATCGGACGACTGCACGAAGCCCGGCGTGCCCGCCAGCACCGAGGCGATCGGCCAGCCGCGCCGGTCCGCCGTGGCGATGAAGATATAGGACAGCAGCGAGAAGAACTCGCGATGCTGGTCGGGCATGAAGGGCCGGATCGCCGCGCTGTTGGCCGTCAGGCCGGCGAGAGATTGGGCCGCGAGTTCGCCGGAATGAAACACTTCAGCCCAGCCCTTCCGGCAGCTCCGGCGAGGCGACCTTGGGGTCGTACCAGGAGGCGCCGTTCGAGCGCCAGATGTGCACCTGCGGGATACCCGTCACCGCGGTATCGAGGCAGCCCAGGCGCAGCAGCACGACCGGCTGGTCGACGCGCTCGGCGACCAGATGCGAGCCGCACCTCGAGCAAAAACGGCGAAACTTGCCGGGCGAGGATTCGATCGCGCCGAGCTGCTCGGCGCCGCGCGTGAAACGGAAGGCCTCACGCGGCACGGCGGTGACCGAGGAGAAGGCACTGCCATGCGTCTTGCGGCAGGTCCGGCAATGGCAGTGCACGATGCGGCGGATCGTGGCGTCGGCCTGGTAGGCCACGGCGCCGCACAGACAGCTCCCGCTCAGCATGGGCTCCTCCAACGTTGCACGTGGTGGAACATAGGAATTGCGCCGGATCGATTGAATGGCCACGTTCTGCAAGTCATTATTCCTTTGAATGCAATAATCCCATGGACCGTCTCGACGAGCTGGCGACCTTCGTGCGCATCGTGGAAGAGGGCAGCCTGGTTGGCGCAGCGCGCAAGTTGCGGCGCTCGCCGCCTGCCGTGACGCGCGCATTGGCGGCCCTCGAGGAGCGCATCGGGTTGCGCCTCGTTGATCGCACGACCCGGCGCATGATGCCGACCGAAGCGGGCCGCGGCCTGATCGAGCGTGCCCGTGCCGTGCTGGGCGACTACCAGGCGGCGACGCAGGGGATTTCCGACGCGCCGATCCGGGGCGTGCTGCGCATCACCGCGCCGGTGCAGTTCGGCCGCCGCCACATCGCGCCCATCGTGACGGCCTTCCTCGACCGTTTCGCCGAGGCCGAGGTCGAATTGCTGCTGGCCGATCGCAACCTGGACCTGTTCGACGAGGCGATCGACGTGGCACTGCGTATCGGCCGGCTGGCCGATTCCAGCCTCACCGTGCGGCAGGTGGGCGAGGTGCGCCGGGTGTGGGTGGCTAGTCCCGCCTACCTGAAGCGGCGCGGCACGCCGCGCGCGCCCGGCGATCTCGTCGGGCACGACGTGATCTTGGGCACCTCGCCGGCTGCACAGGACTGGCGCTTCGCCCATCTGCACCGCCGTGCCGTACCCAAGCTTGTCGGGCGTCTGCGTGTCGACGACGTCGAGACGCGGCTGCAGGCGGCGCGGTCGGGGCGCGGCATCGTGCAGCTGCTGTCCTATCAATCGGCCGACGACCTCGTCGCCGGCCGGCTCGTCCGGCTGTTGCGCGAGCATGAGGCTGTACCCTTGCCGGTCCAGCTGATCACCAAGGGCCGCGCCCACCGTGCGCCCAGGATCGATGCCTTCGTCGATTTCGCCGCGGCACGGTTGCTGGCCCTGCCGGCGCTGCGGCCGGAGAATGTTCGGCCATGATCGAGATTGGACCGCTGAAGATGTCCGACAGGACGGCCTGGGAGAGGCTGGCGCGCGGCTACAACGACTTCTACCAGACCGTTCTGCCCAACTCGGACTACGACCGCGCCTGGCGGCGCCTGCGGGTCGACGCGGAGATCCATGCCCTGGGCGCGCGGCTCGACGGCAGGCTGGTCGGCATCGCGCACTTCCTGTTCCACAACAACATCTGGCGCAACCAGGTCTGTTACTTGCAGGACCTGTTCGTCGACGAGGCCGCGCGCGGCCAAGGAGCTGCGCGGGCGCTGATCGATGCGGTCGCGGCGGCGGCACGCCGCCGCGGCGCCGCGCGCTACTACTGGCAGACCAAGCAGGACAATGCCCGCGCCCGCGCGCTCTACGACAAGCTGGCGCGCTTCCGGGGCTTCATTCGTTACGACTACCCGTTGGAGTGATCCGCTGTCCGTGGCGCCTGTGCCAGAGCGTGGTCGGTCCGGGGGGGCGGGCCCACCCCCCCCCCCGCAGAAGATACGCCGCCCCACGGAAAGGCCGGCGGCGAAAAACCCCGAACCCACGAGAACGCCCGC
>CAZHQA010000361.1:0-4421 GCA_964533955.1 uncultured Reyranella sp. | reverse complement strand
ATTCTGGGGATGTCGGGCTCGGCCTGGGCGAACTGCTCGATCGCCCGCTTCATGTTGGCCATGGAAAGCGGCGCCAGGCCGGCGAGCTTGGCCGCGGTCTGGTCGACACGCGCGGTGAACTCGGGGCGATCGACCAGCCAGTCGAGGTAGCCCACGCGCAGAAGATCCTCGTCGGTGAAATCCTCTGACAGCAGAAAGGCCCGCTTGGCGAAGCTTGGGCTCACCTTCTGTGTGTAGCGGCGCAGGCCGCTCGGATAGTAGTGCAGGCCGAAGCGCGCCGCCGGCATGAAGAACCTCATGCCCCTCACGCCCAGGCGGAAATCGCAGGCCAGCGCCATATCGGTCGCCCCGCCATAGACGCCGCCGTTCAACGCGCACAGGGTCGGCATGCGCATGGCCTCGAGGCGGTCCATGACGGTCTCGAAGCTGTCCTTGTGGGCTTCCGATGACGGCCGCGCCGTCTTGCCGGAGGGGATCGAGCCCAGATCGTAGCCCGAGCAGAAGGTCTTTTCGCCGGCGCCGGTCAGGACCGTGACGCGCACGCCGGGGTCGGCGTCGGCTTTCTCGATCGCCTCGCGCAACAACCCGAGACCCGCCGTGTCGAGCCGGTTGTGTTTGGCCGGATCATTCAGGGTGATGGTTGCGCGCGGGCCGTCGATGGCGAGCAGAACTGTGTCGGTCATGATTGTGGCGAGGATAGCCGACAAGGTCGCGTCGCGCGACCCTGTCGCCAAAGGCGGGTGAGCGCGGCATATTGCCGGCCGGAGGAAAATTCATGACCTACACCGCGCCGCTCGCCGACATGCGTTTCGCCTTGCGCGAAGTGGCAGGCCTGGAGCGCATCGCGGCCCTGCCGGGCTACGACCACGCCACCGACGATACGGTCGACGCGGTGCTCGAGGAAGCGGCCAAGCTGGCCGGCAACGGGCTGGCGCCGCTCAACCGCGACGGCGACAAGGCGGGCGCCAAGCTCGAAAACGGCGTCGTTCGCACCGCGCCGGGCTTCACCGGCATCTACAAGGAATTCGTCGACGGCGGCTGGAACTCCCTGCCGTTCGATCCTGAATTCGGCGGCCAAGGCATGCCGTGGCTGCTCGCCACCACCGTCCAGGAGATGTGGCAGGCGGCCAACATGGGCTTTGGCCTGGTGCTGCTCCTGAACCAGGGCGCCATCGACGCCATCCACCACCACGGCTCGCCCGAACAGAAGGCGACCTACCTGCCCAAGATGATCTCGGGCGTCTGGACGGGCACGATGAACCTCACCGAGCCACAAGCGGGTTCGGACCTCGGTCAACTCAAGAGCCGCGCGGTCAAGAGCGGCGACCACTACCTCATCACCGGCCAGAAGATCTTCATCACCTATGGCGAGCACGACCTGACCGAGAACATCGTGCACCTGGTGCTGGCCCGCACGCCCGACGCACCGGCCGGCGTGCGGGGCATTTCCCTGTTCATCGTGCCCAAGTTCCTGCCCGGGGCGGACGGCAAGCCGGGCAAGCGCAACGACCTGCGTTGCGTATCGCTCGAGCACAAGCTCGGCATCCATGCCAGCCCGACCTGCGTCATGAGCTTCGGCGACGATGGCGGCGCAGTCGGCCATCTGGTGGGCGAGGAAGGCCGCGGTCTCTCCTACATGTTCACGATGATGAACAATGCCCGGCTATCGGTCGGCATCCAGGGCCTGGCGATCGCCGAGCGCGCCTACCAGCAGGCGGCCGAATTCGCCCGCACGCGCGTGCAGTCCAAGGACGACGGCAGCCCGAAACCGGAGCCGGTCTCGATCATCCGTCACCCCGACGTCCGGCGCATGCTGATGAGCATGCGTGCCCAGATCGAGGCCATGCGGGCGCTGGGCTATTACACGGCAGCCGGCATCGACGGCGCGCTGAAACACCCCGACAAGGAGACGGCACGCAAAACCCAGGACCGGGTCGATCTGCTGATCCCGATCGTCAAGGCGTGGTTCACCGACCTCGGCAACGAGATCGCCTCGATGGGCGTGCAGATCCACGGCGGCATGGGCTTCATCGAGGAAACCGGGGCGGCCCAGCATCTGCGCGACGCCCGCATCCTGCCGATCTACGAGGGCACCAACGGCATCCAGGCGCGCGATCTGGTCGGCCGCAAGATCGCCAAGGACGGGGGCGAGACCATGCTCGGGCTGGTGGCCGAGATGCGTGCCCTGGTCGGCGAGCTCGAGAAGGCACCGGGCGACGACCTGGCGGCGATCGCAGCAAGCCTGGCGGCCTCGGCCGATGCATTGGAGGACGCGACCCGGTGGGTCGCCCAATCGGTCAAGGCCGAGCTGGTCAATGCACTGGCGGGGTCGGCACCCTTCCTGCGGCTCGCCGGCACGGCGTTGGGCGGCTGGTTGCTGGCCAAGAGCGCCCTGGTGGCACAAAGCAAGCTCGCGACCCGCGACGGCGATCCGGCCTTTCTCGAGGCCAAGGTGATCACGGCGCGGTTCTATGCCGAGGTGATCCTCCCGCCGGCGTTGGCGCAGCTCGGGCCGCTCAAGGCGGCCGGTCGCACCGTGTTTGCCCTCACGGAGGAGCAGTTCTGAGCGGGAGCCTGATCGAGCTGCCCGAGGACGAGGCTCGCGCCTTTGCCTCGAGCTTCGATCTCGCCCGCCTCGACAAAGCCTTCCTCGACGATCCCTTCCCGCGCTACCACGCGCTGCGCCGCTTCGCACCGCTGAAGCGCCTGCCTGACGGCAGCGTGTTCCTGTCGCGTTACGCCGACGTGGCCCAGTGCTATCGTGACGCCCGCATGAGCTCGGACAAGAAAGCCGAGTTCGGGCCGAAGTTCGGCGTCGACACGCCGCTTTACCGCCATCACACGACCAGCCTGGTGTTCAACGACCCGCCCTTGCACACGCGGGTGCGCAAGCTGCTGGCCGCGGCCTTCACACCGCGCGCGCTCGCCGCGCTCCAGCCGCGCATTGAAGCGGTGGTCGACGGCCTGCTCGACCTGTACGCCGACCGGGGGCGCATGGACCTGGTCGAGGACTTCGCCTTCCGGCTCCCCGTCGAGGTGATCTGCGATATGCTGGGCGTGCCGGCGGGCGAGCGCGCGCCGTTCCGTCGCTACTCGCTCGCGATCCTGGGGGCGCTGGAGCCGGTCGCCGGTCCCGAGCGACAGGCGGCTGGCAATGCGGCGGTGGCCGAGTTTTCGGCCTATCTCGACCGGCTGATCGCCGGACGCGCCAAGCGGCCGGCCGAGGGCGATCAACAAGGCAATTGCGACATCCTGGGCACGCTGATCCACGGCGAGGTCGATGGCGAGCGCCTGAGCCACGATGAGCTGGTGCAGAACTGCATCTTCCTGCTGAACGCCGGTCACGAGACCACGACCAACCTGATCGGCAACACCGTCGATGCCCTGCTGCGCTTCCCCGACGAGCTGGCACGGCTCAAGGCCGAGCCCGGCCTGACCAGAAGCTGCGTCGAGGAAGGACTGCGCTTCGAGAGCTCCAACCAGCTCGGCAACCGGAGGCTCTCGGCCGATCTCGAGCTGGGTGGCGAGCGCCTGGCGGCCGGCACCTACATCCACATCGGCATCGGCGCGGCCAACCGGGACCCGACGCAGTTCCCCGAACCCGATCGCTTCGACGCGGCCCGCGACCCCAACCGCCACTTCGCCTTCGGCTCGGGAGTCCATATGTGCCTCGGCGCCGTCCTGGCCCGCCTTGAAGGCACGATCGCCATCGGCCGGCTGGTCGCCCGCTTCGACGGCCTGCACCGCGACGGGCCCTGCGAGCGCGGTGGGAGGGCCAGGTTCCGCGGCTTCAACCGTTACCCTGTCGCCTGGTCGGTTGCTGGAAGTGACCGTTGAAATAACGGGGCGATAGCGGCGCCGCGAATAACGGAGAAGCACGCGGACGGCCGTTTTGCCCTCGTGAACGCCAACGCCGAGAGACCGCGGCAGCCTCATCGGAGCGACTTCACCATTTGAACCCGGGTGTGCGGGTCCTTGTCGTGATCCGGCGGGCCACGACTCACGATCTCGAAGCCGTGGCGGCCGTAGAGCCGCAGCAGGTGCTCCATCATCTCGGCGGTCTGCAGCGACATCGCGCGGTCGCCGCGGGAGCGCGCGACCGCTTCGAGGCGGACCAGCAGCCAGCTGCCAAGGCCGCTGCCCTGCTTTGCCGAATCGACGGCAAGCCGGTCGAGGTAGAGGCCGGCATCGCGCCGCTCGGTCACGGCGACGCCGACGATCCGGCCGGCCTCGTCCGCGACGAAGACGTCGCCGCGCTCGATCGAGACGGGCAGCCAGCCGTAGTAGTCGGCCGGAATCTCCCGCCCCAGGCGGTGCATGTAAGGTGTGAAGGCGCCCCTCAGCACCCGGTCGGCGTCGGCGCACTCGGCGGTCAGCGCCGGCCTGAAGATCCAATCCATGCGGCAAGCCTAGGGCGGTAT
>CAZHQA010000360.1:0-4435 GCA_964533955.1 uncultured Reyranella sp. | reverse complement strand
ACGGTGAAGGGCGATCCGACGCCCTCGCTGCGCGCCTCCGAGGCCGAGCTGCTCGGCATCGCGCTCGGCATGAAGGACGCCGGCCGCGGCGTCATCGAGTTCATCTCCGATTTCAATACGCCCAGCCCCGAGAGCGAGTTCGAGATGATCGACCGGCTGCTGAGCGCGAGCGGCCGGCCGTTCTCGGTATCGCTAGCGCAGGCCCATCGCCGGCCCGACGGCTGGCGGCGCCTGCTCGGCCTGGTCGAGGGCCTGGCGGCCAAGGGCCACGCCGCCAAGGCGCAGATCGCGCCGCGGCCGATCGGCGTGCTGCAGGGCCTGCAGGCGAGCCGCGTGCCTTTCTCGATGTGCCGCTCCTACAAGGAGATCGCCCACAAGAGCGTCGCCGAGCGGCTGGCCATCATGCGCGACCCGTCGTTCCGCGATCGTCTCCTCAAGGAGGCGCACGAGCCGCTGCGCTCCGACATGGCGGCGCGGCTCACCGACTATGACCGCATGTTCCCGCTGGGCGATCCGCCGAACTACGAGCCCGAGCAGGAGAGCTCGCTCGGCGCGCGCGCCCGCCGCGAGGGCCGCGATCCGCGCGACGTGGTCTACGACTTTCTGATCGAAGGCGAGGGCAAGAACTTCATCTTCGCCCCGTTCGCCAACTTCGCCGCCTTCAACCTCGATTGCTGCAGCGAGATGATGCAGAGCCCGCACACGCTGATCGGCCTGGGCGACGGCGGCGCGCACGTCGGCATCATTTCCGACGGCTCGTTCCCGACCTCGCTGCTGGCGCATTGGGGCCGCGATCGCAAGTCGGGCCGCCTCGACGTGTCGTGGTTGGTCAAGCGTCACACCCAGGACAATGCCCGCGCTGTCGGATTGAACGACCGCGGCGTGATTGCGCCGGGCTACAAGGCCGACCTCAACGTAATCGACTTCGACGAACTCGCCGTCGAGGCACCGGTGATGAAATGGGACCTGCCGGCCGGCGGCAAGCGCCTGCTGCAGAAGGCGCGCGGCTATCGCGCCACCATCGTGGCCGGCGCCGTCACCTACCGCGACGGCGAGGCGACGGGCGCGCTGCCCGGCAAGCTGGTACGGGGGCCGCAGGCTGCCTAGCTTCCCCTCCAATTCGAGCTTTCCCCATGGCCCCTCCGTTGCGGTATGACCGCGACACCGCTCCAGCAGTCTGGAGAGGAACGCAGAGGTAGAAGAAGGGGAGAGCGTTCATGCCGGTCACGACAGTGTCCCGCCGCGCGGCCATCGCGTCGGCGATGGCGGGGGCTGCTGCCGCGGCGATGCCGGCCGGGGCGCAGGACTTTCCGAGCAAGCCGATCACGATCGTCGTTCCGTTCGGTCCCGGCACGACCAACGACATCATCGCCCGCCAGCTCGGTCAGGACATGATGAGCACGCTGGGCCAAAGCATCGTGGTCGACGATCGCCCCGGCGCCACCGGCAACATCGCCACCGACCTGGTCGCGAAATCGCGACCCGACGGCTACACGATGCTGATCGGGTCGGTGAGCGGCATCCTCAATCAGGTCACAGGCAACGCGACCACCGACCTGACCAGGGATTTCGCGCCCGTCGCCTTCACCGGCAAGGGCCTCTATTCGATGTTCGTGCCCAACGAGCTTCCGGTGAAGAGCGTGGCCGACCTCGTCGAGCTGGCTCGCCAGCAGCCCGGCAAGCTCAACTACGCAGGCTATATCGGCGGCGTGCCGCAGTTCCTGGGCGAGATGTTGAACCGCGCGGCCAAGATCAACATGATGATGGTGCCGTACAAGAGCACGACGGACGCGCTGAACGACCTGCTGACCAACCGCATACAGGTCTGGTTCACCCCGGTGCCGTCGGGGCTGCCGGTCCAGAATGCCAGGCAGGCCCGCATGATCGCCGTCACCGGTGACACGCGGGCGAGCCTGCTGCCCGACATCCCGACTTTCAAAGAGGCGGGCTATCCCGATCTCACGGTCGAAATCGCCTACTTCCTGCTGGCGGCGAAGGGCACGCCGAAGCCGATCGTCGACAAGCTCTACGCTGCCGTCGACAAGGCCCTGCAGAAGCCAGCCATCAAGGAAGCGCTCTTCAAGCAGGCCATCGACGAAAAGCGGGGCGGCCCCGACGATGTGAGCGCGTACATCGCCAGCGAGATCAGGCGCTGGACCGAAATCGTCAAGCTCTCGGCTCCCGCGACTGGTAAGTAGCCGGCGGGTCAGGAGCCCGAGCCCGGGCGCCCGAGGGCGTGGATTTCCGTCCTGTGGGTTTCGCGCGCGGTCGTCGCGGCCACCGCGGCGATAAGGCAGGCCGCGAGCGTGAGGGCGGCCACCGGCAGCCAGCCGGTCGCGCCCGATCCTTGCAGCGCGGCCGCCACGGACGGGGCGAATCCGCCGAGCGCGAAGCCGATCTGGGTGCCGATCGCCATGCCGGAGAGCCGCACGCGGGTGTCGAACATTTCGGCGTAGAAGGCGGGCCACACCGCGTTGGATGCGCTGTAGGTGATGGCCGACATCAGCACGGCGAACAGGAAAATCATCGGGATGTTGGCGCCGGTGACGGCCCACAGATAGCCGAACATCAGCAGACCCGGCGCGATGCAGCCGAAGATGAAGACCGGCCGTCGGCCGATCCGGTCCGCCAGCATGGCCCAGGCGGGAATGACGAACAGCGCGATGACGTTGGTGAGGATGGCGACCCACAGCATGGTCGGGCGGTCGATCTTCACGACGTTGACGGCGTAGGACAGCGTGTAGACGCCGAAGATCGTGCTCACCGTCGACACCAGCGCGCAGCACACGACGCGCACCAGGTCGGGCGTGTAGTCGCGGAACAGCACGGCCAGCGGCAGCCGCGGCACGGCCTTGCGGTCCTGCTCCTCGAGGAACAGCGGCGTCTCGTCGAGCCGGCTGCGGATGACGAGGCCGATGACGACCACGATCGCGCTCAGCAGGAACGGGATGCGCCAGCCCCAGCTGAGCAGATCGGCTTCGGGAAGCTGGGTCACCGCGAGGAATGCGGCGGTCGACAGGATCGCGCCGGCCTGTGTGCCGCTCAGCGTGAAGCTGGTGTAGAACGAGCGGCGGTCGCCGGGCGAATGCTCGAGCGTCATCGAATTGGCGCCGGCCTGCTCGCCGGAGGCCGAGAAGCCCTGGCACAGGCGCAGGAAGACCAGCGCGATCGGCGCGCCGATGCCCCAGTGCTGGTAGGTGGGCAGGCATCCCACCAGGAAGGTCGAGACGCCCATCAGCAGCAGCGTGAAAACCAGCACGCGCTTGCGCCCGAACCGGTCGCCCATGTGGCCGAGGAAGAAGGCGCCGACCGGCCGCGCCACGTAGCCGACGCCGAAGGTCGCGAGCGCCAGCAGGGTCCCGGTCGCCGGATGGCTCTGCGGGAAGAACACCTTGCCGAACACCAGGGCGGCCGCGGTGCCGTAGATGAAGAAGTCGTAGTACTCGAGCGCGCTGCCGATCCAGCCCGCGAGCGCGGCCTTGCCCGGCGAGCGGGCGTGGGCGGCTGACCCTGATGCGGCCATTGTGCTTTTCCTCCCCTTGCTTGAATGTACCGAACGGTACATTTTTCGGCATGTCAAGACGGGGAAGCAAATGACCGGTACCCGGCACAAGGCGGCGCTCGAGCCCATCATCGGCGAGATGGAGCGCAAGTGGCGCGACAGCGGCATACCCGGGATCTATGCCGGCGGCGACGGCCCGGTGAACCGCGAGCGGGCCCGCAATATCAGGGCGCTGCTCTATCCCAAGCCCAGGCTGAGGAGCGGCCGGATCGAGCGGACCGAGATCGTCGGGCCGAACGGCCCGATCACCGTCGAGATCGTCCATCCGGCGGATGGTGAACCGATCGGCACGCTGGTCTACTTCCACGGCGGCGGCTTCATCATCGGCGACATCGACAGCCACCAGGCGCACGCCATCCGCTTCGCCAACACCGCGAGGGTCGTCGTCGCCAACGTCGACTACCGCCTGGCGCCCGAACACCCCTTTCCGCAGGGCGTCGACGACGCCATCGCCGCCACGCGCTGGGCGGCGAACAACCTCGGCCGACTGGGCGGCGCAGACAAACCGCTGGCGGTGGGCGGCGACAGCGCCGGCGGCAACTTCGCGGCGGTGTGCGCCCTGATCTGCCGCGACGACGGCATTCGCCTGGCCGCGCAGGTGCTGCTCTACGCGGTCACCAACATGAGCGAAGAGGGCAACACCGACATTCGCCAGGCCTATTTCGGCAGCGGCTACGACAAGGACAGCAAGAGCTTCAAGGCGTCGCCTGCATTGGCCAGGCTCGAAGGGGTGGCGCCCGCCATCATGGCGGTGGGCGCCCACGACTTTCTCTACAAGGACAATCAGGCCTTCGCTGCGGCTCTGCGCGCCGCCCAAGTGCCGCTGGTCTATCGCGAATTCCCGACACTCAACCACGGCTTCTTCAGCTACAC
>CAZHQA010000359.1:0-4436 GCA_964533955.1 uncultured Reyranella sp. | reverse complement strand
GCAGGAAGCGCGCGAGCGGGCGTACCGCGCCGTCGACCTGATCGACTGGCCCGAGGGCTTTTGCCGGCGCGATATCGCATGGCGGGCAGTCAAATAGATCTTCCTCCCCATTCCCACGGAGAGATCTTGCGCCGCCGGGTGTCAAAAGCCCCGCGACATATGCCCTATACTCATGACCCCTCCGCCTCTGCGGGGCACCTCCCCAGCTGAATGGGGAGGAAAAAGGCTCCACTCAGCGCTAAGTTGAACCATGCCCGATTCACCTGATCTATCGCAGCGCCTGCTGGCGCAGCTTCGCTTTCCGTGCGGCGACGTGCCCGAGCCCGGCACCATCAAGAACGTCGCGCCCGGCATCTTCTGGCTGCGCATGCCGCTGCCCTTCCAGCTCAACCACATCAACCTGTGGCTGATCGAGGAAAAGGACGGCTGGACGATCGTCGATACCGGCATCAATACGCAGGAAACGCGCGACTTGTGGGAGAAGATCTTCGGCGAGCGCCTGGCCGGCAAGCCGGTCACCCGCGTCGTCGCCACCCACCTCCATCCCGATCACGTCGGCCTGGCTGGCTGGCTGTGCGAGCGCTGGCAGGCGCCGCTCTACATGACGCTGGGCGAGTACATGAGCGCCATCGCCGCCCGCAACGACTTCATCGAGAACGAGGAAGTGCGCGCCGCCCATCTCGCCCGCAACGGCGTGCCGGCCGACAAGATCCCGCTGTTCCATCGTCACAAGGGAGGCTACGCCAAGGGCGTGGCGCCGTTGCCGACCGCCTTCCAGCGCATGATCCACGCCCATCCGATCACCTTCGGCGGCCACCGCTGGGACGTCATCGTCGGCCGCGGCCATGCGCCCGAGCACGCCTCGCTATGGTGTCCAGAGCTCAACGTGCTGATTGCGGGCGACCAGGTGCTGCCCAAGATCAGCACCAATGTCGGCGTGTGGCCGAACGAGCCGACTGCCGATGCGCTGACCTGGTTCCTCGACGGCTTTTCGCGCTTCCGCCGCCTGCCGGCCGACGCGCTTGTGCTGCCGAGCCATGGCTTTCCCTTCGTCGGCCTGCACACGCGGCTCGACCAGCTGGTCGCCCACCACGATGCGCGGCTGAACGACATGACCAGCGCCATCGTGCGCAACGGCGCCCGGGGCGCGACCGGCTGGGACATGGTGCCGGTGCTGTTCCCACGCCATCTCGACAACAACCAGGTGGTGTTCGCCTTCGGCGAGACACTGGCCCACCTGCACTGCCTGGAGACCCGGGCGCGCGTGAAGCGCACCATGGTCGACGGCGTGCACCGATTCGTCGCCCTGGTCGATCCGCTGGGCCATCCGCCGGCCGACGATTCGGATGCCGAGGTGATGGATATCGGCCCGACGTAACACCGCTGTCACGCAACGCGCCGACATGTCCCGCAACCGGCTTGTGGCTTTACACCTACAGGGTCTGCGAATAAGTCCTCGGGGATGGAAGCCGCAATCGACAGCGATCCCGGACCGCCGCTGCTCGTGCGTGCGTCGCGCGACGGCGATGTCGACGCCATGCTGGAGATCTACCGGCATCACGTCCGCCGAGGCATCGAGGCGGACGTCGTCGACACCGGTGCGCCGGAGCCCGACGATCTGCGCGACCGGCGCAAGAACATGCGCAGCCGCCGCCTACCGCACGTCGTGGCGACTTCCGGCGACACCATCGTCGGCTATGCCTACGCCGTGCTGTTCCGCAAGCGCCCGGCCTATCGCTATACCGCCAAGCATTCGATCTACGTCCACCACGGGCACCAGGGCCACGGTGTCGGAGGGCTCCTGCTGCAGGCGCTGATCGACGCCTGCGCCGTCGCCGGCTACCGGCAGATGATCGGTTACATCGATGCCGACAACGCCTCGTCGCTCGCCCTCCACGAACGCTTCGGCTTCGTCAAGGTGGCCCACCTTCCCGCCGTCGCCTGGCGCTACGGCCGGTGGGCCGACAGCGTGATGATGCAACGCGTCCTCGGCCCCGGCTCGACTGTACCGCCGCCGCCCTTCACGAGCCGCTGACCAGCGCCCGATGCGCGTCGAGCTCTTCGACTTCGACCTGCCCGAGGACCTGATCGCCCAGAGGCCCGCCGTGCCGCGCGACAGCGCGCGCCTGCTCGACGTGACGGGAGACGGCCTGCATGACCGCAGCGTGCTCGATCTGCCGATGCTGCTGCAGCCCGGCGACCTTCTGGTGTTCAACGACACCCGGGTGATCCCCGCCCGTCTCATCGGCACGCGGCCGAGCGGCGGCAAGGTCGAGGTCCTGCTGCTGCGCGAGACGGCGGCCGGCCAGTGGCTCTGCCTCGCGCGGCCGACCAAGCGGCTGAAGGCGGGCGACCGGCTCGCTTTCTCCGCGCTGGATGGCCGCGTGGAGGCCATGAACGACGAAGGCTCGGTCGTGCTGGCCTTCGACCGTCATGGCGTGGAGTTCCTCGCCGCCCTGGAACGGAGCGGCGCCGTTCCTCTGCCGCCCTACATCCGCGGCGGCGTCGCCGATGCGCGCGACCGGGCCGACTACCAGACCATGTTCGCCGAGATCGACGGCTCGGTGGCGGCCCCTACCGCCGGCCTGCACTTCACGCCGGCGCTGATGGCGGCGCTGGGCCACGCCGGCGTGAAGACGGCGCGCGTCACCCTGCATGTCGGCGCCGGCACTTTCCAGCCGGTGCGCGTCGCCGACACCGATCAGCATGCCATGCACGCCGAATGGGGCGAAGTGGGCCAAGCCACGGTCGAAGCCATCCAGTCGGCCCGCCGCGTCGTCTCCGTCGGCACCACGGCGCTGCGCCTGCTCGAAACCGTCGCCCGCTCCGGGCCCATGCGCCCCTGGCAGGGCGAAACCGACATCTTCATCACGCCGGGATTTCAATTCCGTGTGGTCGACCTGCTGCTCACCAACTTCCACCTGCCGCGCTCGACGCTGTTCATGCTGGTGGCGGCCTTCGCCGGCCTCGAGCGCATGCAGCAGGCCTACGCCCACGCGATCGACCGGCAATACCGCTTCTATTCCTACGGCGATTGTTGTCTGTTGCGGCGATGAGCCTTTCGTTCGAGCTCCTCGCAACCGACGGCCTCGCCCGCCGCGGCCGTATTGCCACAGCGCACGGCACGGTCGAGACTCCGGCCTTCATGGCGGTCGGCACGGCCGGCACGGTCAAGGCGATGACGCCGCAGTCGCTGGTTGAGACCGGTACCGAGATCGTGCTCGGCAACACATTCCACCTGATGCTTCGGCCCGGCGCCGAGCGGGTGGCGCGGTTGGGCGGCCTGCACAAGTTCATGCATTGGCCGGGGCCGATCTTGACCGACTCGGGCGGCTTTCAAGTCATGTCGCTCGCCGAGCTGCGCAAGCTCGATCCTGACGGCGTCACCTTCCGCTCGCCGGTCGACGGCTCGACGCACCGGCTGACGCCCGAGCGCTCGATCGAGATCCAGCGCCTGCTCGACGCCGACATCACCATGTCGTTCGACGAATGCACGACGTGGCCGGTCGAGGAGCCGGCCGCTGCCGCTTCCATGCGGCTTTCCATGGCGTGGGCCGAGCGCGGCCGGCGGGCCTTCCTCGAGCGCAAGGGCTATGGCCTGTTCGGCATCGTGCAGGGCAGCGTCTTTCCCGCGCTGCGCGAGGAAAGCGCCCGCACGCTGGTTGGCATCGGCTTCGATGGCTACGCCGTCGGCGGCCTCGCCGTCGGCGAGGGCAAGGAGCTGATGTTCGCCACCCTCGACACAACCTTGCCACAGCTGCCCGCCGACAAGCCGCGCTATCTGATGGGGGTCGGCCGGCCAGCCGATCTCGTGGGCGCGGTAAAGCGCGGCATCGACATGTTCGACTGCGTGATGCCGACGCGCGCCGGGCGCACGGCGCAGGCCTTCACCCGGCGCGGTGAACTGAACCTGCGCAACGCGCGGCACCGCGACGACCCGCGGCCGCTCGACGAACACTGTGCCTGCCACGCCTACCACAACCATGGCCGCGCCTATCTACACCACCTGATCCGAAGCGAGGAGATTCTCGGCGCCATGCTGCTGACATGGCACAACTTGCATTATTACCAGGACATCATGCGCGGCCTGCGCGGCGCCATCGAGGCACGGTCGCTCGACGCCTGGATCGCCGAATTCGAGGCTGGCCAGCGGCGCGGCGACATTGCCGCACTCGCCGGATCATTCTCGTGAAGGAGAGCACCGCAATGCCGAACGAGGCGTTGGTCGTGATCGACATGCAGAACGACTTCTGCGAGGGCGGCACGCTCGCCGTCGCCGGAGCCAACGCGATCGTGCCGCTGGTCAACCGTCTGATCGGCCGCTTCGACAATGTCGTGCTGACCCAGGACTGGCACCCGCCGGGCCATGCCTCGTTCGCGAGTTCGTGGAAAGACACCGAGCCGTTCAGCACCACGCAGTTCCCCTACGGGCCACA
>CAZHQA010000358.1:0-4461 GCA_964533955.1 uncultured Reyranella sp. | reverse complement strand
GTGGTTTTGGCCGGCGATGTCGCCGAAGCTTGCTGCTCAATAGAGGCGATGCGCTCGCGCGGACAAACGCTTGAGCAAATCTACCTCAACCTACTCGAGCCCACAGCACGCCGGTTGGGCGATCTCTGGAACGCCGACGTCTGCGACTTCCTCGCTGTAACGGTTGGCGTCCTCCGGTTGCAGCAGATTGTTCACGAGTTCGCTCTGGCCTTTCGCCGCGAAGCGGAGTCTCGTGAGCAGGGCTATCGCGCGCTCTTGGTGCCCGCACCCGCCGAAAAGGACAGCTTCGGCCACTTGATGTTCGGCACATTTGGGCTCGTCATGGCCGCGGAGTTCCTGCGGCGCGCTGGCTGGGACGCTTACATCGATTCTTCTGCCTCTAACGAGGATGCCGCGAACATCGTTCGCCGCGAGTGGTTCGACGTCGTCGAGATATCTCTCAGCAGTGAGGGTCATCTCGCGGAGCTTGCCGCCGGAATCCGGCAGATTCGCAAGGCCTCCCGCAACAGGGCAATTGGCGTGATCGTCAGTGGCCCGGTGTTCCGTAACCATCCGGAAATGGTTACGTGCGTAGGGGCCGAGGCGGCTGCTACCGACGGACGACAGGCTGCGTTGCAAGCTGACAAACTGATGGAACTGTTGCGACGAAAATAAAGTGAATGAGCGAGCATTGAGAAGCGCTCGCCGCAATCAAGACAACCGGTGCACAACGAGACCGGAGTGACGAAAGTCGGGAGGAAGGCGGCTCTGGCGAAAAAGGATCACGTCTCTCGTGAAGGCTTTCAAAGCCCCAAAACAATTCCTTGCTCACCTCGACGCTAATGCTGTCGCGACGATCATCGCAGCAGCGGCGGACGTGGCAATGATCGTCGACCAAGACGGCATTATCCGTGACATGGCATTCAACAATGACGAACTGGCCCAAGGCCTCGAGGCGCCGCGGAAGTGGCTCGGTCATCCGTGGGTTGACACGGTAGCCGAGGAGAGCCGCGGCAAAATCGCGAAGATCATGAGCGAGGTCGCGTCTGGCGCCGAGCCGCGGTGGCGGCACGTGAACCACATCGGACGTCGGAGCGGCTCGGTCGTGCCGGTTCTCTATTGTGCGGTTCGCGTCAACCGGCAAGGTGTCTTGGTCGTCTACGGGCGCGACCTGCGGTCGGTGTCGGCATTGCAACAGCAGTTGGTCGACGCGCAGCAGTCTATGGAACGCGACTACTCCAGGCTTCGCCACATCGAGACCCGGTATCGACTATTGTTCCAGATTTCCTCCGAACCCGTTCTGATCGTCGACATGGCCAGCATGCGGATCATGGAGTCGAATCCAGCCGCCAGTCACCTGTTCGGCGCGCTAGGCAAACGCCTCGTGGGCCGGCCCTTCCTGTCGGCGTTCAACCGTGATGACACAGCGTCTGTCCAGACTCTCCTGGCCGGCGTGAGGGCTGCCGGGAGGGCCGATTCGACGCGAGCGCGGCTTGAAGGCAGCGAAGACGAAGTCGCAGTGTCCGCGTCCCTGTTTCGCCAGGACAACGCCACCTTGTTCCTGGTCCGCCTCGCGCCAACGCACGGCGATGGTACGGCCGGCGTGCTTTCCGCCACCGCCAATATGCTGGTGAAGCTGATCGAGGGTGCACCCGACGGCTTCGTCATTACCGATTCCGAGGGCAGAATCCTGATGGCGAACGAGGCCTTCCTCGAAATGGCCCAGCTCACAAATGCTGAACAGGCGATATCGGAATCGATCGACCGCTGGCTTGGCCGTTCTGGTGTCGATCTCAGCGTGCTGATCTCTAACATCCGACAACGCGGGTCGGTCAGCCTATTCGCGACGACGTTGCGTGGCGAATACGGCGTGATGTCGAGCGTGGAGATATCGGCGGTGTCTGCCGCGAACGGCGACAAGCAATGCCTGGGCTTCACGATCCGCAGTGTCGGCCAGCGCGTCGGGTCGAATGTGGCCGCCCCTCGGGAGCTGCCGCATTCGGCGGAGCAGTTGGCTGGCCTGGTCGGGCGGGTGTCGCTCAAGGAACTCGTCCGGGAGGCTACCGATTTGATCGAGCGTCTTGCCATCGAGGCTGCGCTCCAGCTCACTAGTGACAACCGCGCCTCGGCCGCCGAAATCCTCGGTCTCAGCCGCCAGAGCCTCTACGTCAAGCTCCGCCGCTATGGGCTCGCTACGCCGGCCATCGTCGAACCCGACGCACGCAACTGACGGGATCCGAATGGCACGCCCCCAAATGACAGCGATCCTCGAGTTGTTGAAGCCGGTGACCTGGTTCCCGCCAATGTGGGCCTTCGGCTGCGGTGTCGTTTCGGCCGGACCGATCCCGACCGGAAGATGGCCTGCTATCGCCGTTGGCGTGCTCTTGGCCGGTCCGCTGGTCTGCGCGACCAGCCAGGCGGTGAACGACTGGTTCGACCGGCACGTCGATGCCATCAACGAGCCGCAACGCCCGATTCCCTCAGGTCGTATGCCGGGCATATGGGGATTGCACATCGCGATGATCTGGACTTCGTTGTCCGTGATTGTAGCTGCTTTGCTCGGCACAGAGGTTCTGATTGCCGCGATCGCTGGACTGGCGCTGGCGTGGGCCTACAGCGCGCCACCGCCACGACTGAAGCTGAACGGCTGGTGGGGCAACGCCGCATGCGCGGCCTGCTACGAGGGTTTGGCCTGGATCACGGGCGCCATAGTCGCGGCCGGCGGCATTGTGCCTGACTGGCGCACTCTCGCACTGGCCCTTCTCTATAGCGTGGGCGCGCACGGCATCATGACTCTTAACGACTTCAAGTCGATCGAGGGTGACCGTCAGATGGGGATAGGGTCCCTGCCCGTCCGGCTCGGTGCAGCGAACGCCGGCCTCGTGGCCTGCGTCTTCATGGCCGGCTCGCAGGTCGCGGTCATTGGGTTGCTGTTGGCGTGGGGCAGATTGCCCCACGCGCTCGCTATCGTCCTGCTTCTTGCAATCCAGGTCGCACTGATGAAACGACTGCTCGCCGCTCCGCGCGAGCGGGCGCCCTGGTACAACGCGACCGGTGTGTCGTTGTACGTGATCGGCATGCTGATCAGTGCGTTCGCTATACGACCTGGAATGGCGGGCTAACGTGAGCGACAGACCTCTAAGTTGGCTTGGCATCGTCCGTCTCGGCTTGGTCCAGACGGCTCTTGGCTCAATTGTCGTGCTAACGACCTCGACTCTAAATCGCATCATGGTCGTTGAACTGGCGTTGCCCGCCATGCTGCCCGGTGCCCTGGTCGGACTTCACTACGTGTTGCAGGTCTTCAGGCCACGCCTAGGTCACGGATCGGATGTCGGCGGAAAGCGGTCGCCGTGGATCGTCGGCGGCATGGCGCTGCTTTGCATCGGTGGGACGACGGCGTCGCTGGCGACCGCGTGGATGGCATCGAATCTTGCGGCTGGCATCGCCCTTGCGATCACCGGATTCGTCTTTATTGGCATCGGCGTCGGCGCAGCCGGCACGTCGCTTCTGGTGCTCCTCGCGAAACGGACCGACGAAAGCCGGCGAGGCGCGGCGGCCACTATCGTATGGGTCATGATGATCGGCGGGTTCATCGTCACTGCTGTGATCGCCGGCCATCTGCTGGATCCGTTCTCGCCGCGCCGATTGGTCGGGATTACGACTGCTCTATCAGTCCTAGCTTTCCTCCTTTCGCTAGTTGCGATTTGGGGGATCGAAGGAGACCAGCCGGCGTCCGCCTCCGGACCCGAACACACCAGGAGTGTGCAGAGCTCGTCGTTTCGCAACGCCCTTTTCGAGGTCTGGTCGGAGCCCCAGGCGCGGCGATTTGCCGTGTTCGTGTTCCTCTCCATGATCGCCTACAGCGCACAGGACCTCATCCTCGAACCGTTTGCCGGCCTTGTCTTCGGCCTTACGCCGGGCCAGACGACTCAGCTATCCGGCATCCAGAATAGCGGCGCCCTCATCGGCATGTTGATCGTCGCGATCTTCAGTAGCGGTATCGGCGTTCGCCGGAGGGGTTCGCTTAAATCATGGACGATCGGCGGCTGCCTGGCCTCGGCGTTAGCGCTCTGCCTGCTGGCCGCAAGCGGCATCGTCGGTCCGGCATGGTCGCTGCGACCGACGGTCTTCGCACTTGGCTTGGCCAACGGCGTCTACGCGATTGCTGCGATCGGCTCGATGATGTCCCTGGTCGGCAGTGGGCGGGCCAACCGAGAAGGGGTGCGTATGGGCCTCTGGGGTGCCGCACAGGCGATCGCTTTCGGCATGGGCGGCCTTCTTGGCACGCTCGCAAGCGACTTGGCGCGCCTGCTTTTAGGGTCGGCGACCACCGCCTACGCAGTCGTATTCATGGGCGAGGCCGTCCTGTTTCTTTTGTCAGCCTTTCTCGCAACGCGCACCGCGGTCGCACTCTCTGGCGGCGCTCAACCTGGCCGGGCCGACATGGCAGTCGCCTTTGCCGCTCCGTTGACGGAGACCTGA
>CAZHQA010000357.1:0-4482 GCA_964533955.1 uncultured Reyranella sp. | reverse complement strand
ACCGACAACTGCGGCTTCACATAGAACCGCCCCGACGGCCCATAGGCCTCCGCCATCTTGTCCCAGCGCCCGGTCGTCATCAGGAAGTCGATGGCGACGTTCATGAACTCGACCAGATCCTGGTTGCCGCGCTTCACCGCCCAGTTGATGGGCAGCACGTTGTAGGGCTCAGCACCGAACAGATCGACCACCCCGGGCTGCGCGGCCGCGAAGCGCCTCGCCTGCCAGGCATCCTCGACGCCGACATCGACCCGGCCGGCGGCGACCTCGACGAACGGCGCGGTCAGGTTGCCGGTCGACAGCAGGACGTGCTCGGCCTTGGGCCAGTTCTCCTTGGCGTATTCGACGCTGGCGCCACCCTGGACCAGGGCGATGCGGATGCCCTCCTTGTTGAGGTCGGCGGGCTTGGCAAACCGCGTCTCGCCCTTCTTGCCGACGGCGCTGTAGCCCAGGTACCAGATCGGCTTGGTGAACTGCACGGCGCCGGCCCGCAGGATGGTGGCGAAGGTGCCGGCGATCGACAGGTCGAACTGGCTGGAGTTGAGGCCGGAGACGAAATTCGCCCAGGTGGTCTCGACGAACACCGGCTCGACGCTCAGCGTCTTGCAGATGAAGCGCATGGCGTCGACGCCGTAGCCCTTGAGTTCGCCGCTCGCCGGATCCTTGATGGTCGAGGGCGGCGAGGCGATGTAGCCGATCTTGAATTTCTTCTCGGAGATGATGCGGTCCATCACGCCGCCCGATCCCTGAGCTGCGGCGCCGCGGGTCATCAGGGCGGCGACGCCGACGGCGCCCAGGCCGGCAACGCCGAGGCGGCGGGTGAAGTTCAGGTCGTCGGTCATGTCGGCCTCCTGTTGTGTTCCCGGGAATCGATGGCTCTCTGCGAACGCCAAAATACGGTGGGCCCCTTGGCAGGCCGCGGGCGCCGTGCGATGCCCGACCCAGCAGGAGGACGAGCATGGCCCACGAACGGATTCGCCGCGTCAACACGATGGGGCGCTGGCCCAACCAGAAGATCGACTACGACGTGTCGCTGATGGTGCGCGCCACCGGGCGCGCCATCTACATCGCGGGCCTCACCGGCCTCGACCTCGACGGCAAGTTCCACGGCAAGGGCGATCCCGCCGCGCAGGCCGACCAGGCGATGAAGAATCTCAAGATCCTGGTCGAGGAGGCCGGCGGAAAACTCGAGCATGTCTGCAAGGTGACGACCTACCTGCTCGACCGCGCGCACCGCGAGCCGGTCTACAACACCGTTGCCCGCCACCTGAAGGGCGTCGCCCCGTGCGGCACCGGCCTCATCATCTCCGGCCTGGCGATGGCCGACATGCTGGTCGAGTTCGACGTCGACGTGGTGATTCCGGAGTAGAAACGCGCGTTCCCCTCCCTCCTCGTCTGCGGGTTGGCGTTTTGGCGGCCGCGTGGCCAAAACGCCACCCCGCAGACGGGGGAGGGGAATTTCCATATGCACCGTCAGGCCGGCGGCCCGAAGACCGAGAGCTGGGGCTTGACGTAGTAGCGGCCCGACGGGCCGTAGGGCTCCGCCATCTTCTCCCAGCGGCCGGTGGTCATCATGAAATCGATGGCGACGTTCATGAACTCGACCAGATCCTGGTTGCCGCGCTTCACCGCCCAGTTGATGGGCAGCACGTTGTAGGGCTCAGCACCGAACAGATCGACCACCCCGGGCTGCGCGGCCGCGAAGCGCCTCGCCTGCCAGGCATCCTCGACGCCGACATCGACCCGGCCGGCGGCGACCTCGACGAACGGCGCGGTCAGGTTGCCGGTCGACAGCAGGACGTGCTCGGCCTTGGGCCAGTTCTCCTTGGCGTATTCGACGCTGGCGCCACCCTGGACCAGGGCGATGCGGATGCCCTCCTTGTTGAGGTCGGCGGGCTTGGCAAACCGCGTCTCGCCCTTCTTGCCGACGGCGCTGTAGCCCAGGTACCAGATCGGCTTGGTGAACTGCACGGCGCCGGCCCGCAGGATGGTGGCGAAGGTGCCGGCGATCGACAGGTCGAACTGGCTGGAGTTGAGGCCGGAGACGAAATTCGCCCAGGTGGTCTCGACGAACACCGGCTCGACGCTCAGCGTCTTGCAGATGAAGCGCATGGCGTCGACGGCATATCCCTTGAGGTCGCCGCTCGCCGGATCCTTGATCACCGACGGCGGCGAGGGGATGTAGCCGATCTTGAATTTCTTCTCGGAGATGATGCGATCCATGACGCTGCCGGTTCCCTGGGCGGCGGCGTTCCGGGTCATCAGGGCCGCGACGCCGACGGCGCCAAGGCCGGCGAAGCCGATGCGTCTCGTGAAGTTCAGGTCGTCCGTCATGTGAGCCTCCTGTTTTGCGTCAGTGTCGTACGGTATTCCCCTCCCCCGAAGACGGGGGAGGGAGATGCTTTTCTGATGCAGCTTCCGCCATCATCGCTCCCTCAATGCAGCACGCGGCGCAGGAACTCCGCGGTGCGCGGCGATTCGGGCTTGCCGAAAATCTGCTCGGGCGGCGCCAGCTCGACGATCTCGCCCTCGTCCATCATCATCACCCGGTCGGCGACGCGGCGGGCAAAGCCCATCTCGTGGGTCACCACCACCATGGTCATGCCCTCGGCAGCGAGCGACTGCATGACCTCCAGCACCTCGCCGACCAGCTCGGGGTCGAGCGACGAGGTCGGCTCGTCGAACAGCATGGCGGCGGGCTGCATGGCGAGCGCGCGGGCGATGGCGGCGCGCTGCTGCTGGCCGCCCGACAGCTTGGTCGGATAGGTGTCGAGCTTGTCGGTCAGGCCGACCCGGGCGATCAGCGCGCGCGCCGCCGCCTCGGCCTCGGCGCGCGGCTGGCCTTTGACGACTACCGGCCCCTCGATGACGTTCTCCAGCACCGTCTTGTGCGGGAACAGGTTGAAGCTCTGGAACACCATGCCGAGGCGGGCGCGGATGCGCCGCACGTTGCGCTCGCTGTCGAGCCGGCGCCGGCCGGACGGGTCGTTGCGGTAGCCGACCAGCACGTTGTCGAACAGGATTTCGCCCGACTGATATTCCTCGAGGAAGTTGAGGCAGCGCAGCAGCGTCGACTTGCCCGAGCCGCTCGGCCCGATGATGGCCATCACCTCGCCGCGCTTGACGTCGAAGCTGACGCCGCGCAGCACCTCGAGCTTGCCGAAGCTCTTGTGCAGGCCGCGCACCTGGATCAGCGGGGGCATGAGCGGAGGGACCGGCGGAGCGTCGCTCATCGGCTCTTCTTCCAGCGCTGCTCCAGCCGCTGCGACAGCCAGATGAAGGGATAGATCATCAGGCCGAACAGCACCGCGACCACGGTGTAGACCTCGAGCGGCCGGTAGGTGTTGTTGATCAGGTTCTCGGCCTCGTGCAGCAGTTCGTTGACCGCCAGCACCGAACCGAGCGTGGTGAGCTTCATCAGCGTGGCGAATTCATTGATGAAGGGCGGCACCATGCGGCGCACCGCCTGCGGCAGGATGATCCGCCGCATCGCCTGGCCGTAGCCCATGCCGAGCGACTTGGCGGCATCCGACTGTCCGCGGTCGATGCTGTCGATGCCGGCGCGGAAGATCTCGGCGATGTAGGCGGCGGCATGCAGGCCGATGCCGACGCTGGCCGCCACGATGTTGCCCATCTGCAGGCCGAGCAGGATCGGCAGCGCGTAGTAGATCCAGACCAGCTGCACCAGGATCGGCGTGGCGCGGAAGATGTCGACATAGACCGCCGCCGGCCAGCGCAGGACTTTCAGGCGCGAGGAGCGCATCAGCCCGAGCAGCAGGCCGAGCACCAGGCCGATCAGCAAGGCCCACCAGGTGAGCATCACCGTCACCTCGATGCCGCGCCAGAAGACCTGGCGGAAATCCCAGATGAGCTGCCATTGCCAGGTGTAGTTCATGCAGCGGTCAGCTCGCCACGCCCAGCACGCGGTCGAGGACCCAGTTGCCGAAGGTGTGGACCAGCGGTTCGGCGTAGGACAGCCGGCCCGGCCGGGCGAAGGGCGAGGCGAGACCGCGCTGCTGCAGTTCCGAGATGGCGTTGTCCTCGGGGATCGAGATGTCCCACCGCTTGTAGTAGCGCTGCACGACCTCCTCGAAATCGGCGCGCTCGGTGACCGTACGCGGGAAGGCGGAGCCGACGATCAGCCGGGTCTTCTCCGGGCCCATGGGATGAAGCTCGAGCCACCACATGCAGTCGTAGGTGCAGCCGAACATGGTGCTGGGATAAAGCAGCGGGTACCAGCTGCCCTGCGCGGCCCGGTCCTTCAGGTGGTCCATCGCGGGGAAGCCGGTGTCGCCCTCGAGCAGCGCTCGGCTGCCCTGGTGTTCCTTGAACAGGGCGCAGTATTCGCCGGCGGCCGGCTGTGCCTCCGAGGGCTTGCCCTTCTGTTTCGACAGCGTGCTGCGATGGACGGTCGAGATGTGATAGGACTCCATCGCGTTCTCGACGTAGATCTTCCAGTTGCACGCCAGCTCGTATTCCTTG
>CAZHQA010000356.1:0-4490 GCA_964533955.1 uncultured Reyranella sp. | reverse complement strand
CGATCCGCTCGCGGCGGGTCTCGCCGATGCCGATCAAAATGCCGGTCGTGAACGGCACCCTGGCCTCGCCGGCGGCCTTGAGGGTGGCGAGCCGCAGGGCAGGGACCTTGTCGGGTGCACCGAAATGCGGGCCGCCGCGTTCGCCGAGCCGCTCCGCCGCCGTCTCGAGCATGATGCCCATCGAGACCGACGACTTGCGGAGCTTGGCAAGGTCGGCCGCGTCCATCAGGCCGGGATTGAAATGCGGCAGCAGCCCGGTCTCCTTGAAGACCAGCGCGCCCATCGCGGCGAGATAGTCGAGCGTCGTGGCGTAGCCCAGGGCCGCCAGCGCCTCGGCGGCCGGTTTCCATTTCAGCTCGGGCTTGTCGCCCAGCGTGAACAGCGCCTCGGCGCAGCCGGCTCCCTGGCCGGCTCGCGCGATCGCCAGCACCTGCTCGGGCGTGAGATAGGCCGCTTCTCCCTTCTTCGGCGGATGCACGAACGTGCAGTAGCCGCAATTGTCGCGGCAGAGATGGGTGAGCGGAATGAACACCTTCTTGGAGAAGGTCACCCGTTCGCCGAACGCGGCATCGCGGATCGCCGCCGCCTCGTGCATCAGCGAGCCGAGCTCGCGGGACAACAGGCGGTCGATCTCAGGCGACATGGCGATAAACTCGGTACGCGGGGTGATCGGAAGCAAGGGCTGCAAGGTCGGCCGGCGTGTCGATGTCGCGTGCCAGTCCAGGGCGGCGCACGATGACCGGTTCGATGCCGGCGGCCCGCGCCTGCTCGGCATGTCGGCGAGCACTCGGCTGGCCGCTCGCGAAAGAGAATTCGAGCAGTGTGGGCGGGCGCAGCAGCAGGGCATTGGTCCCGCCGTCCTTGGCCTCGGCGATGACCACGGGACTCCGCCGGCCCGCCTCCACAAGGGCGGAGATGTCGTCGGCGGCGAGATAGGGCAGGTCGGCCATCACCAACAGAAGATCGGTCGCGCCCTCGCCTTGTACAAGGCGCGCAGCGGCAGCAACGTCGGCATTGAGGTCGCGATCCCCATCGGCGATGCGAACCGGGGAAATCCCCGCGATCCGCAGGGTCTCTAGGACGTGATCGAGCATCTGGCCGGCGAGCGCCCGCCGGCCTGCCGGGTCGAGCACCGCGGCAAGTCGGCTCTTCGCCAAATCCATGGACTTCATCGGAACGACGGCTGCCGGCATTGCCCGCTCAGTGTTGCCCAGAGAGGACGAGTTCGTCCACGAAATCGAGGGCCACCCTCGCGAGTCGCAGCTTGTCCTGGTCGTTTCGCATCATGGTGTCCGCCACGCGAACCCGCATGCCCAGCGCCTCGATCTCTGCCCTGAGTGCCGCGTCCTGGGCATCGAGCATGAAGCCGTCGATCAGGCCTTTGTAGTACTGCGCCACACCCAGCGCCGAAACATCATGGCCGAGCTCGGCCAGCATCTTGGCAGCCGGGCCCTTGATCGCCTGGCCGCCGACGATCGGCGTCACGGCGATGCGCGGGATCCTGGCGCCTTCGAGCGCGGCGCGTACGCCCGGCAAGGCCACGATCGGTCCCACACTGACGAAGGGATTGGACGGGCAGACGATCAGGCCACGCAGGCTCCCCAGATCGAGCAGCGCGGGGTGGGGCCTGGCGCTCTTGACGCCGGCAAAGGCCAGCGAGCGCACAATGGGCTCGCAGCGCAACCGGACAAACCAGTCCTGGAAGGCGAGTTCGCCGGTCGTGGTCATCACGACAGTGCGTACCGAATCGTCCGACATCGGTACCATCGCGCATTTCACGCCCAGCCGCGCGGCCAGGTCACGCATGATGGCGCTCAGTCGCTCGCCGGCGCGAAGCCGGCGCGTCCGCTCGATGTGGGTGGCGAGATCCTTGTCACCCAGGCGAAACCATGTCTCGCCGCCCAGCGCGCCCAGCGCCTCCATGACCGTCCAGCTCTCGTCGCGGCGGCCCCAGCCGGTTTCTGGATTGGCGAGGCCAGCCAGCGTGTACATCACCGTGTCGAGATCGGGCGAGATGGCGAGGCCAAGGTGCTCGAAGTCGTCGGCGGTGTTCACCGCGACAGTCAGCGCCTCGCTCGGCAGAACGCCGGCCAGCCCCAGCGCGAGCTTTGCTCCGCCCACGCCGCCTGCCAGGGCCAGGATCTTTCCGCTCGGATGGGCCATGTCGGACTCTAGAGCGGCTTCCGATGAGATGGAACCGCGCAGCGGTTCCATCTCATCGGAAACGCGTTGTTCCAGGTGCTTCGATCAAAGGCATCGTCCGTCCAGCTGATTCCGGCTGGACGGACGATGCTCCAGCGCACCTCGCGTTGCGGAGCTTCTGCAAAACAAATTGAACCCCGCCACTCGGACCACTAGGCTCGCGCCAAACAGCAATTCAGGGAGGGAGTCATGAAGCCTTTCGCTGTCATGAGCGTGGCGCTTTGTGCGATTGCGGGGGCGGCCTTCGGGCCGGCGTCGGCCCAGAACGCCAAGCTCTGCGACAAGCCGCGCCAAATGGAGGGCTTCAAGACCTGCGCCGACGTCGACAAGGCCGAGGCCGAGGGTGCCTTCGTGCTCTATTCGACCGATCCCGAGGCGGGCCAGGCCAAGCTGGTCGGCGCCTTCAACAAGGCGTTCCCCAAGATCAAGGCCACCTATTTCCGCCTGCAGGCCGGCGCGCTCTACGCCAAGCTCCTGTCCGAGCGACAGGCCAAGTCCTACCTGGTCGACGTCGTGCAGATCTCCGACATGGGCATGATCCTCGATTTCCAGCGCAAGAACGGTTTCGTGCAGTACATCTCGCCCGAAATGGCCGCCTTCAAGCCGGAATATAAGAGCAAGCCCGAGGGCTACTGGAAGTGGGGCTCGGTGATCATGGGCGGCATCGCCTACAACTCCAAGAACACACCGGAAGCGGAAGCGCCCAAGAAGTGGGAGGAACTGCTCGATCCCAAGTGGGCCGATGCGATCAACGTCAAGGTCTCGAATTCGGGGCTGCAGCACGGCATCTGGTACATGCTGAAGCCGCTCCTGGGCGACGACTACTTCAAGAAGTTCGCGACCCAGAAGCCACGCGCTTTCGACTCCTACGTCCAGCAGTATGGCCGGCTGGTCGACGGACAGGACAAGGTGATCATGGGGGCGCAGTATTCCGGTGCAGTCGAGTTCCAAGCCAAGGGCGCGCCGATCGGCTTCGTCTTCCCGGAGCTTGGCCTGCCGGCGGTGTCGGAGACCTACGGCATCGTTGCCGAGGGCCCGCATCCCAATGCGGGCAAGCTGTTCATGGACTGGTTCCTCTCGCCGGTCGGCCAGAAGGCGCTGGCCGAGGCGCTGGCGCTGCATTCGCCGCGCGAGGACGTACCTCCGCCGCCGGGTGCGGTGCCGCTCGGCAAGATGAAGCTGCTCATCCCGGCCGACTGGGACGCCTTCGAGAAGGACCGTCCGAGCTTCGCCAAGGAGTGGGACCGCATCGTCGGTGCCCGGCGCTAGCTTGACGGCCACGTCCGGGGAACTGAAGCCGCGGCAGAACTGGCAGCCGGTCATATCAGCTGCCGTCATTGTCGTGGTCGCCTTCCTCGTCCTGCTGCCGCTTGTCTTTCTGGTCGAGGAATCGCTGAACGTCGGCGATCCGATGGCCTTCCCGCCGCAGGAATTCGGCCTCAAGAACTACTTCGCGATCTTCGACGAGGACATCAACGTCCTCTTCAACACCGTGATCATCGCCGTCATGGCGACGGTCATGGCAATCCTGATCGGCTTCACGCTGGCCTGGATCCTGACCCGCACCAACGTGCCGGGCCGCGAGTTCCTCGAGCGGCTGATGGAATTGCCCTACTACATGACGCCGCTGGTCGGCGCGTTGGCGTGGAGCGTGATCGCCGGCCCCAAGAGCGGCTTCGTCAACCAGATCTGGAAGGCGGGGGGCGGCACCGGCGACATCGTCGACATCTACGGCCATTTCGGCATCGCCTGGGTGATGGCGCTGTTCGAGGGGACGGTCGCCTTCGTCATGATCTCGGCCTCGATGAAGTCGATGGACCCGGCGCTCGAAGAATCGGCGAGGGTGATCGGGGCTTCGAAGCTGCGGACCATGCTCACCGTTACCCTGCCGCTGGTCATGCCGGGCGTGCTGGGCGCCACCCTGTTCGTCTTCGCCGAGATGCTGGGCTCGTTCGCCGCGGCACTGGTGATCGGCATCCCCGCGCGTATTTACGTCATCACCACGGCGATCTGGGATTCGACGCTGTCCTATCCACCTGACTATGGCCGCGCCTCGGCGATGGGACTCGCGCTGTTCGTCGTCATGTTCGGCATGCTGACCTTCTATCGCTGGCGCATCGGCCGCGGCACCTTCACCACCATCTCCGGCAAGGCCTTCCGGCCGCGCCCGATGGACATGGGGCGGCTTGCCTGGCTCTTCCTGGCGTTCTGCCTCCTCTATATCGCGGTGGCTGTGGTGCTGCCGCTGGCGGCGCTGATCCTGACTTCCCTGCAGCGGTTCGCGACCG
>CAZHQA010000355.1:0-4517 GCA_964533955.1 uncultured Reyranella sp. | reverse complement strand
GGGAGAGTGGTTACCGCGCGGTAACGCTTTAAATAAGCAAAAAACACGGGGGGGGTCCTCAACTGCGACAGCCCGCCCTCGAGGACGCGGCAGTCGGGCAACAACGAGCGGTCGGCGATGCGCAAAGGGCTGAACTCCGGCGATCCTGGCGATCGCTGACTATACACGATATGTAGTATAAATCAACGTAATTCGTAATGTCGCGCGGGCTCACCCCTGGACGGGCTGCAGCGCCTGGGCGACCGCGTCTTCGACCCGCTCGAGCCAGATGAACTCCATCGACTTGCGGACCTCGTCCGGAATGTCGTCGTAGTCGCGCCGGTTGCGCGCCGGCAACATCACGCGCTTGAGGCCGGCGCCGGCGGCGGCAACGACCTTTTCCTTGATGCCGCCGACCGGCAGCACCAGGCCGCGCAGGCTGATCTCGCCGGTCATGGCGGTGTCGCTGCGGATGCTGCGGCCGGTGAGCAGAGAGGCGAGTGCCATGAACATGGCGACCCCCGCGCTCGGACCGTCCTTGGGCGTGGCGCCGGCCGGCACGTGGATGTGGATGTCGTTCTTCTCGAGCAGCCCGGCCTCGATGTGCAACGCCGCCGCCTGGCCCTTGACCAGGGTCAGCGCCGCCTGGGCGCTCTCCCGCATCACCTCGCCGAGCTGGCCGGTCAGGATCAGCCGGCCGCTGCCCGGCGCGCGGGCGGCCTCGATGAACAGGATGTCGCCGCCGACCGGTGTCCAGGCGAGGCCCGTCGCCACCCCCGGCACGCTGGTCCGCATGGCCACCTCGCCCTCGAAGCGCGGCGCACCCAGCAATTTCTCCAGATCGTCGACGCCGATGCGCACCGACGTCGCCTTGTCCTCAGCGATCTCCACGGCAACGTGGCGCAGCGCCCGGCCGATCTCGCGCTCGAGGCTGCGTACCCCGGCTTCCCGCGTATAGCCTTCGATCAGCCGCCTCAGCGCCGCATCGTCGATCTCGGCCTGGCCGGGCTTCAGCCCGTTGGCGTCGAGTTGACGGCGGACCAGGTAGCGCTTGGCGATCTCTAGTTTCTCGCCGGCCGTGTAGCCCGACAGGGCGATGATCTCCATGCGATCGCGCAGCGGACCGGGGATCGTGTCGAGCAGGTTGGCCGTCGCAATGAAGACGACGCGGCTCAAATCGAACGGCACGTCGAGATAGTTGTCGCGGAACGTGCCGTTCTGCTCGGGATCGAGCACCTCCAGCATGGCCGAGGCGGGATCGCCGTGGATACCGCTGCCCATCTTGTCGATCTCGTCGAGCATCATCACGCAGTCGCGCGAGCCCGCCTTGCGGATCGCCTGGATGATGTTGCCGGGCAAGGCGCCGATGTAGGTCCGGCGATGGCCACGAATCTCCGCCTCGTCATGCACGCCGCCCAGGCTGACGCGCGAAAACTTGCGGCCCATCGCGCGGGCAATCGACTGGCCGAGCGAGGTCTTGCCCACGCCGGGCGGCCCGACGAAGCACAGGATCGGTGCCTTGCCTTCCGGCGCCAGCTTGCGCACGGCGAGATACTCGACGATGCGCTGCTTGATCTTCTCCAGCCCGTAATGATCGGCATCGAGGATGCGGCGAGCCTCGGCGATGTCGATCGGCGGCTGCTCGGCGAGCGCCCACGGCAGCTCGACCAGAGTGTCGAGGTAGGTGCGGATCAGGCCGTACTCGGCCGACGCCTCCGGCGTGCGCTGCAGGCGCCGCAGCTCCTTGCGCGCCGCCGCCTCGACGTCGGCGGGCATGCGGGCGGCGGCGATCGCCTTCTCGAGATCGGCGACCTCCTGCTTGCTCGATTCGTCCTCGCCGAGCTCGCGCTGAATGGCCGCCATCTGCTCGCGCAGCAGGACTTCGCGCTGCCTCGCATCGAGCGACGACTTGGTCTGGCGGCCGATCTCGTTGGACAGCCGCAGCACCTCGAGGCGCTGGGAAAGCAGGCGCGTCACCTTGTCGAGTCGCGGTGCCAGCTCGACCGTCTCGAGGATCTCCTGCTTTTCCTCGGCCTTCGAATCGAGGTAGGTCGCGGCCAGATCGGCCAGCCCGCCCGCCGAGTCGGTGGCCTCCACGGTCTGGCGCAATTCCGGCGGAACCTGCGGCAACAGATCGAACACCTCGCGGACCTGGTTCTGCAGCACCAGGAAGCGGGCCTCGACGTCGGTGCCGGTGCCCGAAGGTTCGGCGACGTGCAGGCCGCGCGCCAGCAGGAAGGGATGGCCGGGCACGAATTCGTCGATCCGGAAGCGCTGTACGCCCTGGCAGACGATGTGATGGCCGCCATCGGGCGAGGGCACGTAGCGCAGGAGATTGGCGACCGTGCCGAAACGATAGAGATCGTTGGCCCCCGGTTCGGCTTTCTCGGCATCGCGTTGCAGCACCACCACGATCTGGCGCTGTTCGCGCACGGCCTGCTGGATCGCCGCCACCGACGCCGGCCGGCCGACGGTGATGGGCAGGACGACCTCGGGAAAAAGCACGATGCCGCGGACCGGCAGGACGATCAGGACGTCGGACGGCAGCGGCGCCGCAGGCGGGCTGGCGGCGCCCGGGGCGGCAGCATTGTCGGGCGCGCTCACCGCGCGCCCCGTGGTGCCTTGGCCAGGCTGATCACCAGGCAGCCGTGCGCGGCCATGCTGCGCACGGCGCCGTAGCGCCCGGGCGGCAGCTCGATGCGCCGCGCGAACCGGCCCTGGGGCAGTTCGAGGCGGTGGATGACGGCCGTTCGCACCTCGTCCGGCAGGGTGCGTTCCCCGCTGATCACCAGGGCACCGTCCTCGATCGCTGCGTGCACCTCGGCGGGGTCGACGCCAGGCAATGCCGCCAGGATCAGGACAGCGTCCCTGGTCTCCAGCACGTCGACCGGCGGTTCCCAGCACATCCCTGCCGAGCTCGGCACCGGCTTGAAGACCTGGCGATGCAGACGCTCGGCCTGGGCCAGCATCTGCAGCGCCTCCGACCACATCCAGTCGCGGGCATCGTCTCGGGCCATGGTGAACGCGCCTCCCTCAGTCACGGGGTCCGTGCCATCCCCTATATAGGTCGGATGACCCTGCCCTGCTCGCTCCGCAGCCGTCGCATTTCACAGAATAATTCAGGTTGGGAGGCAAGTCTCCGGCCTGACCCGCTGGGCGAGACTGGGTCTATGATCAGGCCGGTAGCGGACGGAGGGTTCGAATGCGCGTCGGTGTCCCCAAGGAAGTGAAGACCCACGAATACCGGGTGGGGCTGGTGGCGGGCAGCGTGCGCGAACTCGTCCATCACGGCCACCAGGTCATGGTCGAGCGCGGCGCCGGATCGGGAATCGGCATCGACGACGCCGACTACGTGCGCGCCGGCGCGACGATCGCGGCGGGTGCCGCGGAGGTGTTCGCCGCGGCCGACCTGATCGTCAAGGTCAAGGAACCGCAGCCGGGAGAGATCGCGCTGCTGCGCCGGGGCCAGCTGCTCTTCACCTATCTCCACCTCGCCGCCGACAAGGCGCATACCGAAGGCCTGCTGCGCTCGGGCGCCACCTGCATCGCCTACGAGACGGTCACCGACGCGCGCGGCGGGCTGCCCCTGCTGGCGCCGATGAGCGAGGTTGCCGGCCGCATGTCGGTCCAGGTCGGCGCCCACTGCCTGGAGAAGGAACAGGGCGGCAAGGGCGTGCTGCTGGGCGGCGTGCCGGGCGTCAAGGCCGCCAAGGTCGTGATCATCGGTGGCGGCGTGTCGGGCACCAACGCCGCGCGCATGGCGATGGGCGTGGAGGCCTATGTCACGGTGATCGACAAGTCGCTGCCCCGGCTCTACGAGCTCGACCTGCAGTTCGGCTCGCAGCTCCATACGCTGTTCTCGACCGTCGAGAATATCGAGACCGAGGTGGTCGATGCCGACCTGGTGATCGGCGCCGTGCTGGTGCCCGGCGCGGCGGCCCCCAAGCTGGTGAGCCGCGACATGGTCAAGCGCATGAAGCCGGGCTCGGTGATCGTCGACATCGCCATCGACCAGGGCGGCTGCTTCGAGACCAGCCGCCCGACCACCCATGCCGAGCCGACCTATGTCGAGCACGGCGTCGTCCACTACTGCGTCACCAACATGCCGGGCGCGGTGGCACGCACCTCGACCTTCGCGCTCAACAACGCCACCCTGCCCTTCGTCACGGCGCTGGCCGACAAGGGCTGGCAAAAGGCCCTGCGCGACGACGCGAACCTGCGGCACGGCCTCAATATCCATGCCGGCGCCGTCACCTTCGAGGCCGTGGCGACGGACCTCGGCCTGCCGTTCATGCCGTCCGACAAGGTGCTCGGCTAACGACCGTCGGCAAACCTCTCACGACCATGAGAGGGATTTGCGCGCCCCCACCGGCGGCGCTACCTAAATAGCTGCGAAGAGGCGGAGACAGTGATGGCCGAACAAGCACGCTCTCCCACCATGCGACGCTGGCTGCCCGTTCTCGGGCTGGCGGTCGCGGTCGCGCTGGGCGCCGGCTGGTTCCTGCTGGGAGCCGCTCGAGCGCCGGCACCGGCGGCGG
>CAZHQA010000354.1:0-4517 GCA_964533955.1 uncultured Reyranella sp. | reverse complement strand
ACCGCCGCGCTGCGCAGGCCTCAGAACGCTACGGACGGCAGGTAGGCGCCCGCCGGCTCGTTGTAGAGGCCGATGCTCATCAGCGTCATCTGGTAGACCAGCCTGAGGCCGCTCTTCAGGCACCAGGTGAAGACCTCGTGGTTGCGCGTCGGCAGCAGAAAGCCCGGGCCGCCGAATTCCGGCGCAGCGGCGATCAGCGCCATGAGGCCGGGGTTCGTCTCGGCGACCGAATGGCCGAAGAAGGCGATGCCGCTGGTGTAACCGGTGATGCGGCCCCGGTGCTCGACCACGGCAGCGGTCCTCGCGGCGATGCCATCCTCGAGTTCGCGGCCGCGGTCGAAACCGTGCACGGCGAGGCAGAGCTGGTTGCAGGCCGCCACGTCGGCCGTCGTCGCCGGCCGCACGTCGTAGCCCGCGAACTTCTGCTTGAGCGGCACGCCCTGCAGGATCGAGATCGGCTCGCGGGTCCGGAAGCCCAGGGTGGAATAAAGGCAGAGCGAGCGATTGTGGAAACCGGCCTGAAGCAGGCGCACGCCGGGAGCCTTCTGGCTCGCCGCGCGATCGAGCACGGCCTGCATCAGCTTCCCGCCGATGCCGCGATTCTGCACCGTGGGGTCGACGCTGATCGGGCCGACGCCCGAGACGCAGGCGCGCTCGTCGAGGAAGTTGCTGCCGACGGCCCGGCCGTCGACCTCGGCCACGACCGAATGAAATTCTGGATGGCCGAGCATCATCGACATCAGGCCGGCCGCCACCTCGGCCGACGGAAAGTCCGGCGGAAAATTGTGCGCCGTGCACACCGACTTGAACGCCTCGTAGCAGATCGCGCCGCACGCCACGGCGTCGGCGGCCGTGCCCTTTCGCAGTTGGACTGACATGAGCGGCTCCCCCCAAGTTTGCCTGGAGCTAGAGGTACAATGGCGAGCCGAGCGATGCCATGAAACTGTGAATGAGCGCTTTCTTGCCACTCATGCGTTCGCGAGCTTGACCCAGTCCTCTTCGCTCAGCGTCTGGATGCCGAGCTCGGCGGCCTTGCGCGCCTTGCTGCCGGCATTCTCGCCGACCACGACAAGGCTGGTCTTCTTCGACACCGAGTCGGTGACCTTGGCGCCGAGCTCCTCGGCGCGCGCCTTGGCGGCGTCGCGGGTCATGACGGAGAGCTCGCCGGTGAAGACCACGATCTTGTCCTTGAGGGGCGCGTCGGCGGCGATCACCCGGCGCTTCACCGGCTCGACGGTGAGCTGCTTGCGCAGGTCCTTGATGATCTCGACGTTGTGGCCCTCGCTGAAGAAGTCGCACATCGCGTCGGCGGTGGTGACGCCGGTCTGCTCGACGTTGCACAGGCGGCCGTAGCTCTCGCCCACCTCGGCCGCCGCCTTCTCCTTCTTGACGTCGCCGGGGTGCTTCTTGCGCTCCCGGGCGGCCTTCAGCATCTCGGCGAGCCAGGCGTCGGCGTCGCCGTATTCCTGCGCCAGGATCTTGGCGGTGGCCTCGCCGACCAGCGGGATGCCGATGGCGTTGATGTAGCGGTCGAGCGAGATGGTGCGCCGCGCCGCGATGGCCGCCAGCAGGTTCTTCACCGAGAGATCGCCCCAGCCTTCGCGCTTCTTGATGTCGGCTTCGTGATCCTTCAAGCGGAAGATATCGGCCGGCGTCTTGAGCAGCCCGTCGTTGAAGAAGTTCTCGATGTGCGTGCCGCCCAGGCCCTCGATGTCGAAGCAGTTGCGCGACACGAAGTAGCGCAGCCGCTCGACCTGCTGGAACGGGCACTCGAGCCCGCCCGAGCAGCGCCGCACCACGCCACCCTCCTCCGCCTTGACCTCGGTCTCGAGCGGACAGGGGCAGCGCTCGGGGAAGCGGTACTTCCGGGCGTTCTTCGGCCGCTCCTCGGGCACGAAGCCCAGCACCTGCGGGATGACGTCGCCGGCGCGCTGGATCGTCACCATGTCGCCGACGCGCACGTCGAGCCGCTCGATCTCGTCGGCATTGTGCAGGCTGGCGCGCGCCACCACGACGCCGCCGACATTGATCGGCTCGAGATCGGCCACCGGGGTCAGCGCCCCGGTGCGGCCGACCTGGATGAAGATGCCGTTCAGGCGCGTGCGCGCCTGCTCGGCCGGGAACTTGTGGGCGATCGCCCAGCGCGGGGCGCGGCTGACGAAGCCCAGCCGCTCCTGCCAGTCGATGCGGTCGACCTTGTAGACCACGCCGTCGATGTCATAGGGCAGCGACGGACGCTCGGCGCCGATCGTGCGGTAGAAGGCGCGCACCTCGTCGGGCGTGCGGCACAGCCTGGTCAGCGGGTTGGTCTTGAAGCCCCAGCCCTTGAGCAATTTCAGATACTCGCTGTGCGTCTTCCAGCTGCGCGGCTCGGCTTCTCCCCAGGCATAGGCGAAGAAGCGCAGCGGCCGCTCCGCCGTGATCTTCGCATCGAGCTGGCGCAGCGAGCCGGCGGCGGTGTTGCGCGGGTTGACGTAGGCCTTCTCGCCCGCCGCGACCTGGCGGGCGTTCAGCTCGAGGAACGCCGCGCGCTCCATGTAGACCTCGCCGCGCACGTCGAGCGACGTCGGCGGCCTGTCCTTGCCGTGGCCCCTGAGCTTGTGCGGGATGTCCTTGATTGTCCTGAGGTTGGCGGTGACGTCCTCGCCGGTCGTGCCGTCGCCGCGCGTCGCGCCCTGGACGAACTCGCCGTCCTCGTAGCGCAGGCTGATCGACAGGCCGTCGATCTTGGCCTCGCAGCTCAGCGCAATCTCGGCGTCGGGCTTGAGGTCGGTCTCGCGCTCGAGCCCGCGCCGCAGGCGGTCGAAGAAGCCCTGCAGCTCCTCGTCGGTGAAGGCGTTGTCGAGCGACAGCATCGGCCGGCGGTGCGTGACCTTGGCGAACGCCGTGGTCGGGGTCGGCGCCACCTGCTGGGTCGGGCTGAACATGTCGACCAGCTGCGGGAAGCGCGCCTCGACCGCCTTGAGCCGCTGGCGCAGCCGGTCGTACTCGGCATCGGAGATCTCGGGCGAATCCTGCTCGTGATAGAGCTTGTCGTGGTGGGCGATCTCAGCGGCCAGGCGCTTGTGCTCGGCGCGCCCCTGGCGCTCGGTGAGATCCTCGACGGCGATGCCGGCGACAACCTTGGCGGCTTTGGACATGGCGGGCAGTCTAAGACGCCGGGGGCGCGCCACTCCAGAGGCGCGATTCGTGGCGCGCGCCCGGCAACTACTCCGCCGCCGCCAGCAGGCGGTCGGCGGCGGCGCGCGCCTCGGCGGTGATCTCCGCCCCCGACAGCATGCGGGCGATCTCCTCGCGCCGTCCCCGGGCGTCGAGCGCCAGCACGTCGGTGCTGGCGGCGTTGCGCGTCGTGGTCTTGCGGATCAGCCAGTGGCGGTCGGCCACCGCAGCGACCTGCGGCGAGTGGGTGACCACCAGCACCTGGACGTCCTTCGCCAGGCGCTTGAGGCGCACGCCGACCGCGGCGGCGGTGGCGCCGCCGATGCCGGAATCGACCTCGTCGAACACGATGGTCGGCGCATCGCCCACCTTGGCCAGGCACACCTTGAGGGCGAGCAGGAAGCGCGACAGCTCGCCGCCCGAGGCGATGCGGGCGATCGGCGCCGGCGGCGTGCCGGGATTCGTCGCGACGGTGAACTGCACGCGGTCGGTGCCGGCCTCCGACCAGTCGGCTTCGGCGAGCGGCGCGAACTCGGTCACGAACTTCGCCTTCTCGAGCTTGAGCGGCCCCAGCTCGGCGGCGACCGCCTTGTCGAGCCGGGCCGCGCCCTTGCGCCGCGCCGCGGCCTGCGCCTGGGCGGCGGCGACGTAGTCGGCGCGCGCCGCCTTGGCCGCCGCGCCGAGCTTCTTCAGGCCGGCTTCGCCGTCGTCGAGGGCGGCGAGCTGGGCCGCCATCCTGTCGGCCAGGGCGGAGAGCTCGGGCACGCCGACGCCGTGCTTGCGGGCGGCGGCGCGCAGGCCGAACAGGCGCTCCTCGATCTTCTCCAGGCGGTTGGGGTCGAACTCCAGCGCCTCGCGCGCCGTCTCGAGCTGGGCCTGCGCCTCGGTGGCCTCGCTCAGCGCCTTGTCGAGCGCCGCCAGCGCGGCATCGAGCCGGCCGGCCGCCTTGTCGACGTTGCGCTCGATCAGCCGGTGCGCCGCACGCAGCGCCGGGACGGCGCCCTTGCCGTGCTCGAGCTCGGCCAGCGCCTGGGCGACGGCCTCGCCCAAGGCGCCGCCGGCGCGCAGCAGCTGCCGCTCGGCGGCGAGCCTCTCCTCGTCGTCGGCCCTGGGCGCGAGCGCGTTCAGCTCCTTCAGCGAATGGCGCAGGAAGTCCTCGTCGCGCCGCGCCGCGGCGGCGGCCTGCTCGGCCTCGACCAGCGCCTGCGCGGCGGCGCGCCAGCCCTGCCAGGCGGCCCGCACCGCGTCGCCCTGGCGGGCCAGCCCGGCGAAGGCGTCGAGCGCGGCGCGGTGCGTGGCGGTATCGAGCAGGCCGTGCTGTTCCATCTGGCCCTGGATCTCGACCAGCGTGTCGCCCA
>CAZHQA010000353.1:0-4583 GCA_964533955.1 uncultured Reyranella sp. | reverse complement strand
CGGCAACCGGATGGCTTATGCCTGGCAGCGTTCCTACCGCGTGAGGATCCGCGTGACGTACTGATCGCGGCCGGAGGGATAGGCGCGATCGCCGAGCTGCCGCAAGGTGCCAAAGTGGCCACCGTGGCGCTGCGACGCCAGGCTTTGCTTCTACATCGACGTGCCGACCTCCGGATTGAGCCAATTCGAGGCAACATCGATACGCGATTGCACAAGCTTGCCGACGGCGTGGCCGACGCCCTAATCTTGGCCCGCGCAGGTCTCAATCGACTCGGCCTCGGCAATATCGGCGTCGCTATCCCGCCTGAGGAAATGCTTCCGGCCGTCGGCCAGGGCGCAGTCTGCATCGAATGCCGCAAGAGCGACATCCACGCACGGGAACTTCTGGCCGGGATCGATCACCTCCCGACGGCGCTGTGCGTACGGGCGGAATTCGCAATGTTGGCGGTGCTCGACGGTTCATGCCGCACGCCGATCGCCGGTCACGCGGTGCTCGACGGCGAGCGTTTGTGGCTGCGCGCCTTGGCGGCGCGACCAGACGGGAGTGAGGTCATCGCCAACGAGCGCCTCGGCAGTCCGCAAGATGGCGAGCGTCTCGGGATGGACGCCGGCGAAGAGCTTCGGCGCCGGGCTGGGCCTGGCTTCTTTAGCGACTGAACGCTTTCCCGCCAAAACCTCACGCCTTGGTTTTGAGTGGTGACTGCTAGACTAGAGCGTGTACCCACAAGTTTGAAGCTGTCCGCTTATGGGAGGGAAGCGGACTCCCGACGACGAGCCCGGCACGTCGCCTTTTGACCCACAACGGGCAACGGGAGCCCAGCGGACTCGCGCTACCGGCGGCCGATATGCAGTTCAATCCGACCCAAGGGGCCGAAGTCGGCAGCGACGTGCTGCCCATCCACCCCAAGTGCATGCACTTTGGCGGCCACGTCGGGTTCATATTTAGCCGGGAATCGCTATTCGGCCGTCAAAGAAATTTCGAGGGAGCCCCAGCGCCACGCGCTCGTGGTCGTCCAATTGACCGAAGTCGATGGGCCGGGGCGTTATTGTCTCGTCATGGGCAGTTCAATTCCCATTGTCCGAGCCTGGAGGTCTGGTCAGGCTTCACCCTTCCAAAATCGTCGCCGCACTCGCGCACGGAACGCGCGATCTCATTCGCGATGGCCGCGAGCTCCGCTTTGACATCCGGATCCACCAGTCCGGCGGAACTCAAGGCCAAGACGCCATCCTGGACCTTGGCGTATATCTGGCCGGACAAGCGATCCACGAAGTTGATCACCGGCATTCGTTGCACACATTGCCGCAAGAACTCCGTGTCCGCTCCTGCACCGCGACAATCCGACAGATAGACCTCTTCCGGCCGGCGGGCGTTGATATTGATCTTCCGGAAGCGGTCGATATCGCGAAGCCCTTCGACATCGAGGACGTTGATTTCGTTTCCGGTTCCGAAGGCGATCGTGTTCGGTCGGCATCCCTCCGGAACATTGTTGTCGAGAAATTCGAAGTGAACTCGCTTGTCCTGTTTGCTCGTCCAGGTGAACAGAAACCTAGGCATTCCCGTGTAGGCCTCAATGTTGTGATCGAGAAGATCATCGATAGCTTTGTACCGGCCGACCTGCTCACCCCGCGTCCAGGCGCGCTCGACGGTGGCCTCGGGCGGGGTAACCATGAAAAACAGGTAAACTTCGTGACCAAAGCGCGTGAGCAGGCGGCTGCCGTCCTCTTCGCCGGCGGTAAAGCTGTCAAAGCGAAACCGATCGACGAGGAGATGGGTGATCAATCCTCTCTCCCCTTTGTTCGCCATGTAGCGGTCGAGCTTCTTGTCGATGATTGCCACTTCGTGTCCGGTCAGCGTTCCCGCATAGCGGCGAGCCGGCCCGAGGCTGGTGTAATCCAGCAGAAATTTGCGCCAGATGTCCGGACTGATCAGAGCAAATTCATCCCAATGAATGCCCAGACGTTCGGCAAGCTCCTTTTGCAGCGGGCGCATGCTGCTTTTCCCCGAGGCGGATGAACCTTTGACATTCATGACCACGGGGCGCGCTTGCGGCGGCAGTACTTTATACCCTTCCGCCGTGATTGCGCGGCGGACATACGGCTCGATATGGTTGCCAATCACCTCGCTTGCATAGTCGTTGCAAATCAACGGGATTGCCAGGGCCGAAAGCAGCGCCGCATCGCAGACCAGGTACCCGTGGTGGCTGGTGACGGCATTGGTTACTTGAACAAGAGCGGCGCAGACCTTGCGTCGAAGAGGCGTATCGGCCGTTTGCGACTCCGTTTGCCACGTCTTCAAGAGTCTCTGGTGACGTTCTTCGGTCGTTTCTGGAGCAACAGGAGCCCTGGCCCAGCCACGGATAGGCAAACGGAAAAAGCCGGGCTTCTTGTCGATAACCGGCGCGATTTTCGGAGATGGCGAAAGCAAGCCTTCCAGTTCCTGCCTCAAAAGTTCGCTTGCCTCCAAACGCAGCCTGTCGTGAATTGCCCTCAACTCGTCGATATGGGGCGAAATATATTTCGAGAGAATCGTACCGACGATGTGCCGAAAGTTGATGCCGAGATCTTCGTAGCGCGATCCGTCGGAGACCGAGAGGTCCGCCATCACGCGGATCAGCAACTCATGCACGACCAGGCGTTCCGTTCTGAATTCGGTCATCTCCTCAATGGCAATTCCCGAGAAGCTGTTCAACTCCTGCAATTGAGGCAGAGTGCTCACGACATTCTCAGGCCTGAACAAGGTCGATAGCGGCAGGAATCGCCGTGGCAGCGTCGACTCGATCCCCGGATTCCAGGCATGAAACCCAGTATCTGGATCCAATGCGTTCATCGATTGCACTCGAGAATGCATCATCAACCCTAGGCCAGAACCAGAAAAATAAAAACGTCGTTGTTGCCGGGGCGCCTCGCCGCCTGCCCTAGTCGGGGAGGCTGGAGAGCCGTGGCCGCCAGACTCCGAACACGACGTTTACGGTCGCGATGGCGAGCATCATCCACAGGGTGTTCCGTTCGGCACTCGGCGATTCGGCAAGTATCACGGGCGTGACCTGTCCCGCGACGGCGTCGGCGCTGCGTTCGGCCTCCGCCTGTATCGGGCCCAGCACGCCGACGAGGCTCCATTCGAAAATCAGGATTCCCGTGGCGAGCTTTACCCAAGCCCAGCCGGCATTGTGATAGGTCCGGTTGAGGGCGATCGCCAGCAGGCCGGCGACCAGAGTGAGCAGGAGCGACGGCTGAAAGACCCATGTCGCGATCGCGCCCATCGCGCCACGTATCAGCGCGTACTCGGCCAGCGATGTAGGCGCGGGAGAGAGGGCGAGCAATACCAGCAGGCACGCCATAGATCCCATCAGTCCGATGGCGCCGATCGTGTGCATGAACTTGAGAAGGCGTCGCATGGCTACTCTGCCGATATTGATGAGCAGGGAGACGATGTTCAAGTCGCTGCGGAGAAGATCGGTGCAGCGCGCGGCGGATTCGATGAGGGGCGGCGGACTAGCCGAGCGCTACTCCGGACTTCGTCGCATACGGCGGCAACGGGCTTGCGTCCTGGATTTTGGGGAATCCCCCGGCAGTTGCCGTATTGCATCTAGACGCGTCCCAATTTCCGCTGTTGGCCCGAAGCAGCCGAACCAGAATGTTCGCAGTGGCCCCCAAAGGCCCGAACCGGTAGCGCCTGACCCACAACGGACGTGGCGCGCCTGCTTGAGTGCCGCCCGTGGACACAAGGACGAGCTTTGTGGTCCCCTGCTGACAAGGTTTGGCCATTCATCCAAACAGGTCGCCGCCACGTACATTGATGATGGCTATTGGAAAGCGGTTTCTTGCGGGTGGAATCGCCTGTGCGCTCGGGCTGGCAGCTTCCGTGCTTGTGGCGCCTGCCTTTGCGGCCCTCAAGCCGGGCACCCGCGCTCCTGATTTTTCAGCCGACGCCGTTGTGGGCGGGACGCGTTTTTCATTCGCGCTCTCAGATGCTCTCAAGAAGGGCCCCGTCGTGCTCTATTTCTTCCCGAAGGCGTTCACGACCGGCTGCACTGCGGAAGCCCATGATTTCGCGGCGGCCGCAAGTCAGTTCTCTGCTGCGGGCGCCACCCTTATCGGCATGTCGGGAGATGACATAGAAACGCTTCAGCGCTTTTCGATCCAGGAATGCTCGTCGAGTTTCCCCGTGGCCGCGGATCCCGGGCTACGCATCATTCGATCCTACGATGCGGTCATGCTGCGTATTCCCGGCATTGTAGGCATTTCAGACCGGGTTTCGTATGTCATAGGCACCGACGGTCGCATCTCCTACGTGTACCAAGGCAGCGACCCGGAAAAGCACGTGCAAAACACACTTGCGGAAGCACAGCGCCTCTCTGCGATGCGCCCGCGATGACATCCTTTCCCGTTCATGGTCTAAGACGACGCGACTGACCTCCACACCGGACATGGCGATGCCACTTGCTCGATCACTTCGTCAGCCTAGCGGCTTCTAGTGCCGCGAAGCGTCAAGATGGTGGGCTAATGCCGAGCGGCTTAAGAAACCCGCGCTAGCAGTTTGCTGAAGAACCTTCCGGTTTTTCAGGATTGGTGATTCCATAGCG
>CAZHQA010000352.1:0-4606 GCA_964533955.1 uncultured Reyranella sp. | reverse complement strand
CTGCATGACGCTGGCCGTGCCCTTGGAGGGCACGTGGGTGAGCTGCAGCCCGGCTGCCTTGGCGAACATCAGGCCGAAGAAATGCGGCAGGCTGCCGGCGGCAGCCGAGGCGAAGTTCGCGTAGGCGTCACCCGTCTTCGCCAGGGCCACATAGTCGGCCAGCGTCCTGGCCGGCACCTCGGTCACGACGCCGAGGGCGAGGTCGAAGGCCGCCAGCTCGGCGACCGCCACGAAGTCCTTGAACGGGTCGTAGTCGAGCTTGGCGTAGGAATGCGGGAACGCCACCATGTTGGCGAGCGGCGTCATCAGCAGGGTGGTGCCGTCCGGCGGCGCCGCCTTGACCGCGAGGTTGGCTACGATGCCGACCGCACCCGGCTTGTTCTCGACCACGACCGTACGGCCGAGCGACACGCGCATCTTGTCGGCGATCAGGCGGGTCAGCGTGTCGCTGCTGGCGCCGGGCGGATAGCCGACGACGAGCCGCAATGGCCGTTCGTCGGCCCGCGCCGCCACCGGCAGAGCGAGAGCGCTCAGGAGCGCGGTGCGGCGTGTCAGGTGAAGCCGCGCCATCAGTCCGCCTTGAAGCCGGAGGCGCGGATTACTGGCGCCCATTTGTCGTAGTCGGCGCGTTGAATGGCCGCCAGTTCGGCCGGGCCGAGGCCGGTGACCTCGACGTCTAGCGCCGCGAGGCGCTCGACGACGTCGGGCTGGTGCACGGCATCAATGGCCGCGCGCGCCAGCGAATCGACGATTGCCGTCGGCGTGGCGGCCGGCGCGAATAGCGCATACCAGGCTAGGCCCTCGATGTCGTAGCCGCTCTCCTTGAAGGTCGGCACATCGGGATGGTGCGACGAACGCTTGGCCCCGGTGGTCGCCAGGATGCGGGCCTTGCCGGACTGCGTGAGCATGTTGAGATCGGCGATGGGCAGCACCGCCGCCGGGATCTCGCCCGCGATCAGGGCCTGGATCACCGGGGCCGCTCCCTTGTATGGCACGTGCGTGAGCTCGATCCCGGCCGTCCTGGCGAACAGCAGCCCGAAGAAATGAGGCAGGCTGCCCACCGAGACCGAAGCAAAGTTGGCATATTCGCCGCCCTTCCTTGCCAAAGCTACGTACTCGGCGAGCGTTCTTGCCGGCACGTTCGACCCGACGCCGAGTCCCATCTGGAAGTCGGCGACGTGGGCCACCGGCGCGTAATCCTTCAATGGATCGTAGTCGAGCTTGCTGTAGGCGATCGGAAAAATCGTCATCTGGCCGAGCGGCGTCAGGAGGAGGGTATTGCCGTCGGGTGGCGCGCTTTTCACCGCCATGTTGGCGACGATCCCCGCGGCCCCGGGTTTGTTGTCGACCACCACGGGCCGGCCGAGTGAGCCCCGCATCCTGTCGGCGATCAGACGGGCGATGGTGTCGATACCGGACCCCGGCGGAAATCCGACGACGATGCGCAGCGGACGATCGTCGGCGTGGGCCGGCAGGCTCAGCACCACCGCGCCGCTCAGGACCCCGCGGCGGCTCAATTTGCGCAAGAACGGCCTCCCCCCAAAAGCGACGAAAAGCTAGGCCTTGCCTGCGAAATTGTCACTCGGGCGAATTTGACTTCAAACGCCCGCGGTCTCACTTTCATGCGATGGTGGACACGGCCGATTTTGCCCCCGAGTTCGATGCGCCGATCGAGTACATGCGGCGCACACGCGACTATTACCTCGCGCTGGGCTACGACAATCCCTATCGCTGGGCGCACTACACCGACGCACCATTCGCGCCGCTGAAGAAGCCTTTGAAGGACAGCACGCTGGTCTTGATCAGCACGGCAGCACTCTACCAGCCCGACAAGGGCGACCAGGGGCCGGGAGCCGCCTACAACGCCGCCGCCAAGTTCTACACGGTCTATTCGGGCGATAGTGCAGTCGACCACGACACGCGCATCTCCCATATCGGCTACGACCGCAAGCACACGACGGCCAAGGATTCCAACACTTGGTTTCCGCTGCCGCTGATGCGCGAATTTGCCGATGCTGGCCGTTTCAAGCTCGCCAAGCGCTTCCACGGCGCGCCGACCAACCGCAGCCAGCGCGTGACGCTCGAGACCGACGCGCCGGAAATCCTGGCGCGCTGCCGGCAGGACCAGGTCGATGCCGCGCTGCTGGTCCCGACTTGACCCGTCTGCCATCAGACCGTGAGTCTGATCGCCCGATATCTCGAACGGAATGGAATCCCGACGGTGGTCATGGGAGCTGCCAAGGACATCGTCGAATGGGCGGGTGTGCCGCGCTTCCTGTTCAGCGACTTCCCGCTCGGCAATTCGGCCGGCAAGCCGCACGAGAAGGACACCCAGCAATTCACGCTCGACCTCGCGCTCAAGGTGCTGGAGAGCGCGGTCGGACCGCGGACTACGGTACAGTCGCCGCTGCGCTGGAACGAGGATGGCGACTGGAAGCAGGACTACAACAACCTCGCGCGCATGCCGCCCGAGGAGGTCGCCAAGCGCCGCGCCGAGTTCGACAAGGTCAAGCAAACCGCGCTCGCCCAGCGCAAGAAGGCAGGCGTCGCCTAGGACCGATCCATGAGTAAGCCGTTTGCAGGCGTAAAGGTCCTCGATTTTACGCGCGTTTTGGCCGGGCCTTACGGCACCTACCAGCTGGCGCTGCTCGGCGCCGACGTGATCAAGGTCGAGAGCCGCGAAGGCGACGACATGCGCTACGGCAACCGCGCCAACGACTGGGAGAAGCGCGGGCTCGCCGCCCCCTGGGTGTCGGTCAATGCCGGCAAGCGCTCGATCACGCTCGACCTCAAGCAGCCCAAGGCGATCGAGGTCATCAAGCGGCTGGTGGCCAAGGTCGACGTGGTGACGGAGAATTTCCGGCCGGGCGTGATGGCCAAGCTGGGCATCGGCTACGAAACACTGAAGGCGATCAATCCGCGGCTGATCTACTGCGCCGTCTCGGGCTTCGGCCAGGTCGGGCCCGAGCGTGCCACGGCGGCATTCGACGGCATGATCCAGGCCATGTCGGGCCTGATGTCGATCACCGGCTTTCCCGACAACGGCCCGACGCGCGTGGGCTTCGCCGGCGCCGACGTGATGTCGGGCGCCACGTCGGCGCTGGGCATCGCCGCGGCGCTCTACCAGCGCACGCATACCGGCAAGGGCCAGCTGGTCGACGTCGCCATGATCGACGCGGTGATGGGCTACCTTGCGCAGCAGTTCACCGAGCACCTGATGACCGGCCGCGTGCACGAGCAGGCGCAGAACCTGTCGGTCACCCGCAAGCCGACCGGAAACCTGTTCAAGACCCGGGACGGCTGGATGGTGCTGGCGGTCATGACCGATCCTCAGTTCCAGCGGCTGATGAAGGTGCTGGGTTGCGAAAAGGCTCTGGCCGATCCGCGTTTCGCCGACTGGCCCAGGCGCATCGACAACAACAAGGCACTGCACGAGATCGTCGAGGCGGCGATGAAGACCGAGACCTCGGCGATCTGGGCCGAGCGCTTCGGCAAGGCCGACGTGCCGGCCGGCCGCGTGCTCTCCATTCCAGAGACCGCCAAGCTCGACCTGATGAAGCACCGCACCGTGCTGCAGACCGTCGAGACCGAGCACGGCCCGATCCAGGTCGTGGGCTCGGGCTTTCGCCTCGAGCACGGTGGCGGCTCGATCGACCGTCCGCCGGCCAAGCTCGGCCAGCATACCGACGAGGTGCTGGGGGAGGCGGGTTATTCGGCTGCCGAAATTGCCGAAATGCGCAAACAGGCGGTCGTCTGAACCGGGTGTTGCCGCCGGCGGATTCCCGCTAGACTGGCCGCGTCCAAGGGGTGCCTCGACAGGGGGCTGAGATACCGACCGTCCTGCGGGACAGCGCGGTGACCCTTTGAACCTGATCCGGGTCATGCCGGCGAAGGGAACGGATATCTCCTTTGCACGACACTACCGGGTCTCCTTCGTTCGCCAACCACGGGAGATCCTCGTCATGGACAACATCATCGCCACCCCCAAGGTGACCACCGGGCCGCTGCCGGCCTCGCAGAAGATCTATGTGACGCCCGAGGCGGCGCCCGACATCAGCGTTCCCCTGCGCGAGATCACGCTGAGTTCGCCGGCCGAGCCCAAGGTCCGCGTCTACGACACGACCGGCCCCTATACCGATGCGACGATCGCGATCGACGTCCGCAAGGGCCTGGCCGAGACGCGGCGCGGCTGGGTGCTGGGTCGCGGCGGCGTCGAGGAATATGCCGGCCGCGCGATCCAGCCGATCGACAACGGCAACGTGAAGGTCGCCGCCCTGCTGCCGTTCCCCGGCACGCGCCGGCCGCTGCGCGGGCTCGAGGGCCACAAGATCACGCAGTACGAATGGGCGAGGGCCGGTGTGATCACCAAGGAGATGATCTACGTCGCCGAGCGCGAGAATCTCGGCCGCAAGGTCGCTCACGAGCTCGCCCGGGAGCGGCTGGCCGACGGCGAGAGCTTCGGCGCGGCGCTGCCCGAGTTCATCACGCCGGAGTTCGTGCGCCAGGAGATCGCGCTCGGCCGTGCCATCATCCCGGCCAATATCAACCACACCGAACTCGAGCCGATGATCATCGGCCGCAACTTCCTGGTGAAGATCAACGCCAA
>CAZHQA010000351.1:0-4662 GCA_964533955.1 uncultured Reyranella sp. | reverse complement strand
CGCAAGGTCGAGCATGTCCTCTTCGTCCTCGCTGGCCGGCGCCAGCTTGTCGAACCAGTCCTGCTCGACGACAACGTGGCAGGTCGAGCAGGCGAGCGACCCCTCGCAGGCGCCTTCTATGTCGACATGGTTGCGATGGGCGATTTCCAGCACGGACAGACCCAGCGGCGCCTCGACTTCCTTGCGCGAGCCATCCTTCAGAATGAACGTCATCTTCGGCATTCGGATAAGACCTCGTTACTCACCGACCCGGTTTTCCAGGTCTCCGACCGACATCCCGGACAACGCCTCGCGGATGCCGCGATCCATGCGCCGTTCGGCGAAGGGCTTGCTGATCGTCTCCAGCGCCTCGGCCGCGGCGTTGATCTCGTCCCTGTCTTGGCCGGCCGCCGCGTCTTGCAGGCGTACCCGCGCTCCGTCGAGCGCGCCGCGTTCTTCTGCCGATAGGAGGTTGCCGTCCCTGGCGAGCGCCGCATCGAGTGCCAGCAGGTTGCGATTGGCCTCGACGCGGGCCTCCGCGAGCAGCCGGCGCGCCACGTCCTCCTCGGCATGCTCGAGGCTGTCATAGAGCATGTCGGCCATGTCATCGTGGCTCAACCCGTAGGACGGCTTGACCTCGATGCGCTGCGCCACGCCGGTCGTGCGCTCCTCGGCCGACACGGTAAGCAGGCCGTCGGCATCGACGGCAAAGGTGACGCGAATGCGCGCCGCGCCGGCGGTCATCGGCGGAATGCCCGAAAGCTCGAAGCGCGCCAGGCTGCGGCAGTCGGCAACCATCTCGCGCTCGCCTTGCACCACGTGGATCGTCATCGCGTTCTGGCCATCCTGATAGGTCGTAAATTCCTGCGCGAGCTGCACCGGAATCGGCGTGTTGCGCGGGACGATCTTCTCGACCAGGCCGCCCATGGTCTCGAGCCCGAGCGACAGCGGCGTGACGTCGAGCAGCAGGGTGTCGGACCCGCCGGTCAGCGCTTCGGCCTGCAGCGCGGCGCCCAGCGCCACCACCTCGTCCGGATCGATGTCCGTGAGAGGCGGCTTGCCGATCAATTCGGCGACCTTGCCACGCACCAGCGGCACGCGCGTCGAGCCGCCCACCAGCACGACGCCCTGGATGTCGCCGGCCTGCATGCCGGCATCCGCCAGGACATGGCGTGCGATGTCGATCGTGCGGGCTAGGGAGCGCTCGATCATGGCCTCGAACTCGGCCCGACCCAGCGCATGGAACGACGGCACGCCAAACAGCTCGAGCCGTCCCGAGGTCTGGCCTCGGTCGGAGAGCTGCTCTTTCATGGTGCGTGCAAGGGCAAGCGCTGCCTTCACGGCGCCCTCGTCGACCGGATCGGCGATGCCGTCCTTCTTGCGTTCGGCCAGCATGCGCTCGGCGATCGCGCGGTCGAAATCGTCGCCACCCAGCGCCGCGTCGCCACCGGTCGCCAGCACCTGGAACACGCCCTTCTCCAGCCGCAGCAGCGAGAAGTCGAACGTGCCGCCGCCCAGGTCATAGACCGCGTAGAGACCCTCCGAGCCCTTGTCGAGGCCGTAGGCCAGCGCCGCCGCCGTGGGCTCGTTCACGAGGCGCAACACTTCGAGCCCGGCCACGCGCGCGGCGTCGCGCGTCGCGGTGCGCGCGGCATCGTCGAAATAGGCAGGCACGGTGATCACGGCGCGCTCGACCGGCTTTTCCAGCGCCGCTTCGGCGCGCCGGCGCAAGGCCCTCAGGATCTCGGCCGAGATCTCGACCGGCGAGCGCGCCCTGCCGCCGATGCGCAGCTTCACCATGTCGATCTCGCCGCTGCCCGGCTCGATCTCGTAAGGCAGCACGCCGGCCACGGCATGCAGGTCGGCGGCGCCTCGCCCCATCAGCCGCTTGACCGAGGCCATCACATTGCGAGGCTCCGAAGCCATCAGCCGGCGCGCTTCGTCACCCACCAGCACGCCGCCGGCGGACGGATAGCCGACCACCGAAGGCACCAGCGCCTTGCCGGTTTCGTCGTGCAGCGTCGCCGGCTTGCCGTCGCGGGCGATCGCCACCACCGAATTGGTCGTGCCGAGATCAATGCCGACCGCGAGCGTGCCCTCGCCGGCATGCGGCAAGGGCGTTTCGCCCGGCTCGTGGATCTCCAGCAAACTCATGCTTTCGCCCGTTCCAGATTGCCGCGTCGTGCCCGCGCCTCGTCGGCAAACTTGTCGAGATATCGCAGGCGAAGGAGCGCTTTTCTGATGGCGCCCTTGTCGTTTGCCAAGAACAAACTGCCGAGACCGGCAAGCGACGTCGTCATGTCGTTGCGCGCTTTCGTGGCCAATGAATCGACAGCCTCGATCGTGCGCGCGTCGTGCAACTCCTCGCGCGTCTCCATCGCCTCCATGAGGAGCTCGGGATCGTCGATCGTCTTGCCGTCACCCGGCAGGTCGACGCCCCTCAGCCTGGCGAGGTAGAAGGCACGGCTCAGTGGATTCTTGAGTGTGCGGTAGGCGTCGTTGAGCGCCGCGGCCTCGGTCGAGGCTCTGGCGCGCTCGTCAGGCGGCCTGGCAACGAAGCGGTCTGGATGCCACTGACGCTGCAGGGCGAAGTATGCCCGGTCGAGCGCCACGGGCTCCAGCTCGAGCGCCGCCGGCAGTCCCAGCCGCGCAAAATGATCCATGACCGGACTCAGACGTGGAAGGATTCGCCGCAGCCGCAGCGGCCCTTCTCGTTCGGGTTCCTGAATACGAAACCCGACTTCAGCTTCTCTTCCTCGTAATCCATCTCGGTGCCGATCAGGAACAGCGAGGCCTTGGCATCGATCAGGAGCTTGATGCCCTGGGTGTCGATGATCTCGTCCAGCGGCTCCTGCTTGTCGGCGAACTCGAGCGTGTAGCTGAGACCGGAGCAGCCCTTGGAGCGCACGCCGATGCGGATGCCGGCGGTCGGCTTGCCGCGGCCCTCGATCAGCGCCTTCACGCGCTCGGCGGCGGCCGGCGTCACCGACATCACCTGCGGGCGCGGACGGCGCACCCTGGGAACGGCGGCTGGCGCTGCCGCAGCAGCGGGCTTGGGGGTCTCGGTCGTCGTGCTCATGACGCTCTCACCTACTCGGCAGCTTCCTTGGTGTCGTCCTTCTTCGCCATTTTGGCGCGATAGTCGGCGATCGCCGCCTTGATCGCGTCCTCGGCCAAGACCGAGCAATGGATCTTCACCGGCGGCAGCGCCAGATGCTTGGCGATGTCGGTGTTCCTGATGGTCTCGGCCTCGTCGATGGTCTTGCCCTTCACCCATTCGGTGACGAGCGAGCTGGACGCGATCGCCGAGCCGCAGCCGAAGGTCTTGAACTTGGCATCCTCGATCAGGCCGTCGGGACCGACCTTGATTTGCAGCTTCATGACGTCGCCGCAGGCCGGGGCGCCGACCAGTCCGGTGCCGACATCCTCGGAATTCTTGTCGAGCGCCCCGATGTTGCGCGGGTTCTCGTAGTGGTCGATCAGTTTGTCGCTGTAGGCCATGATGCTCTCCCTTTGCAGCTCAGTGAGCCGCCCATTCGATTGACTTGATGTCGATTCCCTCCTGGGCCATTTCCCAGAGCGGGCTCATCGCACGCAGCTTCTTGACGTGGCGCACCAGGTCCGCCACCGCGGTGTCGACTTCCTGCTCGGTCGTGAAGCGGCCGAGGCCGATGCGCAGCGACGTATGGGCCATGTCCTCCTCGACGCCGAGCGCGCGCAGGACGTAGCTCGGCTCGAGCGAGGCGGAAGTGCAGGCCGACCCGGACGAGACCGACAGGCCCTTGATGCCCATCATCAGCGACTCGCCTTCGACGTAAGCGAAGCTGATGTTGAGGTTGCCGGGGATGCGGTGCTCGAGGTCTCCGTTAATGACGATGTCGGTCAGCTCGGCGTTGAGGCCGTCCAGCATGCGCTTCTGCAGCTTCTTCAGCCGCTTGGCCTCGCCGTCCATCTCCTTCATGCAGATCTCGGCCGCCTCGCCCAAGCCAACGCAGAGCGGCGTCGGCAGAGTGCCGGAACGGAAGCCGCGCTCCTGGCCGCCACCGACGATCAGCGGCACCAGCCTCACACGCGGCTTGCGCCGCACGTAGAGCGCGCCGATGCCCTTGGGTCCGTAGATCTTGTGGCCCGAGATGCTCAGCAGGTCGATGTTCATCGCCTCGACGTCGAGCGGGATCTTGCCGGCCGCTTGCGCGGCATCGGTGTGGAAGAAGACCTTCTTCTCGCGGCAGATCTTGCCGATCTCGGCCAGAGGCTGGATGACACCGATCTCGTTGTTCACTGCCATGATCGACACGACCACCGTCTTGTCGGTGATGGCGGCGCGCAGCACCTCGAGGTCGACCAGGCCGTTCTTCTGCACTGGCAGGTAGGTTACTTCGAAGCCGTTCTGCTCGAGATGGCGGCAGGTATCGAGAACGCACTTGTGCTCCGTCATCGTGGTGACGACGTGGTTCTTGCGGTCCTTGTAGAACTCGGCGACGCCGCGGATGGCGAGATTGTTGGACTCAGTGGCGCCCGAGGTGAAAATCACTTCCTTCTCATCGGCGCCGATCAGCTTGGCGACCTGACCACGCGCCTTCTCGACGCCCTCCTCGGCCTCCCAGCCATAGGAATGACTGCGCGAGTGCGGATTGCCGAACTTGTAGGTGAAGTACGGCATCATGGCTTCCAGCACGCGCG
>CAZHQA010000350.1:0-4691 GCA_964533955.1 uncultured Reyranella sp. | reverse complement strand
GCCACCACGTTCGACAGTCCCACCACCGTTTCGGTCCGGTAGAACGTGCCGCCGGCCACGATCGCGCCGTCGCGCCTGGCCGAGAACAGCGCGAAGTTGGCATCGCTGAACAGGCCGATGGGCAGATCGGCGCTGGGCTGGCTCCCGCGCTCCCAGGCGAGGCCGGACGTCGTCGTAACGGCGCGCGGATGAGGCATGCGGATCCACTTGGCCTCGAGCAGCACGTCGAAGCCGAGGCGGGCGATATCGAGCGTATGGAAGCTGTCCTTGACCGCCCAGCGCCCCGGGATGTTCGACTTAAGGAGGATGCGGATCGTCTGGCGCTGCTCGTCGATGTCGCGATCCGCCGCGCTCAGCGTCACGGCATTGGGATAGAAGTGCGGCACGGCCTCGGCGTTGACCCACATGTGCTCGAGGAATCGTCCCGACTTGCCGTGAGCGAAGCAGACGGCATTGCACCAGCGCGCGTTGTTGCGCGCTGCGTCCACCGTCCAGGCATGCTTCATTTCCGTGAACGGGCCCCGCTCTAGGCCCGCACTTCCTCGCGCTGGAAGACGACGTAGGCGGCGGCGAACACCACGATCATGCCGGCGATCAGACCGGTAATCTGCGGCCAGATCAACAGCAGGCTTTGGCCGAACGGCAGCGGCGCGCCGAGGATGGCGCCACGCATCTGCATGGGGAGCATCGGCCCCAGCGTGCGGGTCTCCGGGTTGAGCAGGCCCAGCACCGCTTCGGTGAACAGCGTGCCGGGCGACAGCCGCAGCAGCGCCAGCCCGAACGACTGGGCCGCGACGTATTCGTCGAGGTTGCGGATCTCCGACGGTCCCAGGGCGGAGAAGATCGCCGAGGCAATCTGCGGCCACAGGATGAAAAAGAACAGCCACAGGCCCAGGGCGCACAGCGCCGACGTCGCGGTCGACCGGAAGATCACAGAAAACAGCAGCGACACCGCAAGCCAGACGCCGCCATAGGCAATGGCCACCACCAGGAAGCCGATGCCGCGCGCCACCTCGACTTCGCGCGGCGGCAGGCCGAGCATCAGGATGCCGGCGCCCAGCACGATCAGCCACAGCGCCACCAGGGCAACGGCGAGCGTCGCCAGGCCGGCCAGGAACTTCCCGAGCAACAGGGCGTCGCGATAGATCGGCTGCGACAGCACGCGCGAAAGCGTCCGGCGGTTGAACTCGCTGTTCACCGAATCGAAGCCCAATCCGATCGCCATAAGCGGAATGATGAAGTTGAGCGCCGCAGTGAACGAGATGCCGACCTGCTCGGGCTCGAGCGTAAAAATGCGCAGGAACAGGTAGGAATTGGGGTCGGTGACCTGGCGCAAGGTCTGTAACGACGTCGCCACGGGGAAAGCGCCGAAGGCGATGACGAACAGCATCAGCACCATCATGCGCGCGCTGCTCAGGTGATCGGCGAACTCCTTGACGAACACCGGGCCGATGCCGGTAAAGGGCGAGCCTTCGCGGCGCGTCGACGTTGCAGTGGCCGCGGCGATATCAGGCGGCATGACGCGCCTCCTGGAAGTAGCGGGTGTAGACCTCTTCGAGGCTGGGCTGCAATTCAGCGAGGCGGGTAAGCGAGCCGCCGGCCCCGACGATCCGGCGAGCCGCCTCGGCGCGCACGTCCCGGTCAGCCACAACCCGCCAGGCGCCCTCACCGTCGGCCACGACCTGTTGGACGCCCTCGATGCCACGCAATGCCGCCGCCACGTCGATGCCGGTCGCCTCGACCAGGATCGGATGGCCGGCCCCCAGCACCTGGTTCGCGAGTTCCACCACGGTGCCCATCAGCGCGATCTTGCCGCGATTGAACAGTGCCACGCGATCGCAAACGCTCTGGACCCGGTCGAGCAGGTGCGAACTCAGCAGGACCGCAACTCCCGCCTTCTTGAGGCCCCGGATCATCTCCAGAAGCTCGTAGGTAGCGTGCGGATCGAGGCCCGACGTCGGCTCGTCGAGGATCGCGACCTCCGCCCGCTTCATGATGATCTCGGCAATTCCCAGGCGCTGGCGCATGCCGCGCGAGAAGGTGGCGACGCGCTTGTCGGCCACGTCGGCGAGCTGCACGCGCTCGAGCGCGTCCATGATGCGCTCGCCTGCCTCACGGCGCTGCATACCGAGCAGGCGCGCCGTGTAGGTCAGGTTTTCGCGCGCCGTCAGGTGGTCGTAAAAGCCCACGGCATCCGGCAGGTAACCGACTCGCCGCTTGACCTCGAGCGGCTGGCGCACGGGATTGAAGCCCAGCACGTCGACCGAGCCGCCATTGGTCTCCGTGAGGCCCAGCATCATCAGGATCGTCGTCGTCTTGCCCGCCCCGTTGGGCCCGAGCAGGCCGAAGATCTCGCCCTTGCGCACGCTGAGATCGATGGCATCGACCGCGCGGGTCGCGCCATAGAGCTTCAGCAGTCCGCGCACCTCGATGACATTGTCGTTCGACGCCACGGTCTTACCGCCGGCCGAAGCGCGCCACCGCGCCCAGCAGCACCAGCAGCGCCACGGCGATGATGCCGATGCCGGCGATGCCCCAGATCGTCGAGGTCGTGACGGTGATACGGAAGTCGGCCGAAGACGACTCGCCTCGGCCACTGGCGCGGAACGAGGCCACGTAGTCGCCGGCGATCGCCTTGTCGGCCGGGGTCACCAGCGCCTGCACCTCTTTCTTCTCGTTGGCCGCCAGGCTCGCGATGCTCTTGGGATTGAACTCGACCTTCCAGTTGGTCGGCACGCTACCGGAGATCTCGACTTCCTCGACCGGCGCAGTGCCGTCGTTGCTGAGGACAAGCGTATAGGTCGCGGTCTTGCCGACCTCGGCATCGCCGCTCAGACGGCCGTCCTTAGTCGTCAGCGCAAGCTTGCCCTGGCCGCTGACTTGCAGGGTGACCCGCTGCTCCGCCGTGGCGCCCTCGGCCGAGACCTTGACCAGCACCGGATAGTTGCCGGCCTTCACGTCGCGCGGCGGCGTCACCTTGACCTTGATGTCCTTGGACTGGCCGGCCTCGATCGGGATCGAACTGATCTCGTTGCTGCCGTAGCCCTCGGCGAAGCTGGTCTGGAAGTTGGCCGGTGCCTGGGCGGCGAGCGCCACGATGAGATCCTTGCCGCTGTCGTTGTTGACCGTGAGCGTGTAGTCGAACGACGATTTCGGCGTGCCCATCAGCGAGGGCAGCTTCGTCTTGATCGTGAGCTTGGCCGGGGTCTCGCTGGCGATGGTGAGGGTGAGCGGCAGGTCGATCGATTGGCTTCCGCCCTTGGCGCGCACCGTGATGGTCTGCGACCCCGGCTTGGCATCCTTCGGCACGTCGACGCGCAACTGCAGGCTGACGCTTTCGTTCATGCCCGGCATCGCCGCCGCGACCGGCTGGCCACCGCCCAGGATGTCGGCCTTCCAGCCATCCGGGGTGCCGGTCACCGATAGTCCGAGGGACTCGGGCGCCAGGCCGGTGTTCTGCAGCTTGAAGCGCACATTGGCGATCTCACCGGGGCGCACCGCCTGCGACGGGTATTCCGTCAACAGCCACAACCCTTTCACCGGCGGAGAAGCCGGCGGATCGGCGGCGAGCACCTGGACCGCGGTCAGAATGGGTGTTGCGATGAGAGCAAGTAGAGCAATCAAGCGGCGCATTCGGAATCCCTGCGTCTTATTGAAGACATCCCCGTTTTCGCGGGCGCGAACCTAGGCTCGCGAAAGCGGTCAAAACAAGGCAAACAGATTATGCGGCGGCGCTTGGTCGCGCTTTCATGCGCTCGAACCAGGCTGTCAGGTTTTTGTTGGCCGGGTCGAGCGGCTGGCCGACGTCCTTCGCGAAGTCGAGGAAAGCGAAGAGCAGGATGTCGGCCATGCTCAGCTTGCTGCCGGCGACGAACGGCTTGCTGCCCATCAACCCGTCGAGCCAGGCTAGCCGCTTGCGCGCCGTTGTCTTCAGGTCGTCCGCAGCCTGGGGAATACAGTGGACGCGGTCCTGAAACATTTTCAAGCCTTCGGCGAAGCGAAATCCGTTGGCGCCCGGCTCGCAGATGTTGAGATCTATGCGGCGCGTCCACATGCGGGTCTTGGCGCGCTCCTCAGCAGTGTCGCCGATCAGCGACGGCGTATTCTTGTTCTTCTCGTCGAGGTACTCGCAAATCGCCGTGGTCTCTGCCAACACCGTGCCGTCGTCCATCTCCAGCGCCGGACACTGCCCCGACGGGTTGACCTTGAGATAGGGCTCGCGCCGGTTCTCGCTGCCTCTGATGTCGACCTCGACCTTGGGTATGTCGATGCCCTTCTCCGCCATGAACATGCGCACCATGCGCGGATTGGGTCCGATTGAATTGTAGAGTTTCATTGATCTACTCCCCCTTGCTGCGCCCCTTAGCAAACCACGGAAACAGTGTCATCCCGAGCGTAGCGAGGGATCCATGCTCACGGCCTTCTAGATCCCTCGTTACGCTCGGGATGGTACCCGTTGTTCAGCGCCAGGGCTCAACCAGAATTTTGGTGTGCTTCTCGGGATTTCCCAGTTCGGCGAAGGCTCCCCTGACGCCGTCGAGCCCGACCTTGCCGGTGATCAGCGCTGGCGCGTCGACTTCGCCCTCGGCCAGCAATCTCAGCGAGCGGGCGAACTCCTCGGGCGTGTAGCCCAGCACGAACTGCAGGCTGAGCTCCTTCACGATGCCGAACATCGGCTCGATCGTGTCGAG
>CAZHQA010000349.1:0-4716 GCA_964533955.1 uncultured Reyranella sp. | reverse complement strand
ACTACATCTCCGGCGCCGGCGACCCGCGCTGCAAGATCATGATCACCATGGTCAAGACCAGCCCCGACGCCTCGCCGCAGTTCCAGCAGTCGCAGATCCTGGTGCCGATCGGCACGCCCGGCCTCGAGATCGTCGGACCCATGACGGTGTTCGGCCACGACCACGCGCCGCGCGGCCACATGCATCTCAGGTTCAAGAACTGCCGCGTGCCGGCCGAGAACATCCTGCTGGGCGAGGGCCGCGGCTTCGAGATCAGCCAGGTCCGCCTCGGCCCCGGCCGCATCCATCACTGCATGCGCTCGATCGGCTCGGCCGAGAAGGCGATCGAGCTGATGGTCAAGCGCGGCGCCACCCGCACCGCCTTCGGCAAGCCGATCATCCAGCTCGGCAAGAACCTCGAGCTGGTGAGCCGGGCGCGCATCGAGATCGAGGCGATGCGGCTGATGGTGCTCAAGGCCGCCAAGGCGATGGACGTGCTGGGCAACCGCGAGGCCCGCATCTGGGTCAGCATGGTCAAGGCGATGGTGCCGGAGAAGGTCTGCACCATCATCGACCAGGCGATCCAGATCCACGGCGCCACCGGCATCTCGCAATGGTCGCCGCTCTCGGAAATGTACGTGAATCAGCGCCACCTGCGCTTCGCCGACGGGCCGGACGAGGTGCATCACATGGTGGTCGGCCGGGCCGAGCTCAGCCGCTACTGAGGGCGATCGCGTGAAGGTCCTGACGAGCGTCGCGGCGCTCGCGGTGAGCCTCGCCCTGCCGGCGGCGGCGCAGCCCGCGCCGCCGCAGGCCTACCAGGGCCTCAGCGCCATCGCGATCCCCTACGCCAACGGCCCGATGCGGCTCGAGCACGTGCCCGAGGTGTGGCTGAAGCTCGCGGGCAGCGAGGCGCGGCGCTTCGGCATGGACACCGGCTCGACCGGCATCGTCGTGTCGGGCGAGCACTACATCCCGCGGCCGGGCGACATCGAAGGCGGGCCGGGCCAGCTCACCTACAGCAGCAGCGGCCGGGTGCTGCACGGCACCCACTGGACGACCGATGTCGAGATCATGAGCGGCCGCGACCGGCCGGCCGCCACCGCGCGCGTGCAGGTGCTGCGCGTCGATCGCATCACCTGCCTGGCGCGGGCGCGCAATTGCGAGCCGCACGAGCATCCGCGTGGCGTGGCCTACATGGGGATCGGCTTCGCCCGGCATGGTGCCCAGGGGACCGAGCCAACGGCCGAGCGCAACCCGTTCGTGGCCCTGACGGCGCTGGCCTCGGGCGCGCCGGCGGGCAGCGTGCGGCCGGGCTACATCGTCACCCGTGACGCCGTGTACCTCGGCATGACGCCCGAACTCGCGCGCGCCTTCGCCTTCGTGAAGCTGCAGCCGAAGGAAGCGGGCGCCGGCGCACGGCCGCAATGGAACGCGGCTCCCCTCACCGTCTCGGTCGACGGCGTGAGCGGGACCGGCACCAGCCTGGTCGATACCGGCATCAACTACATGTTCCTGTCGCCGCCGGCCGGCACGGCGCTGGAGCGCGGGCGGCCCGCGCCGGAGGGAACGAGGATCGCGATCTGGCTGCCCGGCGACAAGGCGCCGAACGCCTCCTATGCCTTCACCGTCGGCGACTGGAGCAATCCCCTGCAGCCGGCCAGGGTCGAGGTCGTGCGCGATGGCGGCGTCTTCGTGAATACCGGCCGCATGTTCCTGCAGGGCTTCGACTATCTCTACGACGCGGCCGGCGGGTACGTGGGCTATGCCTGGACCGGCCGGGCCGGGGCGGCCCAGGGCAGTGTCCTGACCGGGCGCTGACTCTTCGTCTTCCGGGCCGCGAGCCTCCCGCCCGCTCAAGCTCATGAGCGCGCAGGATGCGCGCGGTCCGGAAGAGCCTGACTCAGCCCGTCGCGACCTCTTGCCAGATCGGCCGGACTTCGCCGTCGGGATCGTCGACGGTGCCGCACTGGTCGTCGAACACCATGGTCGTGCGCCTCGCGGCCGTGTACGGCGACCAGTCCATCTTGCCGGTGCGGGCGAAGGCGGCCCAGGTGCGCGACACGCGGTCGGCCAGCGCCTGGGCGCCGGGCTTGCGATGCGCCTCGCCGATCACCTGCAAGGTGTCGAACACGAACGGCACCTCGACGGAATGGCAGGCCTTGAGGCGGCCACCGAATGCCGGCGTCGCCCAGTCGAAATCGTACGACCAGACCGGCGCCTTGCCGCGCACGGCCTTGCGCTCGGCGAGCAGGATCGAGCGCACGCCGAAGTTCGAGGCGGTGAGCGCCGTGACCAGCCGGTCGGCGGGACTTCCTTCCCGGTAGTAAGCGAGCAGCCTGTCGGTCCGGTCGCCGGCGATCGCCCTCACCCGCTTGGCGAGATCGTCCTCGCTCAGCGTGTCCTTCCACACCGCGTCGTCGGGTGCGAGGAAGATCGCGCTTTCGTCCCTGGTGTCGCCCACCATGACCGGCACGTGGTCGGACACGGCCGGCGCCGCCGGATCGAAGGGCTGGGCGGGCAGCAGGCTGCCGTCGATCACCGGCCCGAAATTGTAGCGGTCGAGCAGCGGCAGCCGGGGCCGCGGCAGCGTCGCCTGGGCGGGCGCCACCGCCGACAGCAGCTTGTCGAGCGGCAGGGCCTGCAGCTTGTCGAGATCGCCGCGACCGAGATCGAAATCCTTCAGCACGGCCTCGGCAAGCCGGGTCGTGCGCTCCCGCTCGGCGAAGCGCACGCTGGCGCCGCTCTGCACGATCGCCTTGTGGAACAGGCCCTTGGCACGCGGCATGGCGAGCAGCGCGCACACTTTGCCGCCGCCGCCCGACTGGCCGAAGATCGTGACGTTGGCCGGATCGCCGCCGAAGCGTTCGGCGTGGTCGCGCACCCATTCGAGCGCCTGCACCAGGTCGAGCACGCCGGCATTGCCCGACGGGGCGAACCGCTCGCCGCCGACCGCCGACAGATCGAGATGGCCGAAGATGTTGAGGCGATGGTTGACGGCCACGACGACGACGTCGTTGCGACCGGCGAGCCTGGTGCTGTCGTAGCGCGGCGAGTTGGCCGAGCCGTAGGAGAAGGCGCCGCCATGCAGCCAGACCATGACCGGGCGCTTGGCGCCGTCGAGACCGGGCGTCCAGACGTGCAGAGTGAGGCAATCCTCGCCGACCGGCAGGGTGTCGACCGGCCCCCACACCGTCGCGAGCTCGGGCCGCTGCGCCGCGGCCGGCGCCTGCGGCGAGCGGCCGGCATAGGCCCTGGCCTCGCGCACGCCACTCCACGGCTGCGGCGGACGGGGCGGCATGAAGCGGTTGGCGCCCGTCGTCGGGGCGCCATAGGGAATGCCCTTGAAGACGTGCACGTCGCCCACGGTCACGCCGCTCACCCGTCCGGACGCGGTTTCGACGAAAGGCGAACGGCTCTGGATAGCGACGTCGGGGGCCATGGGTTTCCTCTCCAAGGGATCGGCCATCGGGGCTACCGCGGCGGCGCAGCCGGGGCAAGCCGGTCGTGAGCGAGGTTTCCTTGACGCAATCCCGGCCGGCGGGGAAACTCGAATCCCAGATCGCGCGCCCGACCCTCGCCCGATCGTCAGAATGATGACCGGCCATGCCTTGCCCTTTGCCAGATCGTCCGTGAACTGCGAAAGGCGCGCGTCGTGACCGATCCCGATAAGCCCGCGGCGCGCGGGATTCCGCGTTACGTCTCTCCGCCGCCCCGGCCGCGCTGGCCCCGCCTCATCCTTCTCCTTTTGCTGGGCGTTCTGGTCGTCGGGGGTGGCCTCGAGGGCGTCAAATTCCTGCGGCAGCGTTCGGCGCCGGCGACGTCCGTCGCCAGCCTTCCCCTGGTCAAGGTGACGCCGGCCGAGCGCGGCCCGAGCCAACGAACGCTGTCGCTGCCCGGCGACATCACGGCGTTCGAGGATTCGCCGGTCTATGCGCGCGTCAACGGCTACGTCAAGAAATGGACGGTCGACATCGGCGCCAAGGTGAAGGCGGGTGACCTGCTGGCCGAGATCGAGACGCCCGAACTCGACCAGCAGTTGCGGCAGACGCAGGCCCTCGTCATCCAGGCCAAGGCCAATGCCGAGATCGCCCGCATCACCTACAACCGCTATCTCGGCCTGGTGAAGATCAACGCGGTCTCGCAGCAGGACGTCGATGCCAGCCTCGCCGCCTCCGAGGCGCGCAAGGCCGACGTCACCGCCGCCGAGGCGGAGGTCGGCCGGCTGATGGCGATGACCGCCTTCCAGAAGATCTACGCCCCGTTCGACGGCGTGATCGGCGCGCGCAATCTCGCCAAGGCGACGACTGGCGCCCTGATCGACCTCGGCAGCCACGACGTCAAAGGCTGGCTCTACCGGATCTATCGAATGGACCCCGTCCGGGTCTACGTCACGGTGCCGCAGAACTATCTGCCGATGATCAGGAACGACCTCGCCGTCGACGTCCGGGTCAGCCAGTACAACGATCGGGCCTTCGCCGGCCGCGTGGTGCGCAATGCCGCCGCGCTCGATGCCACGTCGCGCACCATCCTGGTCGAGGTCCAGGTGCCCAATCCCGACGACGCCCTGCTGCCCGGCATGTACTCGACGGTGCACTTCCAGCTGGTCGATCCAACGCCGCCGATCGTGGTGCCCGATTCGTCGATCATCGTGCTGGCCGACGGGCCGCAGATCGCCGTGCTCGACAAGGACGACGTCGTGCAGATCCGCAAGGTCCGCCTGGGACGCGACTTCGG
>CAZHQA010000348.1:0-4732 GCA_964533955.1 uncultured Reyranella sp. | reverse complement strand
AAATACCGCAGCCCCTACACCGCCACCCTGTGGCCTTCTGACTCAGTAAGACTAGGCACTGGACGGACGCTCTACCGTGCGCATCGACCAGATGCGCGAGCCCAGCAGCACGAACCCGATCAGCACCGCCATCGCCAGGGCGGGCAGGATCATGGCGAGCTTGAGCCCCCACAGTGCCGCCAACGCGCCGGCGATGAAGGCGCCGATCGGCCCGCCGCCGCCTAGTCCGAGCTGAAAAAGCGCCATCACGCGGGCGCGATGGGTCGGCGGCGCCACGATCTGCAGCACGGTGCGGCCCTGAGTCATGGTGATGCCCGCGCCCAGCCCCCAGACGAAGCAAAGTGCGTTCAGCACCAGGAACGCCGGCTGCAGCGCCATCGCCAGCAGGATCACGGATCCCACCGACACCGCCGACACGACGAGCCGGCCGCGCCGCGCGAGGTGGCGCGCCAGCCCGGCAAAGGCGAAGGCGGCGACGATGGTTCCCGCCCAGAAGGCGAGGTTGACGTAGGCCAGTTCGGCCGCGCTGCCGCCATAGATGTCGCGCACCACCAGCGGCAGGACCGCCATGAACGGTCCGACATAGAAGACGCCAATACCGAAGTTGAGCAGCAGCACCGGCCAGATCTGCTCGGACCGGGCCGCTTCGGCGATCCCGTCGGCGATGCTGCGCCAGAAGTGCGGGTGCTCGACCGGCGGATGCGGGGGCGGATCGGGCAGTCGCCACACCGCGAGCGCGCCCAACGCGACGAGGCAAGCATGCGTGAGGAACAGCGGCGTGGCACCGATCCGGTCGGCCTGCGAGGCGCAGGCGATGCCGATCAGCTGACCGAGGAACTGCAGCGCGGTGGCGAGCGCCACGGCGCGCGGCAGGTTGCCGTGGGCCACCGTCGGCAGCAGCGCATCCCGGGTCGGCACGGCGAAAGCGCTGATCGAGCCGGCCGCCAGCCCATAGGCGATCAGCAAGGGGTAGCTCAACTGCCCCGCCATCAGCACCACCGCCATCAGCAGCGGCGGCAGCGCGTAGAAAAAGTGATAGCGGAGCAGCAAGCGACGCGCGTTGCCGCGATCGGCGACCAGACCGCCCAACGGCAGGAACAGGATGCCCGGCGCCATCAGGGCGGCCTGCGCGATGCCGACGGCGAAGGCATCCATGTGCAGCACGATCGCGGCCAGCCACGAGAACAGCACCATCTGGATGCCGAGGGGCACGAACCAGCTGCCCAGCCCGATCAGATAGACCGCAAAGGGAGAGAAACGGCGAGTCACAGGTCTGCTTGCCCCGATTTCGGATAAACTATATCTTGTAGCAAGTTAGCGTCACTTGCTCATCAATTGGTAAAAGACGCTTGAGGCCATGACGACCTTCAATCGCACGACCCTGACCAAGGTCCTCGAGATCCTCGACAGCAACCATGCCGGCGAGGCGCTGGCGGCTGCCAAGCTCGCCTCGACCATGGTGCGCGAGGCGGGCCTGACCTGGGACGAGGTGCTCGCCGCCCACATCGTGCCGCGCCGCGGCGACGTGGCCGCCCGGCCGGCCGGCACCGGCCCGTTCGGCTACCGCAAGGACCGCGAGCTGTCGCCGCACGAACAGTTCTTCATGGTGCTCCTGAGCCCGCGCACGCCGGCCGAACTCAAGCGCAGGCTGCGCGGCTGGGAAGCGCGTGTCCTCGACGGCGAGATCACGCCGCAGGAAACGCTCGACCTCAAATCGATGTACCAGAGCTACGTGACCTAGGCGGTTCGCGCAAAGAAGCGATCCCCGAGCTCGTCGAACGGCCCCAATCAGGCGGCGACCAGGATGTTCTGCTCGCGCTCCAGCACCCGACGGACCGCCGGCCGCGTCAGCATGCGGTCCTTCCATGCCGTGTAGTTCTTGAGCTCGCCGACCGGCAGGCCGATGCGCTTGCCCCAGCCGTAGAAGACCAGCGCGTAGCAGTCGACCATGCTGAACTGATCGCCCAGGATCCACTGCTTGTCGCCGATGATGCCGTCGATCTCCTTGAGCGCGGCGTGGAAGTTGTTGCGGCCGGTTTCCTTGAGGTGATCGAAGACGGCCGTATCGGTCGCGAAGCGTTCGGGTCGGCTGATATGGGTGAAGGACGGATGGACGTTGTTGGAGAACCAGGCCATCAGCGAAATCGCGCGAGCGCGCTGCACCGGATCGCTGGGCATCAGCTGCGGCGCGTACCTGGCCGCGACGTAGTCGAGGATCGCAGTGTTCTCCACGATCGCGCCCTCGTCGATCATCAGTGCCGGCACGCGCCCGCGCGGATTGATCTTGAGATACTCCGGGGTCTTCTGCTCGTTCTTGGCAAAGACCAGTGCCTGGGAGTCGAATTTCGCGCCGCTTTCCTCGAGACCGAGATGAGACGCAGTCGAGCAGGCGCCGGGCGCGTAATAGAGCTTCAGCATGGTCTTCCCCTATAGCGGCTTGGCGGCGCCGTTAGGGCGGCCACGATGCAGGAATTCGCGGCCGATCTTGACCCGCTTGTGGCCGTCATATTCGACGATGTCGGCAGTGGCGTAGGTTTCCGTCCAGTTGGACGGCAGGAACGAGCCGGTGCCGACGACGTCGATCGGTGCGTTGGCCTCGGCCATGACACGGCACTTGGCCGGACCGAATCCCGAGGAGGCGACGATCTTGACCGCCTTGAAGCCCGCACGATCGAGCTCGGCGCGTAGATGAAAGATGGCGGCGGCCGATACGCCGGTGCCGACCAGGAAGCGCAGTTCCTCTTCGCTGCGGTAGCCACGGATCGATTCCGGCGAAAAGCGCTCGAGCACGGCGTACGACGACGCCGGATCCAACCCCTCGACGTATCGGCCGCCGGTCGTGTCGAGCCGGAATGACAGCATCCCCTTGGCGGCAAGGTCGGGAAAGCGCCGGCAGACCTCGAGGGAGTCCGAGACTTCCCTGGCGAAGTAGTCGACCAGCACCGTCATCGGCTCGCCGGGGAAGGTGTCGTGGAACATCTCGGCGGCGCGCACCGTCGAGCCGGCATAGCCGATCAGGGCGTGCGGCATGGTGCCGAGCCCGTGGTCGCGGCCGAAGAAATGCGCCGTGGCGTGGGTGGCGTTGCCGATGAAGCCGACCGCGCCGACCTTGCGCTTGGCGCGGGCCGAACCCACCGAAGCGGCATAGGCCATCATCTCGGCCATCTCCTGGCCCGCGCAGTGCCGTGCGTCCATGGCGAGGAACGCCGCCTTCGGCATGTCCGCGCACATCGTCCAGGCGTTGTAGGCCGCCACGCAGGCGGGCCCCAGCTTCTGCAGGAAGATCGTCTCGAGATCGACCAGGTGGAAGAACGAGCCGGTGATGTACATCATGGGCTCGCCGGCGCCGACCCATTTGCCCTCGTTGTAGCGCAGGTCGAGCTCGACCTCGGTGTTGCGCTCGCGGCCGGTCTCCTTCAGCCAGTCGAGCGCCAGCCGGGGCGCGAACACGACGGGCCGGCGCATGAAGATCGCATAGGTCACGCGAGCATCGCCGAACTTGCCGATCACCCGCTTGGTGCGGTTGAAGTAGTGATCGGTGAAGCGTTCGATCTCGCCGTTGTTCGGATGCATCATCGGGGCCCTCCCTCGGCGCCGACCTCGTGTCAGACGGCCGGGCGTGCCCTGTGCACGCTGAGTCGCTCGGCCTTGAGCTGCTCGGCGAGCAGGAAGGCCAGTTCCAGCGCCTGGCTGGCGTTGAGGCGCGGGTCGCATTGCGTCTCGTAGCGCTCGTTCAGGTTCTCGACCGTGATGTCGGTCGCCCCGCCGATGCACTCGGTGACCTCCTGGCCGGTCATTTCGAAATGCACGCCACCGGGATGCGTGCCTTCGGCCCGGTGCACGGCGAAGAACTCCGTCACTTCCTTCAGGATCGAATCGAAGTGCCGCGTCTTCCTGCCGTTGCCGGCGGTCACCGTGTTGCCGTGCATGGGATCGCACGACCAGACCACCGAGCGGCCGGAGCGCTTCACGGCGCGGACCAGCGGCGGCAGCTTGGCCGCCACGTTGTCGGCGCCCATGCGCACGATCATCACGATGCGGCCCGGTTCGTTGGCGGGGTTCAGCGTTTCGAGCAGGTGCAGCGTGTCGTCGACCGAGAGCGAAGGCCCGCACTTGAAGCCCAAGGGGTTGCGCACGCCGCGCAGGAACTCGACATGCGCACCATCGGGCTGGCGGGTGCGATCGCCGATCCACACCATATGGGCCGAGCAGTCATACCAGTCGCCCGAGGTCGAATCGACGCGGGTCAGCGCTTCCTCGTACTGCAGCAGCAACGCTTCGTGGCTGGTGAAGAAATCTGTCTCGGCGATCTGCGGCGTGGTCGCGGAAGTGAGGCCGCAGGCGGCCATGAAGTTCAGCGTCTCGTCGAGTCGCGCCGCCAGGTCGTGGTAGCGCTCGGACGCCGGCGAGTTGTGCACGAAGTCGAGGTTCCAGCGATTGACCTCGTGGAGGTCGGCATAACCGCCCTGGGCAAAGGCGCGCAGAAGATTGAGCGTGGCGGCCGACTGGTTGTAGGCCTGCACCATGCGCTCCGGATCCGGCTTGCGCGATTCGGCGGTGAACTCGAAGCCGTTGACGTTGTCGCCGCGGTAGGACGGCAGCTCGACGCCGCCCACCTTCTCGACGTTCGACGAGCGCGGCTTGGCGAACTGCCCGGCCATGCGGCCGACCTTCACGACCGGCACGCCGGCGCCGTAGGTCAGCACGACGGCCATCTGCAGCAGCACGCGGA
>CAZHQA010000347.1:0-4752 GCA_964533955.1 uncultured Reyranella sp. | reverse complement strand
AGCGTGACCGGCTTCGCCGGATTGTTGGGCACCAGCTTGCAGATGCGGTCGACCTGGCCGTAGGGCATGCCGAGCACGCGGCCGACGTCCCGCAGCACCGCCCGCGCCTGCAACTTGCCGAAGGTGATGATGGCGGCGACCCGGTCGTGGCCGTACTCGTCGCGCACGTAGCGGATCACCCGGTCGCGCTTGTCCTGGCAGAAGTCGACATCGAAGTCCGGCATCGACACGCGTTCGGGATTGAGGAAGCGCTCGAACAGCAACCCCCAGCGCAGCGGGTCGAGATCGGTGATCTTGAGCGACCAGGCAACCAGCGACCCCGCGCCCGAACCGCGGCCCGGGCCGACCGGAATGCCGTTGTCCTTGGCCCACTGAATGAAGTCGGCAACGATTAGGAAATACCCCGAAAAGCCCATCTTCTCGATCATGTCGAGCTCGTAGGCGAGCCGGTGCCGGTACGTCTCAAACTTGATCTCGGGCGAAAGGCGGCCCTGGCCCTGGAGTGAGGCGAGGCCGCCCTCCGCCATCTCCTTCAGCGCGTCCTTCTCCGCGCGACCGGCGAGCTTGGTGTAGCGCGGCAGGATCGGCTTGCGCGGCGCCGGCATGTAGGCACAGCGCTGGGCGATCACCAGCGTGTTGTCGCAGGCCTCGGGCAGGTCGGCGAAAACCGCGCGCATCTCCGCGGCAGACTTGAAGTAGTGCTGCCGGGTCAGGCGGCGGCGGTTGGGATCGTCGATATGCACGCCCTGCTCGATGCAGAGCAACACGTCGTGTGCCTCGTACATCGAGGCTTGCGGAAAGTGCACGTCGTTGGTGCCGACCAGCGGCACACCTCGGGCATAGGCGAGGTCGAGAAGCGGACCCTCGATCCTACGCTCGTTCTCCTCGCCGTGACGCTGCAGCTCGACATACAGGCGATCGCCGAAGAGCTTCTGCAGTCGCTCCAGCATATGGGTCGCAGCGGGCATCTGGCCCGCCAGCAGCAGGCGGCCGAGGCTGCTTCCCGTGCTGCCCGCGAAGGCGAGCAGCCCCTCGGTATGGCCGTCGAGCTCGTCGAGCGGCAAGGCCGCCAGCGACCCGGTCTTGAATTCCAGGTGCGCCTGGCTCACCAGACGCATCAGGTTGCGGTAGCCCGTCTCGCTCTGGACCAGGAGCGTCAGCCAGTCAGCAGCGGCAAGCTTGGCTGTTGCCGCGATGCCTCCCTCGTCTTCGCGCCGGATCGCGAGATCGCACCCGACGATCGGCTGAATGCCGGCCTTCGCTGCGTATTGCGCGAACTCGAGCGCGCCGAACAGGTTATTGCGATCGGTGACGCCAACCGCCGGCATCGCCTGTTCCTGGGCGAGGGCCACGATCTTGTCGACCTTGTTTGCCCCCTCGGTGAGCGAGTAGGCGGAACGGACCTTGAGGTGGACGAAATCGGCGACGGGCACGGCGCACTATGGCCCCCGCATCTTGTGGAAAGCGAGGCACTTCGTCGTCCTGACGAAGGACCTGGCACGCCACGCCCGGACTTCGTCCTATCGGTCGGTGAGTTCCTTCGCTGCGCTCAGGATGACAAAACACCATCCTTCAGGTGCACGGTGCGGTCCATTCGCGCGGCCAGCTCCGGATTGTGGGTGGCGATCAGCGCCGCCATGCCTGTCTCGCGGACCAACGTCAGCAGCTGGCGGAACACGGTGTCGGCCGTCTCGGCGTCGAGGTTGCCGGTCGGTTCGTCGGCCAGCAGGACCCGGGGCGCATTGGCGACGGCCCGGGCGATCGCCACGCGCTGCTGCTCGCCCCCCGACAGGCGGCCCGGCCGGTGGTCGGCGCGATCCTTGAGCTGCACCATGGCGAGGAGATCGACGGCACGCAGCCGCGCCTCACTGCGCGACAGGCCATTCAGCATCTGCGGCAGCATGACGTTTTCCAGCGCCGAGAACTCGGGCAGCAAATGGTGATACTGATAGACGAAGCCCAGGAACTTCCGCCGCAGGATCGTGCGCTGCTGGTCGCCGAGCGTCCCGGCACCCTTGCCGTCGAGCACGACGTCGCCGCCGTCGGGCCGTTCCAGCAGGCCTGCGATATGCAGCATCGTCGACTTGCCGCTGCCCGACTGGCCGACCAACGCCACGATCTCGCCCGCTTGCAGGTCGAGGGATACGCCGCGCAGCACCTCGAGCCGACGGTCGCCCTGGACGAAAGTCCGTTTGATGCCGCGCAGCGCGAGCGGGCTATTCATGGCGCAATCCCTCGACCGGTTCGACCCTGGCACTGCGCCAGGCCGGATAGGCCGCCGCACCGAGCGACAACAGGATCGCGATGGCAATAACGGCCACCACTTCGGTCGTCTGGACGCGGACGGGGGCTGCCGTGATGAAATCGATCTCGCTCAAGCCCGCGCCTGTCCCTGCCGCGCCGAGCAAGCCTGCCAGCAACCGCGCCACCGTCGCCATGTTGGCACACACCAGCAGGCCCAGTGCCGTCCCGATCGCAGTGCCGACCAGGCCGACCGCCGCCGCCGACAGAAAAAAGGCACGCACTATCGTGGCCGGCGACGCACCCATGGTGCGAAGGATGGCGATACTGCCGCGCTTGACCCGCACCAGCATGGTGAAGCTCGCCACCACGTTCATGGCTGCGACCAGCACAATCAGGGTCAGGATGATGAACATCATCACCTTCTCGACTTCGAGGGCCCCAACGAAGCGCGCGTTGACGGTCTGCCAGTCCGCGACCTTGAGGTCGTTCCGCCCCAGGGTCTTGCGGACCGTTTCGGCGATCTTGGGCGCCTCGCCCGGATCGGCGAGCTCGAGGTCGATTGAACTTACTTTCTTGCGGTCGTAGTCCAGATCGTCCTGCAACATCTGCAGGGGCATGAAAACCAGGGTGTTGTCGAACTCGTAGCGCTTGCTCAGGAAACTCGCCAGCACTTCGTAGTCGGAGTAGCGCGGCGCGATGCTGCCGTTTTCGTTCAGTGCGTGGGTGACAATCGTGATCTTGTCGCCGGCGTGCAGGTTCAGCGCCTGGCGCAGCCGCTCGCCAATGACCACACCGGGCCGCGTCGCGAAGGCTCCAAGCTCGCCCTGTGCCACGTTCTTGGTGATGATATCGCGCGACAGCAGATCCTCCAGACGGACGCCGCGCAACTGCGCGCCGCGGGTCACCCCGTTGGCGCTGGCCAGTGCCTGGCGCTCCAGGGTGAGGTGGACGATCTTCACGCCGGGTACGCCGCGCAGCGTCGCCAGGAGTTCGGGCGAGGTCGCGAGCGAGCCGCCGGCTGCAGTGATCACGACATGGCCGTTCATGCCGATCAGCCGACCGATCAGTGACGCGCGGAAACCGCCCATTACCGAGAGCACGATGATCAACGTCGCCACGCCGAGGGCCACGCCGATCAGCGAGAAGACCGCAATGAAGGAAACGAAGCCCTCGCGCTGTCGCGTCGCGAGATAGCGCCAGGCGAGCCATCGCTCGACGACCCCGTTACCGTGCGCCATGGCCCGATCACTCACGGTGCAAACCCTCCACCGGATCGAGGCGCGCCGCGCGTGCCGCCGGGTAGAGCGAGGCGACGAGCGCGAAGACTATGGCCATCACGTCGATGCCGACGATCTCCTGCCACTCGATGTGCGAGGGCAGCTCGGCCAGCAGATAAAGCGTCTCGTCGAACAGCACGAGGCCGAACGTGTGCTGCAGCCATTGCCGAATCGCCTCGATGTTGAGGGCGAAAGCCAGCCCCAGCACGGTGCCGACCAGCACGCCTATGCCGCCGATCGCCAGACCGTCGAGCAGGAACAGCCTAAGGATGGCGCCCCGCGTAGCGCCCATGGTGCGCAGGATCGCGATGTCGGCGGTCTTGGTACGCACCAGCATCACCAGGCTCGACACGATATTGAAGGCCGCCACCAGCACGATCATGGTGAGAACCACGAACATGACGTTGGTCTGCCCCTGGATCGCGGCAAAGAAACCGAAGTTGGCCTGGTACCAGTCGAACACCCACCCTTGCGGGCCGACCACCTGGGTGACCCGTTGCCTCGCCTCGCCGAGCGCCGTGCCTTCCTTGAGGAAGACCTCGATGGTCGAGACCTTGCCGCCAAGATTGAGCAAGCGTTGCGCGTCGGCCATCGGCGCGTAGACGAAATTGGCGTCGTAATCGTACATGCCGGCGCAGAAGATCGCGCTGACCCTGGCGCTCGCCGAACGCGGCATGACGCCGAGCGGCGTGACGATCGACACCGGTGAGACGAGTTGCAGACGATCGCCGACCTTCAGCCCCATGAGATCGGCGAAACGCCGCCCGACCACGATGGTAAAGTCATCGCCGAAGCCCTTCAGGGTGCCCCAGTCAAGCGGCTTGCCGTCGTCGCCGCGGCAGAGGCCGCGATATCGGTCGCGAATCGCCGGCGGCCCGTCGATCGCCGCGGCGAGCGGCGTGCGAGCCCGGAAATCCTCCGGCGTCATGCCGCGCAACAGAACGCCGCGCACGCGGTCGCCGGAAATCGCGATGACCTGGCCCTCGGCCGAGGGCGTCGCCGACGCCACGCCGGGCACAGCGCGCAACCGGCCGAGCAAGCCAGGTGTCGCATCGAGCCCGTCGCGCGTGCTCTGGATGCCCAATTGGCCGCTGATCGCCGACATCTGGCGCAGCATCTCGATGCGGAAGCCGTTCATGACCGACATGACAACGATCAGTGTGCCGACACCAAGCGCTATGCCGACCAGCGAGAAGCCGGCAATCACCGAGATGAAGCCTTCCTCCCGCCG
>CAZHQA010000346.1:0-4758 GCA_964533955.1 uncultured Reyranella sp. | reverse complement strand
TCTTGGCGCGCGTTTCCGGATCGGCGGTGCGGCCGGAGGTGCGCATGGGGGGCATCAGGCCGGGATGCACCGAGTTGACACGAATGCCCTCCCGCCCGTGTTGCGCCGCTCCCGACTTGGTGATCAGTCGCACAGCGCCCTTGGACGCATTGTAGCCGACATGGATGAAGCCTTGTCCGACAATGCCCGAGATCGACGACAGGTTGATCACCGAGCCACGCCGGCGCTTCTTCATCGCCGCGATGCCGTGCTTCATGCCGAGGAAGACGCCGGTGGCATTGACGCCCATCAGCCGTTCCCAGGCAGCGGTGTCATACAGGTCCTTCTCGGCCGAGCCGGAGATGCCCGCATTGTTGACCAGCACGTCGAGTTGGCCCTCGGCCGCCATCACCTGATCGACGACCGCCTTCCACTGGTCCTCGTTGGTGACATCGAGATGGACGAACTTCGCCTTGCCGCCTGCCTTGGCGATCTCGGCGACGACGGCGGCGCCCTCCTTGTCGAGCATGTCGGCGACGTAGACGGCTTTTGCGCCTTCCCGTGCGAAGAGCCTGGCGGTGGCGGCACCCATGCCGCTGGCCGCGCCGGTGACCAGCGCCACCTTGTCCTTCATGCGCATCGTTTCCCTCCTGTGCTGCTGTCTTGGCGTTCTAGGCGAGCTTGAGCCCGATGATGCCGGCGACGATCAATCCGATCGAGACCATGCGCATCGCCGAAGCCTGATCGCCGAAGGCGAGAATTCCGACGACGAAGGCGCCCACTGCGCCGATGCCGGTCCACACCGCATAAGCGGTGCCCATGGGAATGAAGCGCTGTGCCCACAAAAGCAGCGCGCCGCTTGCCGTCATGGCGGCCGCGGCAAAGACGATCCAGCCGGGCCGGGCGCCGCTGTCGGTCCAACCGAGCTTGAGGCCGACCGGCCAACCGATTTCGCAAATGCCCGCCAGCACGAGATAAAGCCAGGCCATCTCCCCCTCCGTTCATGCGACCGGGCTGTCGTTGACGGCGGCTTCCCGGCCTGTCCAGAATGAGAGTTGCACGCATCTTGCAGGATAGCGAGAGCGTCGATTGGGATGGGCTCAAGACAGGGGTACGCCATGAATGAAGGTGAGCTTCGAGGTCTGATCGACCAAGTGAAGACCGGCGGATTGTCGCGACGTGGCTTCGTGCGTCGAATGGCGGCGGTCGGTTTGACGGCACCGATGGCGACGCAGCTGTTGGCGATTTCCGGCGTGGCGATGGCGCAGCCCAAGGCGCCGCCGTACAAGCCCACCAAGCGCGGCGGCGGCGGCCTGCTGAAGGTCCTGTGGTGGCAGGGCCCGACGCTGCTCAATCCGCACTTCGCCGTGGGCACCAAGGACCAGGACGGTTCGCGCCTGTTCTACGAACCGCTCGCCGGCTGGGACCCCGACGGCAATCTCAAGCCGGTGCTGGCGGCGTCGATTCCCGGCCGCGAGGACGGCACGCTGGCGCCGGACGGCAAGTCTGTGACGTGGAAGCTGAAAAAGGGCGTCACCTGGCACGACGGCAAGCCCTTCACCGCCGACGACATCGTGTTCAACTGGCAGTACGCCAAGGATCCGGCGACGGCCGCGGTCACCGTCGCCAACTACAAGGACATCGTGGTCGAGAAGGTCGACGACTACACGGTCACGATCAAGTTCGACAAGCCCACGCCGTTCTGGGCCAACGCGTTCGTCGGCACGCAGGGCATGATCATCCCCAAGCACCTGTTCGCCGACTATACCGGCGCCAAGTCGCGCGATGCCCCGACCAATCTAAAGCCGATCGGCACCGGCCCGTACATGTTCAAGGACTTCAAGCCGGGCGACATGGTGTCGGGTGTGATCAATCCCAAGTATCACATGGACAACCGGCCCTACTTCGACGCCATCGAGATGAAGGGCGGCGGCGACGCAGTGTCGGCGGCGAGGGCCGTGCTGCAGACCGGCGAGTACGACTTCGCCTGGAACATGCAGGTCGAGGACGAGATCCTGCTGCGCCTGGAGAAGGGCGGCAAGGGACGCGTCGAAATCTCGCCCGGCGGCAACATCGAGCACGTCCAGCTCAACACGACCGATCCGTGGACCGACGTCGACGGCGAGCGCTCGAGTCTCAAGACCAAGCATCCCACACTTTCGGATCCTGCAGTGCGTCAGGCGATGACCATGCTGGTCGACAAGGCATCGGTCGAGAAGTTCATCTACGGCCGCACCGGCCTCGCCACGGCGAACTTCGTCAACAATCCCGACAAGTTCAACTCGAAGAACACCAAGTTCGAGTTCAACGTCGACAAGGCGAACGAGATCCTCGACAAGGCCGGCTGGAAGAAGGGCGGCGACGGCATCCGCGAGAAGGACGGCAAGAAGCTGAAGTTCGTCTTCCAGACTTCGATCAACCAGCCGCGCCAGAAGACGCAGGCGATCATCAAGCAGGCCTGCCAGAAGGCCGGTATCGACATCGAAGTGAAGGCGGTGACGGCGTCGGTGTTCTTCTCGTCGGACGTCGCCAACCCCGACACCTACCCGCACTTCTATACCGATCTGCAGATGTACACGACGACCATGACACAGCCGGATCCCGAGCTGTTCATGAACCAGTTCTGCTCTTGGGAAGCGGCCACCAAGGAGAACAAGTGGCAGGGCCGCAACATCACCCGCTGGCGCAGCCAAGAGTACGACGACAACTACAAGGCCGGCCAGAGCGAACTCGACCCGGTCAAGCGCGCGGCGATCTTCATCAAGGCCAACGACCTTGTGATCAACAACCAGGTGGTCGTGCCGGTGGTCGCCCGCCCCGGCGTCGTCGCCATGAACGCCAAGCTGACCGCCTGGATCAGCGGCTGGGACAATAACACCTGGGATATTCAGGATTGGTTCAAGGAGGCGTAGGGAATTTGAGCGTGGCGGTGGAGAGCTAGGTGTCACGGCAGTACATCATCCGCCGCCTGCTGATCATGATCCCGAGCCTGCTCGGGATCAGCGCCGTGCTGTTCTGCGTGCTGGCGCTGGCGCCGGGCGACCCATTCAGCGAAATCGCCGCCAATCCCGCGATCCCACCCGAGGTGGCGGCGTCGTTGCGGGCAAAGTTCGGCCTCGATGACCCGGTGTGGCTGCGCTACCTGCATTGGCTGACCGCGATGTTCCACGGCGACTGGGGCTTCTCCTTCGCCAGTCGCATCGACGTCGACGTGCTTATCATGCAGCGCCTGCCAACCACGCTGATCGTGATCGGGGCGGCACAGGTCCTGGCAATCATCGTCGCCCTGCCGGTCGGCGTGTTGGCGGGCACGCGGCCCTATTCGATCTTCGATCAGATCGCCACCACGTTTGCCTTCATCGGGTTTTCGCTGCCCACGTTCTTCACGGGGCTGGTGCTGATCCTGGTGTTCAGTGTCAGGTTGGACTGGCTGCCGATCGTCTATCGGGCGGATCTCAACGCCACGGGGTTTGCCTGGATCTGGGAGCAGATCAGGCAGTCGATCATGCCGGTGACGGTGCTCGGCCTGTTCCAGGGCGGCTCGCTGGTGCGCTACGTGCGTTCGGCCGTGCTCGATGTCGTGCGCCTCGACTACGTCACGACAGCGCGCTCGAAAGGCATCGGCGAGCGCAAGGTGATCCTGCGGCACGTGGTGCGTACCGCGCTCATTCCGGTCGTGACCCTGGTGGCGCTGCAACTGCCCATCGTGTTCGGGGGCGCCATCGTCACCGAGCAGATCTTCCGCGTCCCGGGCATAGGCTCTCTGCTGATTTCGGCCATGCTTGCCAACGACACGCCTGTCGTCATGGCGGTGACGTTCGTGTTTGCCTGTCTCGTCGTTCTCTTCAACCTCATTGCCGATATCCTGTATGGCTGGCTCGACCCCCGCATCTCTTACCGCTGAGCCGCCCGCTCCGGCGACTCCGGCCGAGGCGAGGGGCGCGCGGAACGCGTCCTTCTCGCCGGGGCTCGAGGCCTGGCGGCGCTTCTGCAGGCACCGGCTCGCGGTGGTGAGTGCACTGGTGCTGTTGTTCATGGTGCTCGCCGTGGCGCTCGGGCCGGTCGTCTGGCGGGTGGCCATCAACGACATCGATTTCAGCGCCCAGCTCCAAGGGCCGTCGTGGAACCATCCGCTCGGCACCGACGATCTCGGACAGGATGTGCTGGCGCGGCTGCTTTACGGCGGCAGGATTTCGCTGGCCGTCGGTTTCTGCGCCATGCTGGTGGCGGCGACCGTCGGTGTGCTGGTCGGGGCAGTCGCCGGCATGTCGCGCGGCAGCGTCGACGCCGGCCTGATGTGGCTTGCCGACCTCTTCCTGTCGTTGCCGCAGTTTCCGCTGCTGCTCATGATCATCTACTTCTTCCGCGGGGCGCTCACCGGTCTGATCGGCCTTGAAGCGGGCCTTTTCATCATGATTGTGGCGGTGATCGGGGGCCTGCGCTGGATGCAGGTGGCTCGCCTGGTACGCGCGCAGATCCTGTCGATCCGCGAAAAGGAGTTCATCGAGGCGGCGCGGGCGCTGGGGGCGGGGAAGGTCCGCCAGGTCGTGCGTCATATTCTGCCCAATGCGCTGGGGCCGGTGATTGTGGCCGGCACGATCGACGTCGCGGCCGCGATTATCACCGAGTCCACTCTGTCGTTCCTTGGGCTTGGCTTCCCGCCCGACATCCCGAGCTGGGGCCGCATGCTGTTCGACGCCAAGGACACGCTCGACGTGGCGCCACACTGGGCGATGTTCTCCGGTGCGGCGATATTCATCACGGTGCTCGCGATCAATT
>CAZHQA010000345.1:0-4819 GCA_964533955.1 uncultured Reyranella sp. | reverse complement strand
CACTGGGCGCAGATCTCCTTCATCATGCATTGCATGGGGGAGTTGATCGAACCCAGCGCCCGGTGGTCGGGCTTGAGCCAGGGCTTCAGCACCGAATGCCGGGCCAGCCGCACGGCATTCATCATGCCGTCCGAGCCGATGGCGATCACGCGGTCGGCGTCGTTGAAGGCGATCGGCTGCGGGCCGAGCTTGCCCTCGGCATAGAGCCGCATCGCCTCGACGATGTTGGCCACGATCGCCTTGTCCTGCGGCCGCTCGGGCGTGAAGCCCGGCTCCTCGTCGCAGCACCACACCACGACGTCGGCCGCCGCCTCGATCTCGGGCACCTTGTAGCGATCGGACACCTTCTTGTAGCCCGCGAAGTACAGCACCTTGCTGCCGGCCTTGCGGAAGGCCTGGCCGATCGAGAACAGCACGGCATTGCCCAGCCCGCCGCCCGCCAGCACCACGGTCTCGTCGGGCTCGATCTCGGTCGGCGTGCCGGTCGGGCCCATGACGATCACCGGCTCGCCGGGCTGCAGCAGCTTGCAGAGGTCGGACGAGCCGCCCATTTCGAGCGTGATCAGCGACAACAGGCCCCTGGTCTTGTCGACCCAGGCACCGGTCAGCGCCAAGCCTTCCATGGTGAGCAGCGTGCCGTCGATCTTCTTCGACCGGGCCTCGTAGTTCTGCAGGCGATAGAACTGGCCGGGCTCGAAGTTCCTGGCTGCGGCCGGCGCTTCGACGATGATCTCGACGATGGTCGGCGTCAGTCGATCGACCCGCACCACGCGGGCGCGCCATTGGCGGTTGGCCTCGGCCAGGAGATCGACTGCGGAGCGCTTGGGCGGCGGCAGCGCCGCCATTGCCCGCGTCAGCACCGGGTAGCCCTGCTTGGCTCCGCCCATGGCCTTGACGACGTTGCCGGCGAAGGACGGATGGGTGTCGCCGAAGAACGACATGAAGCGTCCGTCGCCGTGCCGATGCATCAGCACACGCACCTCGGACGGCTTGGCGAGCGCTTCCGGCGTGACCGGCGTGCCGTTCTCGTCGATGGCGCGAAAATACTTGCCGTCGACGACGGCGTGCGTCGCATCCTCGCGCGCCAGCACGGTGTTGGGCTGCGTGCCCGCCGCGACCAGGATGGTACGGGCCGGCAGCGTGGCCGAGACCTTCTCGCCGCCCTGCTGGCCCTCGACCTCGAGCGCCGTGGCATGGCCATTGGCGTCGATTTCGACGGCGACCGGCGACAGGCCCTCGGCGAAGCGGATGTCCTCCTCCAGCGCCTTGTGCACTTCTTCGTGGTTCAGCGTGTAGGACGGCGAATCGATCAGCCGCCGGCGATAGACGATGGTGACGCCGCCCCAGCCGTTGACCAGCCCGGCGATGTCGGGCGTCCGCTGCTCGCGGGCGGCCTGCGCGCGCTCGGCGCGGATCGCCCGGGCATGGGCGATGAACTCATCGCCGATCCCGCGTTCCTCCTCGCTCCAGGCTGCCCGCACCGCGGCCTCGCCGCGCTCGGCAACCAGCGTCTCGTGCCGCGCCAAAAACTTCTCGACCTGCAGCGGATAGTAGGCGAGCGATTCGGTCGCCGTGTCGATCGCGGTCAGGCCGCCGCCGATCACCACGACGGGCAGGCTGATCTGCAGGTTGGCGATGGACTCCTTCTTGGCCGCGCCGGTGAGCTGCAGGGCCATCAGGAAGTCCGACGCCGCCCGCACGCCGCGCGCCAGCCCGTTGGGCAGGTCGAGCACCGTGGGCTTGCCCGCGCCGGCGCACAGCGCGATGTGGTCGAAGCCCATGGCGAAGGCGCTGTCGACCGTGACCGTGCCGCCGAAGCGCACGCCGCCGAACATCGAGAACTGGCGGCGACGCTCGATCAGGAGCCGCACCAGCTTCAGGTAGTTCTTGTCCCAACGCACCGTGATGCCGTACTCGGCGACGCCGCCGAAGCCCGCCATCGCCCGCTCGCCGAGATCCTCGCGCAGGCTCGCGATGTCGCGCACCGCCTCGAACGGCACGGGGTAGCCGTCGGCGGTCACACCCGACTGCTTGGGCGGCAGCGGCTCGATCTTAAGCCCGTCGATGCCGACCACCGCGTGGCCGTCGTTCACCAGATGGTGGGCGAGGTTGAAGCCGGCAGGCCCGAGGCCCACCACCAGCACGCTGCGGCCGGTCGCGGGACGGGGGATCGGCCGGCGCAGATTGAGCGGGTTCCAGCGCGTCAGCAGCGAGTAGATCTCGAAGCCCCACGGCAGCGCCAGCACGTCCTTGAGCGTCCGGGTCTCGATCTGCGGGATGTCGACCGGTTCCTGCTTCTGGTAGATGCACGCCTTCATGCAATCGTTGCAGATGCGATGCCCGGTCGCCGCGAGCAGCGGATTGTCGACCGCCGCCATCGCCAGCGCGCCGATCGAGAAGCCCTCGCTCTTGAGCAGGTTCATCTCGGAGATCTTCTCCTCGAGCGGGCAGCCCGCCAGCGTTACGCCGAACGGCGACTTCTGGAAGGCGCCCGACTTGCGGTCCTTGAGGCCGCGCGAGCAGCTGTCCTTGCCCTGGTTGTGGCACCAGATGCAGTAGTTGGCCTGGTCGAGCGTGCGCTCCAGATCGAAGCCCTGGTCGGTCAGGGCAAACCCCTCGCGATGGCGCAGCAGCGGCCTCGGCAGCTTCATGCGCGTGACGCCGTCGACGACCTCTGTCTCGATCGGCACCAGATGCTCGAAATCGAGACGGTGCGGCACCTTGAACAGCGGCCCGTCGCGATGGCGCTTCTTGCCGTCGGGATGATGCAATGCCCAGGCGGCGTAGCGCGCCAGCGCCTCGACCTCCGGCGTGGGCTTGTCGACCTTGAACTCGGGCCCGAGCCGCTCGCGCACCGCGAGCGCAAAGGCGAGCTCCCATTCCTCGATGTCGGCAAGGCTCGCGTTTACCGCGACCTCGGGCTCGGTCGTGGCGTCCTGCGGCTTGATCGTGCGCGCCACGTAGCGCTGCACGAACAGCCGCTTGCAATCGTAGAGCGGCGCCAGCCGCACATGGCGGTCGCGCAGGGCGGTCACCTCGTGCGAGATATCGAACAAGGCGCCGACAAAATCCTCGAGCGGGCGGGCGACCTCGATCAGGAGATTGGATTCGTCCTTCACCGCGAGCTTGTCCGGCTCGGCGCGCGCCGCCATCAGGCGTGCATGCGCCTCGACGTTCGCATCCTTCAGCCAGGCGACGAACGCCGCATCGAGGCGGGCAAGACCTTCGCGGTCGTAGAGATCGTCGAAGCCCAGCCCGTGTGCGAGCGAGGGGCCGAGCGCCAGCTCAGTCATTGTCGGAATATCCAGATGCGGCGAGGGGTGATTTGTTCGTACGCGAACCGATTAACCAAGCCCGTCAGGGAGCGCAAGGCGCCCGGCAAGCTTCGCGACATAAATGCCTGATGACGCCGCCGGTCGCTTCACGCATGGTCCGGCCGCCATGCAACCCGTCCCCGCCGCCGTGCGCAACTGGCTGATTGTCGTGGCCGGCATGATTTTTTTCATGATCGTGCTCGGCGCGGTCACGCGGCTGACCGAGTCGGGCCTGTCGATGGTCGAGTGGAAGCCCGTGACCGGCTGGCTGCCGCCGATCGGCGACGCGGCATGGCAAGCGGAGCTGGAGAAATATCTTTCCTCACCACAGGGCAGACTGGTCAATCGTGGCTTCGATGTCGGGCAATTCAGGCAGATCTTCTGGCTCGAGTTCCTGCACAGGTTATGGGGACGCCTGATCGGGCTCGTCGTAGCCCTGCCGCTTGCCTGGTTCTGGCTGAGCGGCCGGCTGTCGCCTGGCTTGAAGCCACGCCTGCTCGCGCTGCTGGTGCTGGGTGGCCTGCAGGGCGCGCTCGGTTGGGCGATGGTGGCGTCCGGCCTGGTCGACCGCCCGTCGGTCAGTCATTACCGTCTGGCCGCCCATCTTCTGTTCGCGGTGGTGCTCTACCTCTACACGGTCTGGCTGGTGCTCGAGCTCGGCGCGCGAGCGGCGCGCCATGACGACGGCAAGACGCGGCGCGAGGCCACCGGGCTGATGGCCTTCGCCTTCGTCGTCATGACCTGGGGTGCGCTGATGGCGGGCCTGCGCGCCGGCGCCTCGCACAACACCTTCCCCACCATGTCGGGCTACTGGATTCCGCCCGGACTGTTCGAGCTCGTGCCGTGGTGGATCAACCTGGTCGAGAACGGCACGACCGTGCAGTTCGTCCATCGCTGGCTCGCCACGTTGCTGGTGCTCGGGGTGCTGGCGATGGCCTGGCGCACGCGCCGGCCCGAAACGCTGGCGGCCGGCGCGATGGCGCTGCTCCAACTCGGTCTCGGCGTCGGCACGATCCTGAGCGGCGTCAACATCGCGCTCGCCGCGCTGCACCAGGCCGGCGCCGTGCTTCTGCTGACGATCCTGACGGTGGTGCGCCATCGGGCGGCGGCTTCTCCGCCGCGCCCACTGTCGGCTATGGTTGCCGGATGACCGGCCGGTTCGACTGGCGACCAGGCGGGCTGCTCGCGACGACCGTCGTCGCCATCGGCGGCGCGGCCGCCGTCGCCTTCGTCACCATCGATGCGCTACCGCTGCCGACCCGTCGCGCCAAGGCACCAGCCGTCGCCTCGATGCCGGCCGCACCCGTCGCTCGCGCCGTCGACGTCCAGGTGCCCTCGGCCGAGCCTCCGCCCGAGCCAACTGCTTCCGACTTCACCGCCAAGCCTGTCGACCCGCCAGCGCCGCCTCCGCCACCCGCACCGGCGGCACCCGAGCCGACGGGCCTCGCCGCGCCAGCCGATCCGCCGATTCCCCCGCCTCCGCCAGAGGGCGCGCGGACCAAGCC
>CAZHQA010000344.1:0-4832 GCA_964533955.1 uncultured Reyranella sp. | reverse complement strand
GCGTTGTGGCTGCCCTTGATGCGCGGCACGTTGACGAAGCCGGCCGAGCAGCCGATCAGCGCGCCGCCCGGGAAGGTGAGCTTGGGCACCGATTGAACGCCACCTTCGTTGATGGCGCGCGAGCCGTAGACCAGCCGCTTGCCGCCCTGCAGGTATTTGGCGACGGCGGGATGGGTCTTGAAGCGCTGGAACTCGTCGAACGGCGACAGGTACGGGTTCTCGTAGCTGAGATGGATCACGAATCCGATGGCGATCAGGTTGTCGCCGAAGTGGTACATGAAGGAGCCGCCCGAGCTGCCGGTCTCCGACAATGGCCAGCCCTGCGAATGCACGACCAGGCCCTTCTTGAAGTTGGCCGGGTCGGCCTGCCACAGCTCCTTGATGCCGATGCCGAACTTCTGCGGATCGACGCCGGCGCGCAGGTCGAACTTGGCCATCAGCATCTTGGAGAGCGAGCCGCGCGCGCCCTCGGCGATCAGCGTGTACTTGGCGTGCAGCTCCATGCCCTGGGTGAAGCTGTCCTTGTGCTTGCCGTCCTTGCCGATGCCCATGTCGCCGGTGGCGACGCCTTTCACCGCGCCGTCCTCAGTGTAGAGCACCTCGGCTGCGGCAAAACCCGGATAGATCTCGACGCCCAGAGCCTCGGCCTGGGTCGCCAGCCAGCGGCAGACCTCGCCCAGGCTCACGATGTAGTTGCCGTGATTGTTCATCAGCGGCGGCATGCTGAAGTTGGGGAAGCGGAACGAGCCGGTCTTGGTCAGCCAGAGGAACTGGTCGTCGCTGACCTGGGTCTCGATCGGCGCGCCCTTTTCCTTCCAGTCCGGAATGAGCTCGTTCAGCCCGATCGGATCGATCACGGCGCCGGACAGGATGTGGGCACCGATCTCCGAACCCTTCTCGAGCACGCAGACCGACACGTCGTGGCTGCGCTCCGCCGCGAGTTGCTTGAGGCGGATCGCCGCGGCAAGCCCGGCCGGGCCGCCGCCGACGATCACAACGTCATATTCCATTGCCTCGCGTGCCATTCTTCTCTCGCTCTGCAACACCTTTTCCAGATGGATTAGATAGCCTGCCGGGGGTCAAATCACCACCGCCCCCTGGAGTTAAGATGGCCGACCTGACCAATATCGAAAGCAAGCTTTTCACTGCACGGCAATTTCGGCTGGAAAGTGGCCAATCGCTACCCGTGCTCGAACTTGCCTACGAAACCTACGGCACGCTGTCGCCCGCGCAGGACAATGCCGTGCTGGTGGTGCACGGCTACACGTCGAGCCATCACGCCGCCGGCAAGAACGCCAAGGGCAAGGAAGGCCGCGGCGTCGCCGAAGGAACCGTCGGCTGGTTCGACGGGCTGATCGGCCCAGGCAAGGCGGTCGACACGGATCGCTATTTCGTGATCTCGGTGAACGCACTGGGCTCCGCTCATGGCAGCAGCGGACCGAACACCATCGATCCGCGCACCAACAAACCCTACGGGCCGACCTTCCCGATCATCTCCATGCGCGACATGGTTGGGAGCCAGAAACTGTTGATCGATTCGCTCGGACTGAAAAGCCTGGTTGCGGTAGTCGGTCCGTCGATGGGCGGCTTCCAGTCCTTCCAGTGGGCGGCGTCCTATCCGGGCTTCATGAAAGGCATCGCCGCGTCGGTGACGGCACCGCGGGCGCCGAACCGGCTGGGCGGGCTCGAGGCCCTGCAGAAGCGGTTGGCGAGCGACCCGAACTGGAACGGCGGCTGGTACTACGAAAACGGCGGCATTCCTGGGGCCCTGGAGCAGATTCGCTACGAGACCCTGCTGAACTACGGCCAGGACGAAGCGACGGCCAAGGTGGCGGCGCGCAGCTGGGCGAAAATCTACGACGGGCATTCGCTGGTTGCCTTGCGCCGCGCCATCGACGGCTTCGACATCACCGGCGAATACGCCCGCCTCAAGGGCACGAAAGTGCTCTACGTCAATTCCAAGACCGACAAGCTGTTCGACATCGCGCTCTGCCCGGCCTACGTGATCGACATGCGCAAGGCCGGAATCGACGTCACCTACGTCGAGTTGCCGTCGGACAAGGGCCACATGGCGAGCCACCAGGATGCCGCGATGTGGGCGCCGATCCTCGCCGCCTTCATGAAGAGCCTGCAGTGAGCGACCCGGCGCTTTCCCACCCCGACCCGGCGGCCCTGCTGCGCTGGTATGTCGACCAGGGCGTCGACGAGGCGATCGGCGAGGACGCGATCGACCGCTTCGCGCCGCCGCCGGCAGCCGTCGCCGCCGTTCGTCAGCCGGCGCCTGCCGCGCCGAGCCGCGCACCGGTTCCCGCGCCGCGTGCCCCGGTGCCGCTCGAATCGCCGCAACTCGTCGAGGACGCCCGCGCGCTCGCCGAGCGCTGCACGAGCCTGGCCGAGCTCGAGGCGGCGGTGCGCGCCTTCGAGGGATGCACGCTGAAGCGCACCGCCAAGAACACGGTGTTCGCCGACGGCACGGCCGGCGCGGCGGTCATGATCGTGGGTGAAGCGCCGGGCGGCGACGAAGACCGGCTGGGCAAGCCGTTCGTCGGCGTAAGCGGGCAGTTGATGGACCGCATGATGGCGGCGATCGGCCTGAGCCGCGAGGGCGGCTTCTACATCACCAACATCCTGTTCTGGCGGCCGCCCGGCAATCGCACGCCCACCCTGGCCGAGCAGGCGATGTGCCTTGCCTTCACGCGGCGACATATCGAGCTCGCGCGCCCGAAGCTCCTGGTACTGGCAGGCGGCGTCTCGGCGAAGGCGCTGCTCGACACGACCGACGGCATCATGCGCCTGCGCGGCAAGTGGGCGACTTACCGGCTGAGCGACGGCACCGAGATTCCCGCCATGCCGACCTTCCATCCGGCCTACCTGCTGCGCACACCCGCCAGCAAGCGCCAGAGCTGGCAGGACCTGCTGGCGATCGACAGGAAGCTGAAAGAGCTCACCGCGTCATCCTGAGCGCAGAGAAGGATCTCGCGCCAACTTCAGAAATCGTCGGACGTTGGACGATAGGAGCGCTACAGCTTTTTCTTCAGGAAGAATTTCTTGTGGCCCTCGGGCCAGTCGTCGAGCGTGGCGAAGACCTCGAAGCCGCGCTTTTCGTAGAACGGGCGTGCCTGGAACGAGTGCGTGTCGAGCATGATCGAGTGGCAGTGCCGCTCGCGGGCATAGGCCTCGGCCTGGTCCATCATCCCGGTCGCCAGGTCGCGGCCGCGGACGGCCTCGTCGACCCAGAGATACGCAATGTGCAGCCAGCCGCCCCAGATGCCGCCGAGCAGGCCGCCCATCACCTCGTCGCGCTCGTTCTTCAGGAAGTAGTTCACCGGGTAGTAGGCTGAGACGCCGGTCACGGCGATGTTGAACAGGTCGAGCCGGTCGCGCACGAGCTGGGCCGCGGCGCCGCCGTCCTGCTGAAAGACGATGTCGATCTTTTCCGGCGATTTCATGGGCCGGGACAATAGCTGTGGCCCGCGGCCGGTCCAGCTTGTGGCACGTTGGTATAATGAATAATGTATTCCCAACGAGGGCACCTAACGGGAGGAAGATCGAGCCCCATGGGCGATGAAGCACGCCTCATCGTTGCGCCGATCGACGGCCGGGAAACGTTCAAGAACAAGGCTTACGCGGCCTTGCGCAACGTCATCGTGACCTCCGGCGTCTATCGCTCGCGGGCCGACATCCGGCTCGACGAGCGCCAGCTCGCGCAGGATTTCGGCATCTCGCGCACGCCGGTGCGCGAGGCCATGGCGCAGCTCGAGCGCGAGGGCTTCGTGCGCTCCGTGCCGCGCCGAGGCATCTATGTCGTGCGCAAGACCAAGCGCGAAGTGATCGAGATGATCCATGCCTGGGCGGCTCTGGAGAGCATGGCGGCGCGGCTCATCACCCAGCAGGCGAGCGACGCCGACATCGCGGGCCTGCGGCGCATGTTCGCCACCTTCGAGGACGACAAGCTGCACGCCAAGCTCGACGAATATTCCAAGGTCAACATCGACTTCCACCAGACGATCATCAGGCTGAGCGGCAACGCGGTGCTGATCAACCTGGCGGAGAACCTGTTCACCCACATGCACATGATCCGCCGCCAGACGATCGGCGAGGAGGATCGGGCCGACCGCTCGATCCGCGACCACATGAACATCATCCAGGCTCTCGAGGCGCGCGACACCGAGCGCGCCGAGAGCCTCGTGCGCCAGCATGCGCTCGGCCTGGCCGAGCATGTCGCCAAGCACGCCGATTATCTCGATTGAATCTACCGGAGGACGCCATGGCCGATGCAGCGGCACTTATCAAGAAGCCCGAAGCCGATACCGAAGAACTGACCGACGGCTTCAATCTCGTCATCGACGCGATGAAGCTCAACGGCATCAACACGATCTACGGCGTGCCGGGCATTCCGATCACCGACTTCGGCCGCATGGCGCAGGCTGCCGGCATCCGTGTCCTGTCGTTCCGCCATGAGCAGAATGCGGGCTACGCCGCGGCGATCGCGGGCTTCCTGACCAAGAAGCCCGGCATCTGCCTCACCGTCTCCGCGCCGGGCTTTCTGAACGGCCTCACCGCGCTCGCCCACGCCACCACCAACTGCTTTCCCATGATCCTGATCTCCGGCTCCTCCGAGCGCGAGATCGTCGACCTCCAGCAGGGCGACTACGAGGAGATGGACCAGCTCGCCATCGCCAAGCCCTTGTGCAAGGCGGCCTACCGTGTGCTGCATGCCGCCGACATCGGCATCGGCCTTGCCCGCGCCATCCGCGCCGCCGTGTCGGGCCGTCCGGGCGGCGTCTATCTCGACCTGCCGGCCAAGCTGTTCGGCCAGGTGATGAATGCCG
>CAZHQA010000343.1:0-4905 GCA_964533955.1 uncultured Reyranella sp. | reverse complement strand
GGGCGGGCGGCGATACGGGCGACGTAGTCGCGGCATACCGGCGGCACCGGCACGCCGTAGTTGACCGCCCACACCAGGCAGGTCGTGAGCAGCATGTCGGCGCTGGTGAAGCGGTCGCCGACGAGATACTGCCGGCCATCGCCGAGCGCCTGCACGGTGTGGCGCAGCTGGGTCCCGAAGTACTGGCTGGCGCTTTCGACGGCGACCGGTGCGTCGCCATAGATGTGCTTGAGGTCGCGATGGCGGCGCATGACGTAGAGGCTGGACGCATCGAGCTCCATGGCGATGTGGAAGCACCATTCCAGCCATGTCGCGCGCTGGCGGGGCTCGCGCGGGATCAACCTGTTGTCGTCCGTGCCGTAGGTATCGGAGAGGTAGGCGATGATCGCCGGGCTCTCGGCGATGGTGAAGTCGCCGTCCTGCAGCACGGGGATCTTCTGGCGCGGATTGATCCTCGTGAACTCGTCGGTCTTGGTCTCGCCGGTCCGCGGCAGGATGGGATGACCCTCGTAGTCGAGCGACAGTTCGTGCAGCGCCCACACGGCGCGCAGGGTGCGGCTGGTGCTGACGCCCCACAGGTGCAGGCGCGGTCGTGCGTCGGCCACGTCACCACCTCTCGATCGAGGTGCGGAGGTCGAGTTCGTGCGTCCAGCCGTGGGACGGCTGGGTGTGCACGGTCCAATAGGCCTCGGCGATCGCGCTGGTCTGGATCAACGTGTTGGCCGGCAGCGAGTCGACGGCATCGCCGATCCGCGCCCGCATGCGCCTGCGGATGGCCTCGCTGTCGACGCCACCATCGATCAGCAGGTGAGCGACGTGGATGTTCTTCGGTCCCAGCTCGCGCGCCATCGACTGCGCCACGGCGCGCAGGCCGAACTTCGCCGAGGCGAAGGCGGCAAACCCCGGGCCGCCGCGCACGCTGGGCCGTGGCGCCGGTGAACAGGATGGTGCCGTGGCCGCGCGGCACCATGTAGCGTGCCGCCTCGCGGCCGGCGAGGAAGCCGCCGTAGCAGGCGAGCTCCCAGGCCTTGCGGAACAGGCTCTCGCTGGTATCCAGCAGCGGCGTGTTGACGTTCGAGCCGGCATTGTAGAGGCAGACCTCGATCGGCCCGATCCCGCCCTCGATCTTCGCGAACAGGTCCTGGATGGCGCCTTCCTGGCGGGCATCGACGCTGAAGGCCTCGAGCCTGCCGCCGCTGGCCGCGACCTCGTCGATCAGCGCCCTGGCCTTGCCGGCGTCGCGCCGGGCCACGCAGACATGCAATCCGCCGGCCGCGAAGCGCCGCGCCACGGCCGCGCCGATGGCGTCGCCGGCGCCGACGAGCAGGGCGACCGGCCTGCTGGCTGTCATGTGCGCTCCTTCCTTTTGCGACGAACTCTGTGGTCCGTTCTAAAAAGACACTTGCAGTTTCGCCCTCTTCACCGTGGCTCGCAAGGGTTTGCCGGCGCTAGGCGCGGGAGGATCTGACGGCGCGCCGGCGTTTGCCGCTTCCGGCCTGCAGCGCGGGCGGCAGGTGGCGTCCGCTCGCCGCGCCGGGCCCGCGATGGACATGAACCTGCCGCGGGTCCAGGGGCTCGCCGCATTGCGAGCAGGTCATCACCGGGTCGAAGGTCTTGCCGCAGCTCGCATGATGATGGAGCAGGGGACGACCCTTCCGGCCCGACATGTGGACGTCGCCCCAGTGCACGATCGACATCACGATGGGATAGAGATCGAGGCCCTTCTGGGTCAGCCGGTACTCGTAGCGCAGCGGGCGTTCCTGGTAGGGCACCTTGGCCAGCACGAAATCCTTCACCAGCTTGCGCAGGCGGTCGGCCAGGATCGGCCGCGTGATGCCGAGCCGCGCCTGGAATTCCTCGAAGCGGCGCACCCGCAGGAAGCAGTCGCGCAGGATCAGCAGGGTCCAGCGATCGCCGATGACCGACACGGTGCGCGCCAGCGAGCACGCTTCTCCGTCGAGTTTGCTCCATCGCATGGTGGGAAACTGTAGCGTAGGTTCAATAAGAACACCAACAAGGCCCCCTGGATTAGTTTTGATCGCTCCCTCATGACGCCGACTTTTTTGCCGCTCCGGCCGCCAGCCGCTATACGTGTCGAAACGAAACCGGAGGCGACGATGACGGGTCCATTGGCGGGAGTGCGGGTCATCGATCTCACCGGCGTGGTGTCGGGGCCGTTTGCCACCATGTTCCTGGCCGACCAGGGCGCCGACGTCATCAAGGTCGAGCCGCCGGGCGGCGACATCACGCGCCGCAGCCGCCAGTCGGTCGACCCGACCGGGCAGTTCTCGGCACTTTTCATATCGACCAATCGCGGCAAGCGCTCGCTGTCGCTCGACCTCAAGCAGCCCGAGGGCGCGGAGATCCTGCGCAAGCTGATCGCCCGCTCCGACGTGTTGGTGCAGAATTTCCGGCCGCAGGTGATGGAGCGGCTGGGCTTCGGCGAGGCGGCCATGCGGGCGCTCAATCCGCGCCTGATCTACGTCTCGATCAGCGGCGCCGGCGACAGCGGCCCCTACGCCGAGAAGCGCGTCTACGATCCGATCATCCAGGGCCTGTCGGGCTTCGCCGACGTGCAGTCCAATGCGGAGACCGGGCGCCCGCAGATGATCCGGACCATCGTCGCCGACAAGACCACGTCGGTCATGACGGCGCAGGCCGTGACGTCGGCCCTCTACGCGCGGGAAAAGACCGGCGTGGGCCAGCACGTCAAGCTGGCGATGCTCGACGTCATGATCTCCTATCTCTGGCCCGAGGCCATGATGCAGTACACGGTGGTCGGACAGGAGACGGCAGCGGGCGACCCCAAGGCGCGACCCGACCTCATCTTCAAGACGATGGACGGCTACATGACCGCCGGCACTGTCTCGGACTCCGAATGGCAGGGCTTCTGCCGGGCTGCCGAACAGCCGGCGCTGGTCGACGATCCGCGGTTCAAGACGCCGGCGGCGCGCACCGCCAACGCCGCCGAGCGAATCACCCTGATGGGCGAGATCCTTGCCCGGCGCACGACGGCCGACTGGCTGAAGCGCCTCGACGACGCCGACGTCCCGTGCGCCCCGGTCCTGCGCCGCGGCGAGGTGATGCACAACGAGCAGGTGATCGCCCGCGGCCTGATTGCCGAATTCGATCATCCCGGTATCGGCCGCGTCCGCCAGGCCAGGCCCGCCGCCGAGTTCGCCGGCACGCCCTCGCGCAGCCCCTCGCCCGCACCCGCGATCGGCCAGCACGGCGCCGCGATCCTGGCCGAACTCGGCTACGCCAGCGACGACATCGACCGCCTCGCCGCCGCCAAGGTGGTGCGGCTCGCGAAAGCCGGCTGACGTCGCGCCGGCCCGCTCATGCTTCCCCTCCCCCGTCTTCGGGGGAGGGCGGGGTCGCCTAGTGGTGCGGGTCGCGAAAGCGCAGATCCTCAAGTACCTCTCCCCCGGCTAGGGGGAGAGGCGAGGAGAGGAGGTCGCAGGCGATATTCGTTACCCCCCCTCTCCCAACCTCTCCCCCTGGCGGGGGAGAGGAGAGGAAAACTCAAGTTCCTCTCCCCCGCCAGGGGGAGAGGAGAGGAGAGGGGGCGGCGACACGTCGCCTATTTCTTCGCGGCGATGGCTTCCTCGACGTCGCGCAGGCTGTCCTTGCCGAAATAGATCTCGTCATCGACGAAGAAGGTGGGCGAACCGAAGGTGCCGCGGTCGACGGCGCGCTGGGTTTCGGCCAGCAGCTGGTCCTTGATCTCCTGCACCTGCACCAGCCCGAAGAGCTTGTCGGCGGGCAGGTTCGATTCGATCAGCGCCGCCTTCAGCACCGCGGGATCGTCCATCTTCTTCGGCTCGGCCCACATGTGACGGTAGACCTCGTCGACATAGCGCTCGAAGATTCCCAGCTTGCGGGCCGCGAAGGCGCCGCGCATCAGCATCAGCGTGTTGACCGGGAAGAACGGGTTCATCTTGTAGCGCGTGATGCCGTGCTGGCGCACGAACCGCTCGGTCTCCAGTCGCTGATACTCCGGCTTGTTCCGGATGCCGGCATTGCTCTCGGCCGGCGAGCGGTTGTTGGTGAGCTTGAAGACGCCGCCCAGCAGGATCGGAACGTAGTCGAACCGCACGCCCTGGCGTTTCTCGATTCCGGGAATGACCAGGTGACTCAGGTAGGCGTTGGGGCTGCCGAAATCGAACAGGAATTCTGCCTTGGGCATGGTTCACCATTTCTCGCCGAACGGACGGATCTCGATTTCCGAGCTCCAGGCGTCGCGCGGCTGCTGGTAGAGCGCCCAGTAGCTCTCGGCGACCGCCTCCGGCCGCATCAGCCGGCCGGGCTCGAGATTGGCGAGCGCCTCGGCGCCTTCGCGCGCCTTGATGCGCTCGCGCACCCAGGCGGTGTCGACGCCCGAATCGATCACCAGGTGGGCGACGTGGATGTTCTTCGGCCCGAGCTCGCGGGCGGCGGATTGCGCGACCGCCCGCAGCCCGGCCTTCGCCGCGGCAAAAGCCGCGTAGCCCGTGCCGCCGCGCAGGCTGGCCGTCGCGCCGGTGAAGAAGATGGAGCCCCTGCCGCGCGCCAGCATCAGGCGTGCGGCTTCGCGGCCGGCGAGGAAGCCCGAGTAGCAGGCCATCTCCCACACCTTGCGGAAGACGCGCTCGGTCGTGTCGAGGATCGGGAAGTTGACGTTGGCGCCGATGTTGAAGATGCAGACCTCGAGGGGAGCCGCGCGGTCCGCCTCCTGGAGGAAGGCCGTGATGTCGGCTTCCTTGCGCGCGTCGAGCGAGCGGCCGAAGGCCTTGCCGCCCGCCTTCACGATGTCGGCGATCAGGGGCGCCAGCTTGTCGCCGTTGCGCCGGCCGGCGAACACGGTGAATCCTTCGGCGGCGAACTTCCGGGCGATCGCGGCGCCGATGAAGTCGCCGGCTCCGA
>CAZHQA010000342.1:0-5012 GCA_964533955.1 uncultured Reyranella sp. | reverse complement strand
TGAAGGCCTTCACCCAGTCGGCGAGGTCGTACTTGCCGGCCACCAGGGCCTTCAGCTTGCCCTCGCCGTACCAGCGCATCATTTCGGCCTGCGCCGCCATCACCATGGCGCGGCGCTTGGCGAGCGAGGCCGCTTCGGCCGGTGTCGGCGGGGCCTTGCCGCCCCAGCCGTTCCAGTAGCCGTAGTAGAAGCCGATCACCGTGACGTTCTTGACCAGCAGGATGTTGGCCGGGATCTGCGGGATGGTGCCCGAGGCGAAGCCCATCGGGATGATACGCCCCTCCGGCGCCACGCAGCGCAGCGAGGCGGTGAACGCCTCGCCGCCGACCGGGTCGTAGATCACGTCGGCGCCGCGGCCGCCCGTCAGCTCGAGCACCCTGGTGCGCAGATCCTCGCGGCGATAATCGATCAGGTGATCGGCGCCGGCCGCTTTGGCGGCGGCGAGCTTGTCGGCGCCGCCGGCCGAGGCGATCACCTGCGCGCCCATCGCCTTGCCGACCTCGATGCCGGTGAGGCCCGAGCCGCCGCCCGCGCCATGCACCAGCAGCACCTCGCCCGGCTGCAGGTTGGCTTTCCACTTCAGCGCACCGTAGGCGGTGGGATAGAGCGTCGGGAAATTCGTCGCCTCGGCGTAGGGCAGGCTGTCGGGGATCGGCACGGCGTTGGCCGCGGTGGCGACACAGTACTCGGCGAAGCCACCGCGGCTGCCGCCGGTGGCGATGCGCTGGCCGACCTCGAAGTCGCGCACGCCCTCGCCGAGTGCCGCGATCTCGCCGGCGATCTCGTTGCCCGGCACGAAGGGAAGCGGCGGCTTGTTCTGGTGCTTGCCCTGGATGCCCAGCATGGCGGCGAAGCTCACGCCCGCCGCGCCCACCTTGACCAGGATCTCGCCCGCCGCGGGCTCGGGCTTGGCCACATCCTCGAGCCGCAGCGACTCGATCGGTCCATACGCATGGCACACCAACGCGCGCATCTTCACTTCCTCTCGAACGATCCGTGCCGGCCTTCGCCCCGGGCGAAACGCGCCGCGCCGGTCTGTGATTCCCGGCGTCGCGCCTCGAGCGACAGCTCCATCTCGCGCCGGATGGCGGCCTGCTGGTCGCGGTCGAAGCTCTCGTAGGCCGATTGGCGGTCCGACGTCAGGGCGATGGGCGGAAACTCCGCGATCTGATGGGCAAGTTTCTCGGCCTCGGCGCGCGTCGTGCCGCGCGCCACCTTGCGCGTGACGAGGCCGATGGCGACCGCCTCGTCGGCGCCGACGGCGCGGCCGGTCAGCAGCATGTCGAGCGCCCGGCCCTGGCCCACGATGCGCGGCAGGCGCACCGTGGTGCCGTCGCTCATCGGCACGCCCCAGCGCCGCGAGAACACGCCGAACACGGCGGTGTCGTCGACCACGCGGATGTCGCAGAACAGCGCCACGCCCAGACCGCCGGCGCAGGCATGGCCCTCGATGGCGGCGATCACCGGCTTGCCGAGCGGTGCGCGCAGCGGTCCCTGCTCGCTGCCGGCCCACGGGAAATAGTCGACACCCGATCCCAGTTCCTTGAGATCGGCCCCGGCGCAGAACGCGCCGCCGGCGCCGGTCAGCACGGCGACCCGCGTCTCGGGATCGGCGTCGAAGGCGTGCAGGGCGTCGGCGAGCGCATGCGCCGCTTCATTGTCGAGCGCGTTCTTCGACGTCGGACGGTTGATGACGATGGTGGCGACAGGTCCGCTGCGTTCGATGAGGATTTTGGATGTGGTCATTGAGGCGCCACCGGTGTCATCCCTCGCCGCGCTCGGGATGACATTGCTTTTTTGAACACGACTGATCCTCAGCGCACCGTCGCAAGCTCGTCCTCGAGCTGGGAGTTGGAGCGCAGCGGCGTGCGGAAGTACCACCAGTTCTTCTGCGGCGTCCATTTTTCCTTGCGGGCGGTGCCATGGCCCCAGACGCAGCGCTTGAGGTCGCGCGTGTTGCCGCGGAACACGCTGTCGGCCTGGTCGAGCTTGAGCGCGTGGTCGCCCATCTCCTCGCGGCTGAACATCGGCAGCGCCTCGAGGATGAGCTCGCGCACGTCGACGTCGTTGCGCCAGTTGTCGAGATCGAAGGTGTAGTCCTTGCCGTCGAGGTCCGTGGCGAAGGTCGCCCACTGGTCGATCAGCTCACGCAATTCGCCGACGTCGGGCGGCCCGGGGGGCGGAGGGGGATGCATGCTCATTCGCCGACGCGCTCCGCCTGGCGACGGTAGTAGCGCTCGCCGTCGTTGGGCTTGAAGAAGGTCCGGATCGTGCCGTCGCCATTGAACGCGACGAAGGCGCCGGTCTGGCGGTCGAAGCGCGTCGTCACGCCGTCGCGCCGCACCGTCTCGAGCACCGGTCCGCCGGCCTGGGTGTCGCGCAGCAGCTGGGCCTGGCGCAGGTAGTCCTGCCGGGTGACGCGGCCGAACTCGGCGCCGTGCTTGTCGTAGTGCTCGTCGAGCCGCTTGTCGTTGACGAAGCCGACGCGCGTGCCCCACGCCTTGCCGGTGCCGGCATCGCCGGGCGCCGCCGCGATGTCGCGCGCGGCGGCGCGTTCGCCGTGCTCGGCGATGTGGCTCCAGTAGGCATAGATCGCGACCACGGCCAGCGCCGCCATGAGCAGGCGGCGCCAGATCGGGCCGGCCGATCCAGTTCCACTCCAGTGGCGAATCATTGGCCTATTGTGCGCTGCCTTTGAACCAGCGCGCAATCAGCCGGCGCTCCTCGTCGGTGATGTGCGTCAGGTTGCCCGGCGGCATGACCCGCGACACCCAGACCTGCTGGTTGATCATCGGCGCGCGTGCCCGGATCTCCGACTCGGTCTCCAGGATCACGCCCTTGGGCGGGGCGGCGAAGCCTTCCTGCGTCGGCCGGGTTGAATGGCAGGGCTGGCAGCGCTGCTGGAAGATCTGTTGCACTTCGGCGAAGGCGACCGGCGGGCCGATGTCGGCGCCCGGCCGGGGCAGGGAGACCAGTGCGGTCAGGCCCAGAACCACCAGCCCTGCCGCCAGCACCAGGGGGTCCTGGTTTCCCTTGTGCCGCTGCACGAACCATATGCGGATCAGGGCGCCGGCCACCGAGATCATGATCAGCAGCACCCAGTTCCACTCGTGGCCGTAGAGGCCGGCGTAGTGGTTGCTGATCATGGTGAACAGCACCGGCAGCGTGAAATAGGTGTTGTGCACCGAGCGCTGGCGACCCATCAGGCCGAACTTCGGATCGGGCCTGCGGCCTTCTTCCTTGGCTTTCACCAGCTCCTTCTGGCCGGGGATGATCACGAAGAAGACGTTCAGCACCATGACGACGCCCAGCATGGCGCCGAAATGGATGTAGGCGCCGCGGCCGGAGAAGAGGTGGCAGAGCGCCCAGGCGGCGACGGCACAGTAGACGAACAGCAGGCCGCCCAGCACCGCATCGTCCTCGCCGAACGCCGAGCGGCACAGCCGGTCGTAGAACACCCAGCCGGCCACCAGGAACGCCAGGCCGATGGCGATCGCCTCCCACTTGTCGAGCGGCATCACCGCGGGATCGATCAGGGCCACTTCGGCGCCCCAGTAGTAGACCAGGCAGAGCAGGAAGAAGCCGCTGATCAGCGTGGTGTAGGCTTCCCACTTGAACCAGTGCAGCTCGGGCGGCAGCTTCTCCGGCGCCAGGGTGAATTTCTTCGCCGTGTAGAAGCCGCCGCCATGGACGGCCCACACCTCGCCGCCGATGCCCTTGGCGGCGTCGGCCGGGTCGAGCGGCGGATGCAGATGGTTGTCGAGCCAGATGAAGTAGAACGAGGCGCCGATCCAGGCGATGCCCACGATCATGTGGGCCCAGCGCACTGTCAGATTGAGCCACTCGGCGAGAAAGGCAGCATCGATCATGGCTGGCGGTCGTGCTCCCTCAGTGCGCCGACTCGGCTTCGCGGCCGGCGGCGGCGGCCTCGGCGGCCGCATCGTCGGCGGCGCGCATGCCGTTGAAATAGGCGTTCAGCAGCACGGCCGAAACCGAAGCAAGCAGGATGCCGCTGTGCAGCAGCGGCCCCAGCGCCTTGGGCATCTTGTCGAAGAACTTCTCGGACACGAGGGGGATCATGCCCAGTCCGACGCTGATCGCAACCACATAGGCGTTGTTGGGCCGGCCGCGGAAGTCGACACGCGACAGGATGCGCACGCCGGTGGCGCACACCATGCCGAACATCACGATTCCCGCGCCGCCCAGGACGAACTGCGGCACCGAGGCGACCACGGTCGCGATCTTGGGGACGAGGCCCAGCACCAGCATGATCACGCCGCCGACCGCCGTGACCCAGCGGCTGCGTACGCCGGTGATGCCGACCAGGCCGACGTTCTGCGAGAACGAGGTGTAGGGGAAGGTGTTGAACACGCCGCCGATCAGCGTGCCCAGCCCGTCGACACGCAGGCCGCGCGTCAGGTCGGATTGGCCGATCGGCTTGCCGGTGAGTTCGCCGAGCGCCAGGAACATGCCCGTCGACTCGATCATGACCACGATCATCACCAGGCACATCGTGAGGGTCGCCAGGAGATCGAAGGTCGGCAGGCCGAACTGGAAGGGATAGACCACGTCGAGCCAGCCCGCGCTGGCCACGCCGGCGAAGCTCACCTCGCCGAGCAGCATGGCGATCACGAAGCCGACGATCAGGCCGAGCAGGACGGCGATGTTGGCGAAGAAGCCCTTGAGGTATTTGGTGACGCCGAGGATCACCAGCAGCACGACCAGCGAAACGTCGAGATAGAGCGGATCGCCGAAGCGCGGATTGCCGATCCCGCCGCCGGCCCAGTTGATGCCGACGCGCATCAGCGAGATGCCGATCACGGCGATGATCGTCCCGGTGACCACCGGGGGGAAGAGCGGCAGCAGGCGGCTGATGAACGGCGCCACCACCATGCCGAACACGCCGGCGCCGATCACCGCGCCGTAGATGCCGAGCAGGCCGATGCGCGGGTCGGCGGCCATGGCCAGCATCGGGCCGACGGCGGCGAAGGTCACGCCCATCATCACCGGCA